>JAACZQ010000053.1 GCA_009996675.1 Chitinophagaceae bacterium
GAGCAGGGGGAAATCGGGGAGTTCTATTGTATCTATCTTAACCATTCGCTTAAATATCGGTCAAACTGCTGAAAACCAGTATCCGACAACCTGTTACGGGTATAGGATGGCTTTTTGGCCGGACAAAGGGCTAAAATCAATCCTGACCGGAGCCCGAGTATCATCCGATACCTGTACCTTAGTTGGCAGACAGTTTGGAACTGCAAATTTACAAGCTTATTTGTCAATACGCATGAATCAGAGAAACGGATTAAGCTACCCGGTACAGTTTGCCCTTTTACTGGCATTGGTTGGGTCGAGTATGATCATTGGGTCCTTATTGGTGGCCCTGCTTGCGGCCCAGCTCATGGGCGTATCCTTATTACAGGTGCCCGATGCCCTGAATTTGCCGGAACATGCCAATGTATCCCGCCTGTTTAATACCCTGGGAACCTTGGTATCATTTTTACTGCCGGTATTGATTTTTGTACGGATACAGCAAAAAAAAGCATGGTCCTACCTGGGCTTGAACAAGGGTGCCAATATCCGTCAGGTATTCCTGGTAGTGCTGATTTCCCTGGCCGGTATGGTATTGAGCGGGGCATTGGGTGAACTCAACCAGCATATTGTATTACCCGGTTCCTGGCAGCAGAAAGCACAGGCCATGGAACAGGCTTATAAAAGCGCCATGATGAATATGGCCTATATGCCGGGATGGACGGATTTCATACTGGCTTTGCTGGTAATGGCACTGGCTCCGGCCATTTTTGAAGAAGTATTATTCCGTGGTGCTTTTCAGCAATTGTTTGTGGCCTGGACCCGTCGTCCCTGGCTGGGGATCCTGATTGCCAGTATCCTGTTCAGTGCCATCCATTTTTCCTTTTTCGGTTTCCTGCCCAGAGCAGCACTGGGCTTGCTGCTGGGTTTTATCTTTCAGTATACCGGTAAACTCTGGCTGAGCATACTCATGCATTTTCTGAATAATGCCATTGTGGTTACACAACTCTTTATACTGGGTAAGCAGGGGCAGTCTATTGAGCAAGTGATGGATGATAATACCCCGGTCTGGTGGGGTTTACTGGCAGTGCCGGTACTCTGGTATCTCTTCCGGCTCCTGCAACAGGAAACAAATCGTACCTTCCGCAACCATACCGAAACCATTTAATATTCCTGTCGTGCAGCATTGGGAAAAAGTATTCAGTACCCGCGTTTTTTCAGAAGCTTCCATTGTAAGAGGTATGCTGGAAGAGAATAATATCCCTGTTCAGTTGCTGAATAAGCAGGACAGCAGTTATCCTATGTTCGGGGATATACAGTTGTTTGTACCCGCTGCTTTTTCAGTAACCGCCAAAGAGCTGATCAATAATACCCTGTTGAATTAGTGATTACCGGGGGCTTGTGTAAATCACAACAAAACCTATCTTCACCCCATGGCTTTGAACTTGCAAACCCTCCGTACCCGGGCCCTCACGGCCGTGGTTTTTGTAGCCCTGATGTTAACGGGCTTATTATGGAACCATTGGAGTTTTCTGGCACTTTTTGTCATGATTCACATCGGTTGCTGGCTGGAATATTTTAAACTCGTGGGCCTGATTGATGCCCGCTACCGAGGCATTTCTTCTTTGCATCGCTGGGGTGCTATATTGATTGGACTGGGTTTTATGTTTTGGATGACCGACCAGAATTTCCGCATCGGAAATATCCTGTTAAGCGAGATTGGCCAATGGTTAATACTGGGTGCACTGGCTGGCCTGCTGGTATTCAAGCTCATCAAGACCCGGAAGCCCGACTGGCAGATCATTACCTATACCGTATTGGGTTTCCTGTATATAGCTATGCCCTGGGGATTGATGATGGACCTGCGTGGTCATTTCAGTAACAGCTTTCTGGCGGGTAAGGGCTGGATACTGCCCATGATCATTATCGCCACCATTTGGATCAATGATACCATGGCTTATCTGGTGGGTTCCCTCATTGGTAAAACCCCGTTTTCTTCCATTTCACCCAAAAAAACCTGGGAGGGTACGGTGGGTGGGGCCATACTGGCTGTTATTGCAGTATCCATGGCCGGCTACTATTATTTTCATTTCGATACCAAAAATATGTTGCTGATTACCAGCACTGCGGCCATCATGGGTACGGCGGGTGACCTGCTCGAAAGCAAGCTCAAACGGATGGCGGGTGTGAAAGACAGCGGACAAATCATGCCCGGACATGGCGGTTTCCTGGATCGCTTCGATTCCCTGCTGCTGGCTACGCCCTATGTATGGCTGGTATTGAACCTCTTTCTCTAAGCAATACTGGCCGTTTGCTTCAATCCGTTTACCTTTGCCGTTCAACCCATACTGCAATGACCATTCATCGTGAAGGCTATCAATCTATTGGTATTTCAGCACTGATCTTCGGACTGCTGAACCTGGCTTCTTTTACCTTTTTAAGTGCCCGTATCCCCTGGCTCGCGATCGCCATTTTTATTGTAACCCTGGCCTTACTCCTGTTCATTATCTCCTTTTTCCGCATTCCCAACCGGCAGCTGACCATTGATGATAACAAGATCATTTGCCCGGCCGATGGTAAAGTGGTGGTGATTGAAGAAATCATTGATGAGGAATTTTTCCAGGATAAGCGTTTACAGGTAAGCATCTTCATGAGCCCTGCCAATGTTCACGTGAACCGTAACCCCATGAGTGGAGAAGTGATCTATAATAAATACCATAAAGGCAAATACCTGGTGGCCTGGCATCCCAAATCCTCCACCGAAAACGAACGTTGGAGTGTGGTGGTGAAGAATAGCCATGGTTCCATCCTCTACAAACAAATTGCCGGAGCCCTGGCCAAACGCATCTGTAACTATACACAGGTAGGCCAGCAGGTGAACCAGTGCGATGAGTATGGCTTCATCAAATTCGGCAGCCGGGTAGATATCCTCCTGCCCGTAGGCACTAAAGTAAATGTTGCAATGAATCAGGTGGTGAAAGGCGGTGTAACCGTACTGGCCAGCTGGGCTTAATACCATCGCCGGGGCTCAAAACAAAACAGATGAAAACTATTGATTTCAGTAATCTTTCCTTTCAGGAAAAACAGCAGTGGCTGCAACACGCTATTGCACCCCGTCCCATTTGTTTTGCCAGCACCATTGATAAAGATGGTCATGCCAACCTGAGCCCTTTCAGCTTTTTCAACCTGTTTTCTTCCAATCCACCCATTGTGGTGTTTTCACCTTCCCGTCGCGGCAGAGATAATACGGTTAAACATACCCTGGAGAATGTACTGGAAGTGCCGGAATGTGTGGTGAATATTGTGGAATACGATATGGTACAACAAACCAGTCTATCCAGCTGCGAATACCCCAAAGGAACCGATGAATTTGTGAAAGCAGGGTTTACCAAGCAGGCTGCAACCCTGGTACGCCCGCCCATGGTAAAAGAAGCCAGGATCAAACTGGAGTGTAAAGTGAATGAAGTGAAGAGCCTGGGTGATATTGGTGGCGCCGGTCAGCTGGTAATTGCCGAAGTGCTTTGCATGCATGTAGATGAAAGCGTGCTGGGTGAAGATGGCAAGATAGATCAGCGTAAACTGCAACTGGTAGCCAGGCTGGGTGGCGACTGGTATTGCCGCGTAGACGAATCCAATCTATTTAAAGTACCCAAACCCAATACACAACTGGGTATCGGTATTGATCAGTTGCCTGAATCGGTTCGCAACAGTACCATATTAACCGGTAACCACCTGGGCATGCTGGCCAATGTAGCTGCTTTCCCGGAAATTGATCCGGCTTTTGCCGATGATCAGGTTAAACAGATCTTCCAATATTTTTCCGTGAACCCGGTGGAGATGGAAAAAGAACTACACCATTATGCTGCTGCCTTGCTGGACGCCGGCGATATTGCGAAAGCCTGGCAGGTATTGCTTTGCAACTAAAATAAAGTAACCAGATCTTCTTCATTCAACCAGGCATCTGGTGTATCTGAAGCACGCAGACTTCTGCCCAGTTCTATAGTCTGTTGTACAATATCGTAAGTGCTGTGTGATAAGGCTAAGGGCTGCACCGTTTTTGTCTGCAGCCAGTTTTGTACCTGCATCGGAAAATCTGCTTTGATCTTATCCACCACTACTACACCCATGGCCTGCATGGCCGCCGCATTACACAATTGCTCGTATTGTCCGCGTATGGGTAAACAAAGCAACGGCTTGCCCAGATACAATGCTTCTGCAGGTGTTTCAAAACCAGCACCGGTTATGACACCAGCTGCATGAATCATACTTTGGGTAAATCCGTCATGGCTGATGGGTAGGAATGTAATATGACCAACCCTTGTAACCTGCTTCACTTGTTTAGAGAATACTTCAAACCGCAGATCGGTTAATGATGCCAGGGCTTTGCTAATTTCCTGGTCGCTGTAGTGTGAGAGGTATACGGTAATATGACCCCTGTTCTCCGGAACGGCCTGCAGGATTGTTGATTTGATAACAGGGGGATAAATAAAGTCATCATAAGCCGAAAAATGCAAACCCATATAAGCGCTGGCCGGGGCATACTGTTGCAATACCCATTCACCCATGATATCTTTTTTAGCAGCACGTGGTGTATACCTGCTTTGAAAACTGGCCTGGTGCCCAAATCCGATCGAAGGAACTTTCTTTAAACGGCAGGCCAATGCAGTGATGCTGTCAAAATCGTTCAACACTATATCGTATTGCTCCACAGGAAGCTCCCTGGCATCTTTCCAGATACGACGCAGGTTCAGCTCCTTCCACATGCGCCAGTAATCCAGGCCACCAGTATTCCCATAAAACAAACTCAAACCATTACTGCGGTAACGCACAGGCAGTTTGGGTTGCAGGTGGCTGTTGCTGCCGCTGAGGAATACATCCACTGTTCCGTACTGTTCTAAAAAAGGCAGGATTTCCATGGCACGGCTGATATGTCCGTTCCCGGTAGCTTGTACAGCGTATAATATTTTGGCTGGCATAGTTTATTGCATGACTAAGGAGTGAAGAAATAAAGCCACTTCGTCGGTGACGACATTCAGTTGCGGGAGTTTCTTTTCCATAGTTACCACAGGCGCAACTGAGGAAGTAAACTGTTTTTCATCGTACTGATAAATCTGCCATTCCTGGTGACTGTATTCCAGTGCTGTGAGGTTCTCGATCCAGTCGCCGCTGTTGAGGTACACTACCGAACCTTCTTTTGTAGTAACAGTGCGGTGTTGCGGCTGGTGGATATGACCACAGATCACATAATCGTATTTTTTTTCAATCGCCAGTTCAGCGGCAGTTTGCTCGAAATTGCCGATCCAGGATACGGCTTTCTTCACCCCGTTCTTTACTTTCTTGCTGAAGCTCATCTTTTCGCGCCCGATGGATTTCAGGAACCAGTTGATGAAACGATTGATCAGGATCAGCAGGTCGTAACCATGCCCGCCCAGTTTGGCCAGCAGTTTGGCGCTGCCTCTGGTGGTGGCATCAAATACATCGCCATGGAAGATCCAGGTCATTTTACCATTGATCTCCATCACCACTTTATCGGTGAGCTGGAAATTGCCCAATTGCATATCGCTGTAACGACGCAGCACTTCATCATGGTTGCCGGTGATATAAATAACACGGGTGCCTTTACTGAGCAGGTGCATGATTTCCTTGATCACCTGCATATGTGCTACAGGGAAATAACGTTTCTTGAACTGCCAGATATCAATGATATCGCCATTCAGGACCAGTATCTGCGGCTGGATACTTTTGAGGTAGTTAACAATTTCAGTGGCATGACATCCATAAGTGCCCAAATGCAGATCACTCATCACCACCACGTCTAACAAACGTCTTTCCATACGGAGGGAGTTTAGCAAAATTGCTGCAGGCGTATGAACGGAATGTTAGGAAAGGATGAAGGAAATGTTATGAATATGAGGGTAAAGGTGAAACGCCGGCAACTAAAAGAGTTGTGATTTGTTGCGAACCAAAAACAACAAACTACAACTCTTATATAGTACAACCGGAAATAGGCTATACGGAAACCGTCACTTTCAAGAAAGTAGCAGGTATGGTTGTGCTACTTGCTTCTGTACTTTTATTCTGACTTTGGAACAAGGACTCCAGCTCTTCCTGCAGTTTTGATGCTTGTCCGTTTTTTTCTGCTGCTTCAAATGCATTCATGGTGGGGCCGTAATAGGTTTTGAATACCTGTACAAATGCCGATGGTGAATAAGGAGCACTGAATGTAAAACTGTCTTTAACACAGTTGATCTGATCCTTTTTGATGCCTGCCTGTGCAAAACGTTCAATTACTTCTTCCTCCTTGCCCCATAACATCGGACTGATGAATCCCTCCGGTGGCGGTGGTGTATAGGCAGAACTGATTTTTAGTATTTGTGCTACCAGCGTTGGGTCCCCGGGTATCCAGTTCCCCATCACTATTTTACCGCCGGGTTTGGTTACTCGTACCATTTCTTTGGCAACGTCAACTGGCTTGGGTGCGAACATGGCACCAAAAATGCTGATGACGAGGTCAAATTGTTTGTCGGCCAAATCAACAAGTGCAATGGCATCGCCCTCCTGGAAACGGCAGTTAGTCAGGCCTTCTTCTGCAACGCGCCTATTACCCGCTGCTACCAGGTTGCTTGCTATATCAACACCCAGCACCGATGCTGCCAATTTAGCGGCCGGTATAGCCGTGGTGCCGTCGCCACAACCCAGGTCGAGGATATGATCACTCTTGGTAATGCCCAAAGATGCTACCAGCGCTTCACCGCTTTTGCGCATGGTTTTGGCCAGCTGGGTAAAATCGCCTTTTTCCCAAAGCATTTTATTTGCGTTCATGTTTGCTATTTTAATGATGAATGGAAATCAATGTGTATGAATGTTCCGATAAGCCGGAACATAGTTGTATCACTGGCTAAGCGATGGATGACAACCTTGCCTTCAGCTCCAGGCCCTACAGTTATTTATGCAGTATCAAAAGGGAGAGGGGGGACGCTAATGTAATCGTTGTTTTCAATAAATCAAACAGAAACGGGAAATAAGGGAGGGCTGATTTTTAATGCCTTGTTTATCAGAAGCATAGGGGAAGTGGGGAGTAGTCAATAGTGAGTAGTCAGTAGTGAGTGAGGGGGCGAAAGGGGCTGTCTGTCTCCAGGCAGTGACCAACTGACCACAATCAAAAAATCAAAAAATCAAAAAGTCAAACTTTCCACTCACAGGTCTCCCAGTTGTGGTCTCAGTACAAGGTCTTCTACCACAGCCATGGGTGAGAGTTGTGATGCGGTGTAGATCATTTGCGCAATATCGGCAGCTGCCATGATGCGTTTGGGGTCGATGTTGGAGCCATCCCAACTGGCAGTGAGAACGGCGCCGGGGTATACGGCCGTGACTTTAATACCAAAAGGTTTCATTTCCTCGCGCAGGTTGCGACTGAAGCCAGCCAATGCATATTTGCTGATACTATAACTGCCACCATTGGCATAGGCATGTAAGGAGGCAATGGAACAGATATT
This sequence comes from Chitinophagaceae bacterium, assembly GCA_009996675.1. GTDB lineage: Bacteria > Bacteroidota > Bacteroidia > Chitinophagales > Chitinophagaceae > Sediminibacterium. The sequence goes on from JAACZQ010000053.1 coordinate 7,473, forward strand.
GAAGATATGTCCGCTCTTGCGCGCCATCATATCCGGTAAGAGTAATCGGGTGAGGTGGTAGGCACTGAAGAGATTGGATTGGAGCATTTCTTCCAGTGAGCCTTCGGGTTCATTGTGTACACTGCCGGGTATAAAGTGACCGGCATTATTCACCACAATATCCGGTACGCCCTGCTCCAGGCACCAGCTGGCAAAAGCCTGAATATCTTCCCGTTGGGTCATATCTGCCGGCTTTGCTTTGATCACCGCTTCGGGAAAACGCGTTTGCAGTTCCTGGAGGGTATCATAGAGTTGTTTGCTGCCCCTGCTGCATAAGAGAAGGCTATGACCTGCTACTGCGAATGATTCGGCAATGGCTTTGCCAATACCCCTGGATGCACCGGTAACCACAACTAACATAGGAAACTGTTTAGAAGTACAATCAATATGCTAAATAAATCATTTTCCATAGAAAACAGCCGCTTTGTTTAAATGGTGTGGCGATTACTTAATTTTGGCATATGGCTTACCAACACCTATTCTTCGACCTGGATCATACTTTATGGGATTTTGAAACCAATTCACGCGATACCCTGCACGACCTGTATGAACAGCACCGGCTGCCGGAAAAAGGGATCGGTCCATTCGGGGAATTCTTCGAAAAATATACCTACCACAATCACCGGCTCTGGGACCGCTATACCAAGGGCTTTATCAAACAGGAAGAACTGCGCTGGAAAAGAATGTGGCTCACATTGCTGGATTATAAACTGGCCGATGAAGCATTATCGCGGCAACTGGGACAGGAATTCCTGGAAACACTGCCATCCAAAAAAGCACTGTTCCCTTATACATTTGAAATACTGGATTATCTGCGGGGGAAAAACTACCGTTTACACCTCGTAACCAATGGTTTTGAAAAAACGCAGCACAATAAGCTAAAACAATCAGGACTGGATGGCTATTTTGAAGCCGTGATTACTTCCGAAGCCAGTAATAGCCTGAAGCCCCAGAAAGAGATCTTTGATTATGCCCTGCAACAGACCGGTGCGCAAATAGAACAGAGTATTATGATTGGCGATAACCTGGATGCCGATATACAGGGTGGGATCAATGCGGGTATGGACACTGTATTTGTGAATCATATCAACCAGCCGGCGCATATTGTGCCTACCTATACCGTGTATCACTTGCAGGAGTTGGAACAGATCTTTTAAAGCAGGTGTACGCCGCTATGCAACTAATGCATCCGTCAGCTGCGTATCTATGAACTAAAAAACCCCCGCTGTTTAGCGAGGGTCTGAATCTTTTATTTGTTGAACCAGCTTAGGCCTTGGTTGTTTTCTTTGCGACTGGCTTGGTTTCAGTTTTTTTGCTGGCATCCTTGCTGTCTTTGTCTTTGCTGCAGCAATCTTTACCATCTTTAGAGCATTCTTTGGCTTTGGCACATTTCTTACCATCGTGTTTATGATCACCACCTGCAAATGCAGCGCCGGTAACCAGGAAAGCAGCCATTGCGAGTAACATTAACTTTTTCATATCGAATCGTTTTTTTGAATTGGTTCTAACCAAATATACAAAAATGCCGGCGGCGGAATTGTTAAAATGACCGCCATTCATCCTATTTTTTCTTAGCCAGGATGGAAAAACTGCTCTCCTCTGGTACAATCGTATTTTCCAACCGGCCCAGTCCATCGATTTCCATGGCTACCACATCGCCCGGTTGCAGCCATTGTTCCTGATAATCAGGATTATTGAGTTTGCCCGTGCCATTCAGTTCCAGGAAACAGCCGGTTCCTACCGTACCACTGCCAATCACATCACCGGGGTGCAGGGTAACCCCATAGGCGCAGCGTTCAATGATTTCAGCAAAGGTCCAGTCCATATCCCCCACATTACCCGCACTCACCTGAACACCGTTCACCCAACAACGCATACCCAGGTTCCAGCTTTTGCCAACATGACCGGCTTTGGCGGGTATTTCCAAGGATTCCAGTTCATCCAGGGTAACCAGGCAGGGACCTATTACCGTAGAGAAATCCTTGCCCTTGGCAGGTCCCAGGTTCAGTAACATTTCTTCCATCTGCAAACGGCGTGCACTCATATCGTTCATGATCATCAGGCCACCAATATACTGGTCTGCTGCCTCTGCCGGAATATTGCGGCCTGTTTTACAGATCACAATTGCCGCTTCCAGTTCAAAATCCAGTTTCTCCAAATGATCGGGCATCACGTAAATATTACCAGGACCCTGTATGCTGTGGTGATTGGTGAAATAGAAAATGGGATACTGGTCAAATTCTGGAATCATATCCACTTTGCGGTTGCGGCGGGCAGCGGCTACGTGCTGACGAAACGCATAACCATCCCGGCAGGAAGTAGGGAAGGGAACGGGTGCCAATATATCCAGTCCGTCCATCGCCACGCCTTTATCCTGACCAATCCGGCCATCTTTAATGGCTTGATCAACCACGCGGGCAATGGGGTACATATCATCCCAGTACTGCAAAAACATATTCATGGAATTGGGCAGCTCGGGGTGTACCAGATCGCAGTCGTACAAATATCCTTCGTGTAAAAAAGCCAGCTGATCGCGGCCATCATTGAGATAAGAAACCAGTTTCATGGGCAGCAAAATTTGTGAGGCGAAAATAGCTTAAAAAGTACTGGGGGAATGCGGCTAATGATATTATCTTTCAAGTTCAAGTACTGCTTATGAAATGGTTGCTGGCTTCCCTCACCTGTTGCTGCCTGCTGGCTTTTGCCAGGATCCCTGTTTCCGAAGAAAAAGCCTGGATACGTATTAACCAACTGGGCTATACACCCGATGGTATTAAAGTAGCGGTCTGGTGCAGTCAGGATGGATCTTTACCCGATGAAGTTTCGCTGGTGAACCGGCAAAACGGACAAGTCGTCTATACCATCCGTCATATCCAGGGTATGGGTACTTATGGTCCGTTTAACCAGACTGCCCGTCTCAATTTCTCTGCGTTTAATACCAGTGGTACATATTACCTGGAAGCGAATGGCATAAGATCACCGGAGATACGCATCCATGCCGATGTATACAAGGGTAGCGCCGATTTCTGTTTGCGGTATATGCGGCAGCAGCGCAGTGGTTTCAACCCTTTTCTCAACGATAGCTGCCATACCCGTGATGGTTATACTTTATATGGGCCCATGCCCGACAGCACATTCATTCCCGTTAGCGGTGGCTGGCACGATGCCAGTGATTACCTGCAGTACACCACTACTTCAGCCAATGCAACCTGGCATTTGTTTTCGGCTTACCGCGATTTCCCGGATGTATTTACCGATGCGCATCAGGCCAATGGATTGAAGGGTAGTAATACAATTCCGGATGTACTGGATGAAGCACGCTGGGGTTTGAACTGGCTCCTGAAAATGAACCCGGCCGATGAAATCATGTTCAACCAGTTGGGTGATGATCGGGATCATAGGGGGATGCGTATTCCCAAAGAAGATACCAATTACTATGGCAGAGGTATTGAAAGGCCTATTTATTTTGTGTCGGGTAAACCACAGGTCCGCGGTAAATTCAGGAATGCTACCACCGGTGTGGCTTCTACTGCCGGTAAATTCGCCAGCACTTTTGCACTGGCATCCCTGATGTATCAGAAGCAGGATCCGGCATTGGCCAAAACCCTGTACCAGAAATCATTGTCGGCTTATGCATTCGGACAAAAACTACCCGGTGTGGCGCAAACAGCATCGGTGCTGTCGCCCTATATCTATGCAGAAGGCAATTGGGTGGATGATATGGAGCTGGCAGCTGCTTCCTTACTGCAACACAACAACGGAAAACAGGCAGGCTATCGCAAAGAAGCCATGCAGTATGCTGCACAGGAACCCGTAACGCCCTGGCTGGGAAAAGATACAGCACAGCATTACCAGTGGTACCCCTTCATCAACCTGGGCCATCGCGAATTGCTGCGTACGGTTTCCGGTGATACCAGGGATACCCTGTCGCAGTATTATGAAAAAGGCATTGATGCTGTTTGGCAGAAAGCCCGGCAAAATGCTTTTTACCGCGGTATACCATTTATCTGGTGCAGCAATAACCTCACTGTGGCATTTGCCATGCAGTGTTACTGGTATCGGGTAACCGAACATGATAATAGCTATGCAGAACTGGAGCAGGCCAATATCGACTGGCTCTTTGGCTGCAATCCCTGGGGTACCAGTATGGTGTATGGATTACCTTCCTGGGGTGATACACCCATAGATCCACATTCGGCATTCACACACCTGAAAAATTATCCCATAGATGGTGGATTGGTAGACGGACCGGTGTATACCAGTATCTACAAAGGATTGATTGGTATACAACTGAAAGACGCCGATGAGTATGCACAGTTTCAGAGCAACCTGGCCGTGTATCACGATGATTATGGCGATTACAGTACCAATGAACCTACGATGGACGGTACGGCTTCCCTCATTTACCTGCTGGCTGCCAAAGAGCAGGAAGCCAGGAAAACCAAACAATGGACCGGTGCGAATCCCTTTGCATTCAACAGTACTTACCAGCAGGATCAGGGTGCTGTGATCCGGGGAGACAGGCAACAGAAAAATATGGCATTGGTATTTACGGGTGATGAAGACGCAGAAGGGCTTAAGTTCATTCGCCAGGCATTGAAAGAAGCTGGTGTGAAAGCATCTTTCTTTTTTACCGGAAGATTCTATCGCAATCCCAAATTCCTTTCCGGTATACGGCAATTGCATGCAGACGGACATTACCTGGGACCGCATTCCGATGGGCATCTGTTGTACAACGATTGGGTATATCGCGACAGTACGCTGGTAACCCGTGATTCGCTGCTGAAAGATTACCGGTTAAATATTGCCGCCATGCGCAGAGCCGGTGTGTATGATGCTAAAAAGCCGGCTTATTATATTCCGCCCTATGAATGGTGGAACAAAACGGTAGCGCGCTGGTTGCGCAATGAGGGCGTGAAACTCTTCAGTTTTACACCAGGCACACGTACCAATGCAGATTATACCTGGCCCAAAATGGGTAATGCCTATGTTTCTTCCGAAAAAATTATGGCGGCTTTACAGGAATACCAGCAACGCGAAACACTCAACGGCACCATATTATTGATGCATGTGGGGGTAGGTATGCGGCGGATGGATAAACTGTACTACAAGCTGCCGGAACTGATCAGGCAGTGGAAAGCAGCAGGCTATGTGCTGGAAACGGTAGATCGGTTGATTAAGTAAAGAGGATCTCTTTACTCCTTGTATTCTTCACAGCTACCCGTTATTCCATGTAGTTTTTGCAGGTAAGGTGTTAGCTTAACCGGTAATATTTTAGCTGTTGGTTTGAATTGAACGATCAGGTAAAAAGGCGTGTTGGCATGTGTTAATTTTTGCGGATAGCGAACCAGCGTTAATTCCAGCACCTGTCCGCATCGCAGTGTTGGATTTCGTTTGTCCGATAATTTAAAAAAGTATCCCTCCCAATCAGCACGTGCAATAATCGGTATACTGAAAAGCGAATCGCAGGAAAGCGGTTGGCACAAAATAGTATACCGGAGTCCATATTGCTTTTCCAGTTGCCGGAAAAAATCTTGCTGCATGCGGTTAGGCTGTTCCGGTACGCTCATGGTCCAGCTAAAGTATTTGACCTGTACAGTAATGGTATCTGTTCCCAGTTTGTTGACCGGTTGATCGGCGAACATATTGCATGGCAAAGTTGACTGTGCCAGCGAACCGTAGCTGGCAAGCAGCAAGTACAATAATGCGGCAATCCAATAGTTTTTGCGGAATGGGGTGATCATCTGTGTGTAAGATAGCCAATCCCATCAGCTGAATCCGGCTGAACTGCTCTATCGGCATGCATTAATGGCATGCCGGATACCAGGCTTTTCTTCTTTTTTGCGATAGTCCACCCTATTTTATCCGAGATCAATTCCCTCCTAAGCCGCCTCATTAAAGAGGCGGCTTAGAGGCGGCTTAAATGCGGCTTAGTGCCCTGGAAACCACAATGGAAAAAGGTCCAGTCATAGCTTTAACACAATGACTATCAGTTTATTGCGCAGGGAGAATGCCCTTGATGTCCATTTCTGGCTGCCATTGCTGATCTGGGTTGAAATGGCGTAAGTCATTGACAATAAATCAATTAAATTGAAGTAACTGGGTAGTCGGTCCCCGGGAAAAGGGGATGAACAGGGCATTTCATCACTAATCAGCGAAAAAAGTTTTGGTGGTTTATTTATTCATCGTAATATTGCGATTGATATGGGTGCTACAAAAACAGAAACGTATACACAGCAGGAATTGGTGCTGGCCAAATATGCCAAAGCATTATCGCATCCGGCACGGGTTGCTATTCTAAACTTACTGCTGAAAAAGCAGGCCTGTGTATGTGGTGATATTGTGGATGAATTGCCTTTGTCACAGTCAACCGTTTCGCAGCATTTGAAAGAATTAAAAGAAGCGGGACTGATCAAAGGCGAAGTGGAAGGCGTATCGGTTTGTTATTGTATTGATGGGAAAGCCTGGGCAAAAGCAGGTACTATGTTGCGTGCGTTATTTGATAAACCGGTGTCTTGTGGTACAGGTGATTGCTGCTAAACCGATGGCGGGGGTCCTTGCTTATGTGGTAAGTTATTATGGTATATGGAAGTCATTTTTTTTGCCTTCATTTATCGGTATTTTACGATTAAACTAAACAATATAAATATGAAAACAGACATTGAATTGAAAAACCTGGTCCGGGAAAAATACAGTGAAATAGCCTTGCAGGACAAAGAAACCAATGCAGCTTCCTGTTGCGGATCAGGATCTTGCTCTACCGAAGTGTATAATATTATGTCGGACGACTATTCGCAACTGGAAGGTTATAACCCCGATGCCGATCTGGGACTGGGCTGCGGATTGCCTACACAGTTTGCGCAGATCAAAAAAGGGGATACTGTGATTGATCTGGGTAGTGGTGCCGGGAATGATTGTTTTATTGCCCGTCACGAAATAGGCGATACGGGAAAAGTAATTGGTATAGATTTTACGCCAGCCATGATTGAAAAAGCAAGAAGCAATGCTGAAGCGAGGGGCTTTAACAATGTGGAATTTCGTCAGGGCGATATTGAGCAGATGCCTGTGACCAGTAATGTGGCCGATGTGGTGGTGAGCAATTGTGTATTAAACCTGGTGCCCAATAAAGACGGCGTATTCAAGGAAATATACCGGGTATTAAAACCAGGCGGGCATTTCAGTATCAGTGATGTGGTACTGGTGAGTGATTTACCCGCGGAACTGAAGGAAGCAGCAGAAATGTATGCCGGTTGTGTATCCGGAGCCATTCAGAAAGAAGTGTATCTGGAACTGGTGCACAGCAATGGCTTTACCGGTATAGTGCTGCAGAAAGAAAAACAGATTCATATACCCGATGATATTCTTTCGCAATACCTCAATGCTGATCAGATCGCTGCTTTCCGTTCGGGACAATCCGGTATTTTCAGTATTACTGTTTATGCACAAAAACCACTGCAGGAAAAAACAACTTGTTGTGAACCCGGCTGTTGTGCTTAAATTTCCGTTATCAATATGACTAAAAACATACTAGTTCTTTGTACCGGCAATAGTTGCCGCAGTCAGATCATGCATGGTTACCTGCAGCAGATGTTGGGTAACAAGGCGATGGTGTATAGTGCGGGGATTGAAACCCATGGGGTTAATCCCCGCGCTGTTGCCATTATGCAGGAAGATGGTATTGATATATCGAAACATACGTCCAACCATGTGAACGAGTATCGTGATATTGTTTTCGATTATATTATTACGGTCTGTGACCATGCACAGGAGCATTGTCCGTATATACCCGGTAATGCCCTTCGCTTACACCATAATTTCCCTGATCCGGCAAAAGCCAAAGGCACGGAGGAAACAATCATGCAGCAGTTCCGGGACGTGAGGGAGATGATTAAGGGGTATGCGGGTGCGTTTGTGGAAGCATATTTTTCTGGAAGCGGGTCATAGATGCCAGATCGGCTGTTTACCACCGCTCATCCTCCGGTATCTCACCACTTTGTTTGAACTCTTCTCGTGACTTTTGTTTCTGGGCTTCTCTTTCGAGGATGAGGGAAGCGATTAAAACACCGGCATCTTCCTGGGGAAGGTCGGCCAGTATGCTGCGCAGTTTCGTTTCAGAGATATCCAACCGATACAATAACCGGATCAATCCCCCAAAATCGCGGTTGATCAGCTCGTTCAGGAAAGCTGCCAGCTCCGCCGGTTCGCGCTGTACCAGTTGCCGGATATCGTATTCCATATCCCTAAATGTACAAAAGCCCCTGGTTTTCAATTGAGTATCAAAAACATCATACAAAATGTAAAAAATACTTGACAAAATGAAAAACACGCTTTACCTTTGTTCTCAGAAACAAACCTGATAATATGAAACCTGTTCGATTATTTCCGCATAGTTACCGCAAATGGGGCTATGTGTTACTGGTGCCTTTTTTAGCCCTGGGTATTGCCTATATGTTCTGGGATTATGAATTGCCCTGGCTACGCTGGGAGGGCCTGGGTAAGGGTACCCTGGAATTTTCCGTGAGCAATAATTTTACCGATGAGCTGGTATCGGTGGGACTGATCATCAGCCTGGTACTGGTAGCATTTACCCGTGAAAAAGTGGAGGATGAGGCCATTCAGCATTTCCGGCTGGAAGCTTTGCAATGGGCGGTGTATGCCAATTATGCCGTTTTGGTGATTAGTATACTGGCCGTATATGGCACACAGTTCTTCCAGGTGATGGCTTATAATATGTTCACCGTGCTGGTAATTTTCATCCTGCGCTTCCGTTATGTATTGTTTCAGTATAACCGTGAGAATCCATGAAAAACAAGATCAAAGTACAACGCGCCATACATAATCTTACCCAGGACGACCTGGCCCGTAAAGTAGCGGTGAGCCGACAGACCATCAATACCATGGAAGCCGGGAAATATGTCCCCTCCACTGTGCTGGCCCTTAAACTGGCCCGGGTATTCGGGGTGCCGGTAGATGCCTTATTTGAACTGGAAGAGACCGATTAAAAAAAATCATTCACCCGTTCCAACCTTTTACTGCATCGGGACTCTTATATTATTTGTTAAAACAATCTTATTACGATGTGTAACAGGCGGATTCTTTTTACGTTTATATTGTCAGCAGCCCTGATGCTGTTGCTGATATGCGCGATCTCCCCCAGCCGCACATCATCGTCATCTATACACATTCGGGAAAAAAGCAAAAAACCAGACGGGACCAGCCTGTTGGATATGTCCATGGTGTATCATGCCATGTACCAGGGTATCTGACCGGCTCTTCCATCCTGTTGAATTGTTTACGAGAAAAAACAAACCATGCGCAAATTGATTTTGCTGCTCAGTATGAGCCTATGTCTGATCTTAACTGCCCAAGCCCAAACGGGTAGCGGTATCCTTACAGGTAAACTGGTGGATTCTGCCAGCAAGCAACCCATGGCACTGGCTACGGTTTCGGTATTCAAAGCCAGTGATACTGTTTTATTAACCTATCGCCTCAGTACCACAACCGGAGAATTTAAAATCACTGGCCTCCCGCTGCAAACCAATTTGCGGGTACTGGTTTCTTATACCGGTTATCATGTATATCGCCAGGAATTTGCATTAAGCGCGGGACAGAACACCAAAGATATGGGTACCATTGAACTGCATCCGAATTCCGGACAAACACTGGATGAAGTGCTGGTAATAGCCGAACGCCCACCGGTAGTCGTGAAAAAAGACACGATTGAATTCAATGCCTCTTCCTTCAAAACCTTACCCACAGCCCTAGTAGAAGACCTCTTGAAAAAACTGCCCGGTGTACAGCTGGATATGGATGGTAATATTACTGTGAATGGTAAAAAAGTAAATCGCTTACTGGTTGACGGAAAAGATTTCTTCGGTGGTGATCCCAAAATGGCCACGCGTAACCTGCCCGCCAATGTCATCGATAAAATACAGGTACTGGATGATAAGGATGAACTGGAAGCCAATCCCGATAAAGCCAAGGCCGATGTGGGACAGATCATCAACCTCAAACTCAAAAAAGCCATCAAACAGGGATTGTTTGGTAAACTCTATGCCGGTAAAGGCGAAGGTAATTTGTATGAAGGTGGCGGTATTGTGAATATGTTCCGGGATACCCTGCAGGTAAGTGTACTGGGTTTTGGTAATAACCTCAACAAAGCCGGTTTTGGCTTTAAAGATATTCAGACCCTCGGCGGTTTCGACCGGAGTGGCATCAATTCCATTTCCATCAATGGTAATGGGGGACTGAATGTGAACGGTATTTCTTTCGGTGGAACCGGTCAGGGTATACAACGCTCGGCAGGTGTAGGCTTTAACCTGAATAATGAATTCAAGAAAGGCTTCACACTCAATACCCAATATTTTTATGGCACTACCCGTAACGATATCCGTGATATTGAAAACCGACAACAGTTTCTCAGTGATACCATTCTGAATACCCGCACCAACCGCGATGAAGTTCAGTTCACCAACAGCCACCGTATTGGTATGGGTTTACGCTGGAAGATTGATTCGGTAAACCGACTGGAGTTCAGACCTAATTTGACCATCGGGGAGAACCATGGCAACAGACTCACCGATATTGAGAACACCAATAATTTCACTGGTCGCCTTAGTGATAGCCGGAACCTGCAAAAAACACAGGGTAATGACCTGGGCTATAACCATAGCCTGAGTTATTTCAGCAGTTCCCGTAAGAAAAAGGGCCGCAATTTCAACGTGTTTAACTTTATTAATTTCAACAACACTAATAACGAACAGTTCAATACGGTACAGAATACCTTTTATCCCACCGGCAGCAGTACCCTCGATCAGTTGCGCGACCGGGAATCGGCCAACTTCACGGTGAATACCACACTCAATTATAATGAACCACTGACCAAACAGTTATCGCTTCGGGTGAATTACTCCATGAACTATTTCACCAATGAAGACGATCTGGCTACCTACAACAAAAATTCCTCCAATGGCAAATACGATCAGTTGAATCCAACACTGACCAGTAAACTGTTCCGGAAGAATATGCGTAATAATGCTTCAACCGGATTGAACTGGCGCTATAAAAAATTAAGTGTAACTGCCAGTGTTAATATGCAGTGGCTGGACATTTCCAACGACTTCAAAACACTGAACACCAAAGTAGACCAGCATTTCCGTTATGTTTTACCCAGTGCCAATATCAACTGGCGCGAGTTTAACCTGAGCTATAACGCAAATATTACCCCACCCGGTATTTATGATATTCAGCCGGTGGCAGACAATACCAACCCCTTGTATATCAACCGCGGAAACCCCGATCTACAGCCTGCTATTTCTCATGGCATAAACCTTAATTTTTTCAAGAATGTGCCACAGAAACAACTATTCCTGAGTGCTTACCTGGGTGGTAATTTCAGTCAGAATGGTGTGGTAAGAAGCCGTACAGTTAGTGCCAATGGCGTGCAAACCACTATGCCGGTGAATGCCGATGGTATTCAGAGTTTCTATACCAATTTCTATTTCAATAAACAGTATAAAGTCAATACCAATTTCCAGTTCAATATAGGAGCGGGTTATAATGTAAACTATAGCCGCAATTTTATGATCATCAATGCGCGGAAGAGCTATGTAAAAGCGCTGGACTTCAGTCCTTATCTCCGTGGTGGCATCAACTGGATGGATAAGATTGAAGTGAACCTGAATTATAACCGTGGTTTCAGTAACACGTATTATGAGAGCAAAGAATTCACCAATCTCAAAGTAAACCGGCAGAGTATTACCAGCGATCTGGTGGTTCGTTTGCCAAAGAAACTGGTTTGGGAAGTATCGCTCGACAGTCGTTACAATTCCCAGGCAGCCCCTGGTATCCAGAAAACTGTCTCACTGGTGAACGCCGGTCTGACCTATCTCTTCCTGAAAGATGATAAGGGTATGCTGAAGTTCTCCGTATTTGATCTGCTAAACCAGAACCGGTCTATTTTCCGTTTTGCTTCGGAAAACTATATCACCGACCGGCAAACCAATATTATGCAGCGTTACCTGATGCTGACTTTCACCTATAACATCCGCAGTTTTGGCGCTGCTGGTAAAGGTGCTGGTGGTAAAGTCGGCGGACGCCAGTCTATGTTCTTCTTCTGACCCTGTTCATCTGTCGTAATAAATAAAGGGCTCTCCTTTTGCAGGAGGGCCCTTAATATTTCTCCATCACCCCCAATCCAAACAAAGCAAAATCATATTTCACCGGATCTTCCGGGTCCAGCGTGCGGAGGTAACTGGTGAGCTCTTCGGCAGCCAGCCAGTCCGTTTGTTTCCTGTCCAATAACTGAAAGCGTTTGGCTACTCTGGCTACATGCAGGTCAATGGGACAAATAAGTTCGCGTGGATGAATGCGTTTCCATAGTCCGAGGTCTACTCCCTGATCGTCCTGACGCACCATCCAGCGAAGAAACATATTGAGGCGTTTACAGGAAGAGCCTTTGTACGGAGTAGCGATATGTTTACGGGTACGGGAAGGTGCGTCTGGCAGCGAAAAAAAATAGTTGTGAAACCGGATAAGCCGCATTTCCATGGTATCGGCATCTTTTTGCAGGAAAGCGTCTTCCAGGGATTTGTATTGAAGGTAATGCTGTTGCAGAAAAGCAATAAAGTATAAGAGATCGGTGGTGTTGAATGTGCGGTGCTTAAAATGCAGCAGGGAGCGCAGGTCTTTTTCACTGTGGTGCAGGCAAAACTGATGAGGCTGCTGATCCATCAACTGCATCAGTTCCCTTGTCTTATTGATAATAGTGGTACGGTTACCCCATGCGAAGATAGCAGCAAAGAAACCAGCAATCTCCTGATCCTGTTTTTGCGTAAATGCATGCGGAATAGAAACAGGATCATCAGCTATAAAGGATGGCTGGTTGTATTGTGCCACTTTACTGTTGAAGAAATCACGAAGCGCTTGTTCGTTGCGTATGTCCATCACCACTTATTGAAAAGGCAAAATACAACAAACCCGGTGAGGCAACCGGGTTTGTATCAGATTCTTTCATACCAGCATTGTACCAGCCCGGAAGGGAAACTGCAAGACCGCAATAGTTTCAGGTTTTGTGCGGGATAACCGGTTTCAAACAGTTTTACGCCTTTGCCTACCAGGCAGGGTATGGTGGAAATGATGAAACGATCGATCAGATTTTCCTCCAATAAGGAGCGGATCACCGTACTGCCGCCATCTACAAAAATATGACCACCTGCTTCAGTCCGAAGATGATGAACCAGTTTGCCCGGATCATCATTCCAGTAGGTTACATGTGCATCCTGTCCTTTGCGTTCTTTCGATACCACATAGGATTTGCGGCCGGTATGCGGATAAGGAATACCAAAACCCAGTACTTTGTCGTAGGTTTTCCGGCCCATGATAACCGTATCTACCGATTGCACAAAATCGTGGTAGCCATAGTCTTCTCCGGCTACCTGTACGCCATCGAGAAAGGACAGGTCATCGTTCTCGCCTGCTATGAATCCGTCTGTACTGACTGCAATAAATACAATTACCTTTCTTGTTATATCCATACGATGATTATTTACCAGCCGTCTCCATCCAGTACATTGCCAATGCCACCGAGAATACTACCTTCTTCTTTACGTTTATAAGTGCCGTATTGCAGAATGCGGCCGGCTAGCCGGCTGATCGGCAGTGTTTGTATCCATACGGTTCCGGGGCCGCGCAGGGTGGCAAAGAATAAACCTTCGCCGCCGAAGAGCGTGTTTTTGATACCACCCACAAACTGTATATCATAATCAATACCGGAAGTGAAACCAACGATACAACCGGTATCTATTTTCAGCATATCGCCTGCCATCAGGTGACGCTGTACCACATGTCCGCAAGCATGCATGAAAGCCATACCATCGCCTTCCAGTTTCTCCATAATAAAACCTTCACCACCAAAGAGGCCTGTTCCCAGTTTGCGCTGGAATTCAATGCCGATACTTACACCTTTGGCGGCGCAGAGGAATGCATCTTTCTGACAAATGATCTTGTTTTGAAAGATAGAGAGATCAATGGGGATGATTTTACCAGGGTAGGGAGAGGCGAAGCTCACCGTTTTTTTACCGTGGGAAGCATTGGTGAATGCGGTCATGAACAGGCTTTCACCTACCAGCACGCGTTTGCCAGCGTTGAATAGTTTGCCGAGGATGCTGGTATTCTGTTGCTGACTGCCGTCGCCAAACAGGGTTTCCATCTGAATGCCATCGTCCATCATCATAAAAGCACCGGGTTCGGCAATGGCAGTTTCATTCGGATCCAGTTCAACTTCCACATACTGCATTTCTTCGCCGTAGATTTTATAATCTATTTCATGGTTTTGTCTCATGGGAGCTGTTTTAGTATAAGTAGTAAGGGTTGCCTAATTATTACACAAATCTGTGCATCTGTGGCTTAATTATTCGCCACAGATGCACAGATTATAAAACGATTCTATTGTATTGCAGTGATTTTTCATGAAAGTTTAATAATAAGCCCAGTTTTAGTCTTGATACAGCCAGATAGTTGAGCACTTGTGCCTGGTGCTGCTCAATAATACCAACCTTAGACTTGATTTCTAAAATAATACAGTTCTCGATAACAAAGTCAGCAAAAAATTTGTGTGGTAAAATGATGTTTTTATAGGTAACGGCATATTCTTTTTCTCTTTCATATAATATGCCCCGGGTATTTAGCTCATATTCAAAAGCGTCTTTGTATACGATTTCTAAAAAACCTTTACCCAGCAGCCTGTGTATTTCCATGCCAATGCCAATCAGTTGGTAGGTTAATGGCTGTAGGGGATAGGTTTGGGTATTGTATGTATGCATATTGATAGCTACTGAAGACACAGAGATACACAGAAAGTAGAGCGTATTTGCCGCAAAAAAAGAGCCGCCCTTGCGGGGCGGCCCTGTATAGTACCAAAAACCAACTGTCAATTTAGAACCAGCTACCGATAAAAGCTTCATTGACGGTAGCAGTGTTTTTCAAACGTTTCTCACGTTTTTTTCTGGCTATCCTGTTGCGGATCAATACGGCAACCATCAGTAAGAGGAAGATGATGGTTAAGGGTGGTATACCCAGGAAGCTGATCCATTTACCACCAAACATGCGGCGCATGGGTCGGCGTAAACGTTCTGCAATCAGGTACATACTGGGTACGATGATCAGCGTCATGAAGAAAGCGAAGGCAAGACCGAAGATGATGGTCCAGCTCAATGGCTTCCAGAATACCACGTTATCACCACCGAAGAAAATATGCGGATTTAATGCTGAGAACAGGGTAATAAAGTTGATATTGAAACCAACGGCAATAGGAATGAATCCGAGGATGGCAGCCAGTGCGGTAAGCAGTACAGGAATGATACGTGTCTTACCCGCCTGTATTACTGCTTCACGGGTTTTTACACCACGGGAACGTAACTCATCAGCAAACTCAATCACCAGGATACCATTCTTCACCACAATACCTGCCAGACCTACAATACCCAAACCGGTCATCAGTACCGATACTTCCATACCGGTAATACTGAAACCAATGAATACACCGATCACGCTGAAAATAATTTCGGTGAGAATGATTACGGGTTTGCTAACACTGTTGAACTGTAATACCAGTACCAGCAGAATCAGCCCCAGGGCTATCAACAGCGCTTTGAGCAGGAATGCACCTGTTTCAGCCTGTTGTTCTCCTTCACCGGTTTGTTTCACCGTTACGCCATCCGGCATTCCTTTGAATTCGGCAATATGTTTGGCAATTACCTGGTTTACGGCTGTAGCATTATAGCCTTCAGTAGTGAGTACATTGGAACGCAGTGTGATCAAACGTTTCTGATTCTTGCGCTTCACACTACCCAGTGTACTGGTGGGTTCTACTTTCACCAGTGAACTGATGGGTATATTCTTCACTGCACCACCTGATGCCATATCCCGGAAGGAGATGCGCATATTCAGCAGGTCGGTGAGACTCTTACGCTGCAGTTCATTATTACGCAACTGTATCTTATATTCTTCCTTGCCTTCCTTAATCTTGGATACTTCACGGCCAAACAGGGCAGTACGAATCTGCATACCTATCTGTGCTGTGGAAACACCTTCGATCAGGGCACGCTGACGATCAACACTGAGTGTGATTTCAGGATTCTTCAGGTCCACATCCATCTTCAGTTCTTCCACACCGGGCACACGGATAGAGTCCAGGTAGTTCTTCAGTAAGCTGGCACCCTTGATCATGGCATCAAAATCTTCACTGGCGATTTCAATATTGATGGGAGGATCGGTGGGAGGACCGCCGCTTTCCTGGTCAACACTGATCTCCGCACCGGGAATACCTTTTATGGCCGCACGGATCTGATCCAGGTACGGACGGGTTGAAGTGCTGTGTCGTTTTTCAAATTCCACAAATGATACTTGTATACGTCCCAGTTCACTGCGGGTACTACGATCGCCACTGGCGGGGTCGCTGGCACCAACGGCTACGTTACTGATCACACTTTCCACAACCGGGTTTTGTTTGCCATTCTCCAGTCCGAGTACTTTATTCACCCTTCCTTCGAGGATACGGGTAATGGAGTCGGTATATTCCACATTGGTTCCTACGGGCAGTTTCAGGTACACATAAATCTGGTTAGGGTCTCCTTTGGGGAAGAAAGTAACCGGAATACGGCCTGAACCGATAGAACCTACAAATATGAAGAGCGATACAAAGAAAAGAGCAATGGTCCCGAGTAACAGGTGTACTGGTCTCCAGCCTTTCAATGCCCAGCGCAGCAATGTTTCATAATGATTCATGATCCAGGGCAGCGCTTTGTTCTGGAATTTATGAATGGCTTCATCCAGTACATAACGATTGAAAACAACCAGGATCATGAAGAAGATGAGCAGGTTGCCCCAGAAAGTGGCACCGGCAATATCCAGTAGTATACCGATACCTACTGCAATCCAGAATCCGCGTTTGCGGAAGATGGCGCTCTTGGGTTCTTTTTTCTCTTCATCATGGTTCATGAAATCCACTGCAAAAACAGGGTTCATGATGAATGCCACCACCAGCGATGCTGCCAGCGTAAAGATGAGCATGGTAGGGAGGTATACCATGAATTTACCAATGATACCCGGCCAGAAAATGAGGGGGAAGAAAGGTGCCAGCGTGGTAAGGGTACCCGCCAGTACCGGTACAAATACTTCACCTGCTGCCATCCTGGCCGATACGGTAGCATTCAGCTTACCCTTCGACTCGGTGAAAATGCGGTGGGTATTTTCAATCACCACAATGGCGTCATCCACAATAATACCCAGGCCAAATAGCAAGGCAAAGAGTACGATGAAGTTGAGGGTTACATGTGTACCCACAATGAGGTCCGCGCCGGGCAGGAATACGAATGCCACAAACATACTCAGGGGTACAGAGAGGGCTACGAAGAATGCGTTCACCACACCCATGAAGAACATGAGTACAATCAGTACCAGTACGAAGCCAATGACAATGGAGTTAACCAGGTCATTGAAAGAAGTACGGGTTTGAATACTCTGGTCGCCCGTAATAACCGCTTTCATATCGGTGGGATACAGCACACCCTTGCCCTCATTTACCACCTGTTTAACCGCATCGCTGGTTTCAATCAGGTTCTCCCCGCTACGTTTAATGATGTTCAGCGTTACCACGTTTTTGCCATCCAGACGCGCATAGCTTTCTTTTTCTTTGACTGTATCAATAATATTGGCAATGTCTTTCAGGTAAATGGGTGCACCGCCGGTATTGCGTATGATAATCTGTTGGATATCGTTGGCGGTTTTCAGCTGACCTTTCAGTTGCAGGTTGCGCTTCATATTGCCTACTTCCAGCAGACCACCGGAAATGTCCATATTTTCCCGCTGGATAGCAGCAGTGATATCATCGAACGTAATACCGGCACTTTGCATGCGGTAATTATCTACGTTGATCTGGAACTCACGTTCCGGAGCACCTACTACATCTACACGGTTGATCTGTGACAGGTCTTCCAATTTGTCTTTCAGGTCATCGGCATATTTTTTCAGACGCTGCAGATCATAGTCGCCACTCAGGTTCACATACATAATGGGTTGCTCGCTGAAGCTTACTTCCAGTACGGTAGGTTCCTGGGTAAGATCGGTGGGCAGGTCCTGTTTGGCTTTATCCACCGCATCTTTTACTTTCTGCAGGGCGATATCGGTTTTAACATCGGTATCAAACTCTACAATGATGGCAGAATAATCCTGCTGGGAAGTGCTGGTGAATTTTTTGATTTTGGCACCGGTAATACCCTTGATTTGTTTTTCAATGGGACGGGTTACCAGGTTCTCTATATCCTTGGGAGAGTTACCCACATGAATGGTTTGCACATAAATGGTGGGAATAACAATATCAGGAAATTGTTCTTTGGGAAGGGTAACGAACTGGAATATACCCGCCAGGCTCACGAACAACATCATCAGGTAGATGGATGTTTTATTCTTGATGCTCCAGGTGGTTGGGCCAAACTCCTTGAACTTCCCCTTGATATTTTCTAGAACACTCATACAATTAGTTTACTTGTTCAGATTGAATATTGGTCTTTCGGACCTTTATTATTTACTGCTGGTGGTAATTACCTGGCCTTCATACAGACTCTGGTATCCTTCGGTAATTACCTGATCACCGGCCTGCAGGCCAGATTTGATTTCCATTTTATCGCCATAGAATTCACCGGCGGTTACCTGCTTCTTGCGGGCAATCAGTTTATCGCCTTCCTTCACAGCAACCATTACATATTTACCCTTCTCATCGCTCTGCAATGTGTTTACGGGAACAGTGATGGCATTGTTGATGGTATAATCCTGGATCTTTACCAGCGCAACCTGGTTGGGACGGAAATCTTTGTCGTTTTGAATACGGGCTTCAATAAAGAAGCTTCTGTTGATCGGGTTGATGATTTTGCCTGCCACACTGATGGTTGCATCAATGGTTTTATTGATATCGGGCAGGGTTACTTTCAGTTTGCTGCCATTCTTCACGCGCTCGAGATAATTCTCGGGCACTTCAGCAGTTACTTTCAGATTACTGGTATTTACAATGCGAATCTGACCAGGACCGGCAAAAATCTCACCCACACGGATATTCACTTCTTCAGCTACACCACTAACATCACTGTATACACTGGTAAAAGAGAGTTGTTCTTTACTCAGTTTAACCTGCTCCTGCGCACTTTTCAGTTGTGTTTCCAGGGTTTCTACATTATTCTTGGCGGTAATGAGCTGTACTTCGGTACCAATATTCTGATCCCAGAGATTCTTTTGTTTCTGGTACAGGGTTTTGGCAAATGAGAGTTGTGTTTTCAGGGTTTCGAGACCCTGCTCTGCTGCAATCAACGCCTGGCGTTGTAATGCATCGTCCAGTTTCAGGATCAGCTGACCCTTGGCTACCACATCACCTCTTTTGATGAGTAAGGCTTTTACCTGGCCACCCTGACCGCGGGGCGTGATATAGGAAATGTTTTCAGACTCTACCTTACCCTGCAGATCAATATAGTGGGTAAAGGTTTCCGGTGCAATGGCGCCAAGAGTAACCAGTTTGGCATTGGCTGCCTTGGCTGCATTGGGATCCAGCTTCAGGATTTCCTGTTCCAGACCGGTGATCTTGGTGCTCAGTTCGTCGCGTTGTTTCTTCAGCTCGGCTAATTGTTTGTTTTTCTCCGCTACAGCGCCGCCTTTCTGATCAGCGGAGCTACTGCCACAGGAAGCCAGTCCTACGGTTGCAGCGAGCGTTACGATTGCTAATATCTTTTGCATATACTAGGTTTTAGAATGTTATAGTTTTCCGGTTGCTTTTAAATAATCTACCCTTGCAATAATGGCAGTATACAGGGCATTGATATAATTGGTTTGTGCCGTTACCAGGTCGGTCTGTGCCGCGGTGATCTCCGTATTGGAGCCGGTACCGATCTCATATTTTTTCTTGGTCTGTGTATATACGCTTTCGGCGAGATCCATATTCTTACGCTGAAAATTCATGGTAGCCAGGGCTGTTCTGAAATTCAAACGGGCCTGGGTTACTTCATTATCAATCGACAGTTTCAGGTTATCGATCTGGTTCTCGGTTTGTTTGAGTTCCAGCCTGGCTTTCTTGATGCGCGCATCTTTGGCCAGTCCGTCGAAAATGGGAATAGATACGTTTAAACCGATATAGGATGTGGTAAACCAGTCACCCTTGCCAAAGAAATCAAACTTATTACGTTGTGCATTCTTGGTATAAGCACCGGTGAGTGAAACTGTAGGCAGGTAGCTTAACTGGTAACGTTTGATGTTGAACTCATTGAGTTTTTTACCCAGTTGCATATACTGGAACTCTTTACGATCGCTGTAGTTATACGCCGTGTCCAATGAAAAATCTTTTTTGATTTCATCATCGGAGAGCTTATCCGTAAGCACCAGGGTATCTTTCGCCGGCATGCCCATGAGGGTTTTCAGCCCCAGGTATCCCATGTCGATGCTGTTCAGGGCTTTCAGCTTTTCTGTTTGCAGGTTGGCTACCTGAACAGCTATTTTATCGAGGTCCAGCTTCTCCACAAAACCATTCTTATACAATTCGCGCGTATCATGCTCCAGTTTGGCAAGACGGTTGATGTTGGCATCCAGCAGGTCGATCTGTGTTTTGCTGGCTACCAGCTGGTAGTAGATTTTGTAGATATTGGTTTTGATGGCTTCTTCGGTTACTTCCCGGTTCTTGTTCTGGAACTGGATAGAAGTTTCACGAGCCTGGAGACCAATGAATACCTGGCCGTCGAACAGCAATTGCTGCAACTGAATGGTGGCGCTGGCATTGTACTTGGTACCAAACCGAACGGGGATAAAAGTGCCCGCAGGCTGACCGAATACTTCGCCGGGTAATAATGATACCGGCAATTGCAGGTAATCATTTCCGCCCACACTACCTGTTACGGTAGGTAAAGCTGCAGCTGTAATGTCGCGGTTGGTTTGCTGCTGTACCTGTACATTCAGCAGGGCATTTTTAACCTGTACATTGTTTTTGGCTGCATAGTCAATACATTGCTGGATGGTAAAGGCATGCGAGCCGGCGGTCTGGGCCATTGTTGTAAAGCCCATTAGTAATACCACCGGCAAGAGCGCCATCCGCTTGAATCTTCGCTTGCTCATAAGATTTACTTTTTAAGTCTTTGTTGCTTGTATTTCTGAATCAGTTTAAGTCCTTTTGCCGTAGCAATACCCATCAGAAAATGCTCTGTGAGGGCTGTGATGATCTGTATGCTGGTGAACTTTGAGGGGGGGAAGCTCTCCGTATCAAACATCATAAAAGTGCTGGCCAGTCGGTAGCGGGTCATGAGGTCAACATCAATATCATTCCGGTATAATTCCTGCTCAATACCCCATTCCAGATTACTCTTAATCACATCATACATGAATTTGTTCTTGTGATCGGTGAGTTTGCGGTAGGCCCGGGCATGGTATTTTTCCAGGTCGTACATCACGGCCGGGTTCATGTGCTTCAGCATTTCCTGTACCATATCTACCGCCAGGAAAACTTCCTGAACGGCATTGTCGCTATTGGTTCTGCCAATAACACAATCGTCCTTGGTTTTGCAGATCTCAATGTTAATGACATCTTCTACCAGGGTATCCTTATCGGCATAGAACTGATAGATGGTTTTCTTGCTGATACCCAAATGATTGGCAATCTCATCCATGCTGATGCTCCGGATGCCGTACCGCAGAAACAATTCATGCGCTTTCGTCAATATTCTTTCCTGTGTTTCCATATCAAAAAGGAGCGCAAAACTATGGAAACTTTAATCGTAACCAAAGTTTCCACCAATTTTTTACTTATTTTTTGTTGAGCGGCGATAGGAAAGGATGAATGAAAAGCTTACGGCTGTATGTATTTTCCTGCTTCGTCAGGCAGTAATGGACTGAATATGAAGCTTTCTTAGTTACTTTACACTATCATACCGATAAGAACCCATGGGATTCAATGTGTTAGATAAGACCACCGTTAAAGTCACACTGCGCAAACTCTTGCAATTGTTTTTGCAGGGTCTCATTGTGCTGGCCCCTATTGGCATTACCCTGTGGGTGGTGGTGGGTTTATTCCGCTGGGTAGACGCATTCCTGCCCAATCTCATCAATTCCCTATTCCCGAATCTGCTCGAAAAAGATGCGGCGGGTAACCTGAACAATATACCCGGACTGGGTTTTATTGTGGTGATCCTGCTGGTGTTGATTGTGGGCTGGGTATCTTCTCTTTTTGTAGTGGGCAAACTGGTGGATGTATTGGATACCGTGCTGGAGAAAACACCGGGTATCAAGTTCATCTATAGTTCCGTAAAAGACTTCCTTGAAGCATTTGCAGGGAATAAAAAGAAATTCGACAAGCCTGTACTGGTTAATGTAGATGCTGTTGACGTATGGCGTATCGGGTTTATTACCCAGCAATCGGCTGAGGAATTCGGGCTGACGGATCATGTGACGGTATATGTGCCACATTCCTATGCCATTTCGGGTATTACCTATATAGTACCGCGCACCCGCATCAAACCCCTGCATGATGTATCGGCCGCGGAAGCCATGAAGTATACGGTATCGGGCGGCGTTACCGATGTACATGATGAATAGGCTGTACATTTTACCTACCTTGCGTTGGCAAGCCAATCGTATACCATATGTTCCTGCATAATCTAAATTCAGGCCCTTCCATCCTGCCCAGACCGGTACTGGAAGAAGCTGCTGCCGCTATTCATAACTTTAATGGAACGGGTTTATCCATCCTGGAAATCGGCCATCGTACCACCCATTTTATGGAAGTACTGGAAGAAGCCATTCAGTCGGTTCGTACTTTAACCGGATTGGGGGATGATTATGCTGTATTGTTTTTGCATGGTGGTGCTACCACACAGTTTATGCAGGTGCCTATGAACCTGCTTCCGCAAAACGGTTTGGCCGCTTATTGCGATAATGGTATCTGGGGTAATAAAGCCGCAAAGGAAGCGGCTTTATTTGGAACAGTGGATGTAGTAGCCGATAGTTCCGATCAAAAGCATACCTACATACAAAAAGATCTGCTGGTTCCGGACAAGGCCAGTTACCTGCATATCACCACCAATAATACGGTAGAAGGCACACAATGGCACCAATATCCTGATGTGCAGGTACCGCTGGTGGCCGATATGAGCAGCGATATTTTTTGCCGGCCTACCCCTTTTCATCAGTTCGACCTGATCTATGCCGGCGCCCAGAAAAACATGGGTGCTGCGGGTGTGAATATGGTTATCATAAAAAAAGAATTACTGGGTAAAACCGGCCGCGCCATACCTACCATCATGGATTACCAGAAACATATAGCTGCCGGATCCCTGATGAATACGCCACCGGTATTTGCGGTATATGTAAGCATGTTAACCCTGCGCTGGATCATTCAGGAAGGTGGACTGGCCGAAATGCAGCGCCGCAATGAAGCCAAGGCCCGGTTGCTATACGATACGCTGGACAGTCTGCCTGTATTTAGACCTACCGTTCAACGGGAAGACCGGAGTCTGATGAATGCGGTCTTCTTCCTGCAGGATCCCGGCCTGGAAGCCTCTTTTCTGGAGCAATGTAAACAAGCAGGTATGATTGGGGTTAAAGGATACAGAACGGTTGGTGGCTGTCGCGTTAGCATGTACAATGCCCTCCCGTACAGCAGTGTAGAAGCTTTTTGCGATCTGCTGCGCAATTTTGCCGCCAAGCACGGATAAAAGTATTTTTTATAAACGGTAAGTACTGGCTTATTAAAATTAGCTACTTTTGGACCGAAATACGATTTTGGTCGAAAATGATTTCCCAGAAAGACGAAATAATAAAAGCGGATATTCTCCGGGAGGCGCAAAAGTTATTCCAGCAGTACGGTTTGAAAAAAACCACGATGGAAGATATTGCCCGTTCCATGGGGAAGGGTAAGAGTACGCTCTACTATTATTATTGCAGTAAGGAAGAAATTTTTGATGCTGTGATTGGCCGGGAGATGAAAGAAGTCTTCCACCAGGCCCGGGAAGCCGTAGAAAAAGCGGTTACGGCAGAAGAGAAATTGCGGTTGTTTACCCTTACCAAGATTAAGTCCCTCCAGAAAAAATCCAATCTCTACCGGGTAGTCCGCGGCGAAATGCAGGAAACCGGTCGTTGTATGAAACACCTGCATACGGAGTATGATATCCAGGAAGTAAACCTGGTGAAGCAGATACTTCGTTATGGGGTGGAGAATGGTGAATTCAGTCCGGCTATCAAAAAAGAGCTGGACATTCTGCCATCTATTATTGTGAGCTCATTGCGGGGTTTGGAGCGGGATATGTTTACGGGGGATAAGTATGCCAAACTGGAAACCCGTATCGGGTCAATCGTGGGAATTATGATCAAAGGGTTAAAAAAATAAAATATCTGATTCGTATAAACGTCTCCGGAAATACCGGGTCAAGATTTTAATATAAAGACAAACACTACCAACATGAAAGAACAAATCCAACCCGCCGATGGTAAACTGGGTATATTATTACCTGGTTTGGGCGCCGTTGCTACCACCGTTATTGCCGGTGTGGCAGCCATCAATAAAGGCATCGCCGAACCCATCGGTTCTCTCACGCAAATGGGCAATATACGCCTGGGCAAAAGAACTGAAAACCGTTACCCACTCATTAAAGATTTCGTGCCCCTGGCGCCATTGAAAGATGTGGTTTTTGGTGGTTGGGATGTATACAGTGACAACGTGTATGAAGCAGCAATGAATGCCAAAGTACTGGAGCCTGTATTGCTGAACGCTATTAAAACTGAACTGGAAGCCATCAAACCCATGAAAGCGGTGTTTGATAAATCTTATATCAAGAATCTGGATGGCAATCATATCAAACAGGCGGCTACCAAGTGGGAACTGGCACAGGAAGTGATGAATGATATTGAAAACTTCCGTACGCAGAATGGTTGCGACCGTATTGTGCTGGTATGGTGTGGTTCTACTGAAAAATATATCGAGCCTTCTGCCGTACATGATACCATCGAATCATTTGAGGCAGGACTGAAAAGCAACGATGCCAATATTTCTCCCAGTATGATTTACGCTTATGCGGCCATCAAACTGGGCTACCCTTATGCGAATGGTGCACCCAATCTTACCTGCGATATCCCCGCATTGATTGAACTGGCCAAAGAAACCGGAACACCCATTGGTGGTAAAGACTTTAAAACCGGACAGACCCTGATGAAAACCATCCTGGCGCCCGGTTTACATGCCCGTGCACTGGGTGTACGTGGTTGGTTCTCTACCAATATCCTGGGTAACCGCGATGGTCTGGTGCTGGATGATCCGGATAACTTCAAAACCAAAGAGGTTTCCAAACTGAGTGTACTGGAAGATATCCTGCAGCCCGAGATCAATCCCTCCTTGTATGGTGAACTCTACCATAAAGTGCGCATCAACTATTATCCTCCGCATGGTGATAATAAAGAGAGCTGGGATAATATCGACATTTTTGGCTGGCTGGGTTATTCCATGCAGATAAAGATCAATTTCCTGTGCCGCGATTCTATTTTAGCTGCACCCATTGTATTGGATCTGGCCATCTTCATGGACCTGGCCAAACGCGCCAACATGAGTGGTATCCAGGAGTGGTTATCATTCTATTTCAAATCACCACAAACAGCACCGGGATTAAGACCCGAGCATGATATATTCAAGCAACTGATCAAATTGCAGAATACCCTGCGTCATATCATGGGTGAAGACCTGATTACGCACCTGGGACTGGATTATTACCAGGATCTGGTAGAAGCATTGTAATGATGAGCTTGAAATGGCATCAACGGATAACCAGCTGTTTGGGCATTGGTTACCTGAAAGGAGGCGGCACCATCGCAGCGGTGGTGTGCTGCATCCCCTGGTACCTGACCCGAACAGCTGATTCCTTTAACCAGGCAGCATTGGTTGCTACTGTTGTAGTTACCATTGCGGGGGCCTGGTCGGCTGGAAAAGTGGAAACTGTATGGGGAAAAGACAGCAGCCGTGTAGTGATTGATGAAGTAGCAGGGATGATGATCAGCCTGCTTTTTATACCGGTAACCATAGCCACCGTGACAACAGGTTTTGTGCTGTTCAGGCTGTTGGATATTACCAAGCCATTGTTTATCAGAAAAGCAGAATCCATCCCCGGAGGATGGGGCGTGATGATGGACGATATAATAGCAGGATTATATACCAACCTGCTTTTACACATTTTTATGTGGTATAATGTTTTTTAGCGCATGGCTACTTTTGTAAAAGCCCAGGCTGCATCATTAGCAGCAACCATTGTTGACTTTGCTGTCTTTATTATACTGACAGAGTGGTTGTATTGCTGGTACCTTACGGGTAGTATTACGGGAACCATTTCCGGAGGTATTACCAACTTTCTACTGGGCCGGGTCTGGGTGTTTGCTGCTACTGAAAGAGGAATTCCCAAACAAGCGCTGAAATACATTCTGGTATGGGCAGGAAACCTGTTACTGGTTTCGGCAGGGGTATTTGTGGTACGTGAATATGCTGGCTTTACGCCATTGCTGTCGAAGATCAGTGTATCCCTGTTGGTAGGGTTTAGTTATAACTACTTCCTGCAGAAAAAATTTGTGTTTAAATAATATAGACGAATGAAAACTAAACGAGGCGTTGCGCGGTGGATTTGGATGAGCGCATTTCTGCTCCTGAGCTGGGTAAATGGCAATACCCAAACCGTTATTAAAGGTGTGATCACCGATGCGGTTAACAAGAGCCCGCTACAATATGTAAGCGTGGTATTTAAAGGTGGTCGGGGTACCGTAACCGACAGCCTGGGTCGTTATACCCTTACCTCAAGCGGTAATATCAGCGTTATTCAGATTACTTATGTTGGTTATAAGACTGTAACGAGGAATATTATTGTAGGAAAGGAACAGGAGATCAATGAATCCCTGGAAGTAGATCCCAAAGCCATTAATAGTGTTGTAGTATCTACCAATAAAAGAGCACCGTACCGCAACAAAGGCAATCCCGCCGTTGAGCTGATCAGAAGGGTTATTGATAATAAACCATTGAACAGGCCGGAGAACTACGATTATGTACAGTACGAACAGTATGAAAAATTACAGGTATCCTTAAGCAGTGTTCCGGAAAAGTTGGTTAACAATAAATTCCTGCGCAAGTACCAGTTCCTTTTTGAGAACCGTGATACAGTTAAGCTCAAAGGGAAAGCATTATTGCCTGTGTACCTGGAAGAAAAATTATCACAGAACTATTACAGGAAGAAACCCGAGAAAAATAAAGTGATTGTTACGGGTGAGAAACGCGTGAATTATGGGGAATATATTGATAACGATGGTGTGAGCAGTTACCTGAACCGCCTGATCATGGATATTGATATCTACGACAACAATATCCCGCTTTTCACTTACCAGTTCCTGAGTCCGATCGCCGACCTGGCGCCAACTTTTTACATGTTTTATATCCGCGATACCATTACCGACGAAAGCGGGCATAAGCTAATTAAAATGTATTTCACGCCGCGGAATACCAACGACCTCTTGTTCCGTGGTAATATGTATATCACCCTCGATGGAAACTACGCTGTACAGAAGCTGGATATGTTCCTCAGCAGAAATGTGAACCTGAACTTTGTACGGGAATTACATGTAGATCTTGACTTTGAAAAGAATCCCGATGGCCGTTATCACCTCAGCAAAAGCAATGTAATGGCGGAAGCGGCTGTTACCAAGGGATCCAGCGGTGGCTTTTTCGGTGAACGAACGGTGTCTTACAAGAACTTTATCATTAATAAGGCGTTGCCCGATTCGGCATACGAGGGTACGCCTACCGTAAAAATCAAGGAATCAGATAAACTGCCGGATAGTTTCTGGGAGAAAAGCAGGCATGATACCCTGAGTGCTGTGGAATCCAAGGTTTACAGCAATATCGACAGCCTGGAGAAAATGCCATCATTCCGCAGAACCATGGCTTTTGCCACATTCCTGTTTGCTGGATATACTTCTTTTGGTCCGTTTGAATTAGGCCCTGCCGCTGCTTTTTATGGCTTCAATCCGGTGGAAGGATTCAAGCTGCGTTTGGGTGGTAGAACAACACCCAAGCTGAGCAAGCGCATTTACTTTGAAACCTATGGGGCTTATGGATTCAAAGACGAAAAATGGAAGTATTTCCTCAGTACAACCTATTCACTCAATAATAAATCCATCTATTCCTTCCCACTGAAATACATCCGTGCCAGCTACCAGCATGATACCAAGATACCGGGTCAGGAATTGCAGTTTGTTCAGGAAGATAATTTCTTCCTGTCTTTCAAACGCGGTCTTAATGATAAGTGGATATATAACGACATATTCAAACTGGAGTATGTGCATGAATTACCCAGCCGGTTTTCCTATACACTTGGATTCCGTAACTGGCGTCATAAACCGGCGGGATCCATCATATACAATAAACTGGATAATGGGGTGCTGGTGAATATACCCGAAATCAATACCAGCGAATTCTCTGTACAGTTGCGCTGGGCGCCGAAAGAGCAGTTCTACCAGGGTAAAGTGTACCGGATTCCCATCATCAATAAGTATCCCATATTTACCCTGGGCTTTACAGCTGGTGTAAAAGGGTTGATGAATAGCCAGTATAATTACAAGAATGTTAATCTGCGAATTGAAAAAAGGGTATTCCTCTCGCAACTGGGATATAGTGATGTTGTACTGGAAGGAGGATATACTTTTGGAAGCGCGCCTTATCCCCTGTTAAGCATTCACCGGGCCAACCAAACCTATGCTTACCAGTTGAACTCTTATAACCTCATGAACTTCCAGGAATTTGTGAGTGACCATTTTGCATCAGTGGCCATTGATCACCATTTTAATGGACTGATTTTTAACCGGATTCCGCTCTTGCGTAAGCTGAAGCTGCGGGAACTGCTGTCGCTGAAAATGATCTATGGCGGTATCCGTGATGAGAATAACCCGGCTAAAAACCCCGATCTGATTAAATTCCCGACTTTATCGGGACAGCCAACTACATTTGGACTGAATAAACAGCCTTATGTAGAGGGAAGTGTGGGAGTGGGTAATATCTTCAAGATATTCCGTGTTGACCTGGTTCGACGGTTTAATTATAAAGACAACCCCAATATCAGCACCTGGGGTGTGCGGGCAAGGTTTAAATTTGATTTCTAATTCAATACTATCAGGAAAAGAAAGGGTAGATGGAAAAAATTCCGGTACGGATTCAATTACAGAAAGCCATTTATGTGGTGATCAACCCGTTTGTGAAAGGATTGATCAAAATGGGGCTTACACCCAACGCGGTTACTGTTATCGGGTTTCTGTTGAATGTGGGGGTGGCATATATTTTTGTGGAAGGTGGTGAAAAAGGCCACCGCGGCGATCTTTCTTTTGTGGGTTATGCTGGTGCACTGATTCTTTTCGCCGGATTGTTTGATATGCTGGACGGACAGGTAGCCCGGCTCGGCAACATGAGTTCTTCCTTCGGCGCCTTATTCGATTCGGTACTCGACCGTTACAGCGAGCTGGTGATGTTCCTGGGTATTTGCTATTACCTGGTGGCACACCATTATTTTCTGAGTTCATTATTTGCTTTCATTGCATTGATTGGTTCTATGATGGTTAGTTATACACGTGCAAGGGCCGAGGGCCTGGGTATTGAATGTAAAGATGGTTTGATGCAGCGGCCTGAACGGGTGGTAACGATTGGTGTTTCGGCGCTGGCCTGTGGTATCGCCGGTCATTATATCGGAGGTGACTGGAAATGGTATGTGCCGGGTGTGTCATTCCACTTGTTGGAAACCATGTCGATTTTTACCATTCCCATTGCCATCATGGCTGTATTAACCAATATTACGGCTTTCAGCAGGTTAATGGGTGCCAAGAAAGCCCTGGATAAAAAAGACGCGGCTGCTAAGAAGCATACAACTGTTATTCCTGTCATCATAGTTTTACTGGCGATGGGGTTAGCCGCTACCCCCCACCAGCTGCAGGCACAGGACCGATCCAAAGCAGGCAGTGAAAGAATCATTGAGCCGCAGGATACTTTCCCGGTTCCCCATGGGAACAACAAACAGTTGTTTTATTTACAGCGTACGGCGAATACCAATACCATTATCTGTGAACTCAATTACGATAAGAATGGGGAGCTGGATCAGGATGAACCAGTACATGTTTTCTGGATCCGCTATCCCGAGGGCGGTATGCGTAAGGAGCTGTCTTATATTCAGCGTGTTTTTGCCTACGGGATCAAATCCCGGGCACAAGGCAATGGTGTGTATAAACTGCATTTTGTTTCCTATAAAAAGCAATCGCTTTTCCTCATGCGTTCACCCAGGGATAACCAGTACAAAGTCTACGCTACCATTAACGGTCAGCAAGCCGTACTAAACCGCATTTTCATTAAGGTAGACGGCGGTAGTTTCTGGTCGCCCAATGTGGTGTATATGGAATTGAAAGGCCGGGATGAACAAACCGGCAAAGAATTGATGCAAAGATTCAAGCCCTGATATGCATACTCAAAAGCCACCATTTGTTACTGCAAGAGACCTGCTGATAACCCTTGGTATTTCAGCCCTGTATCTGCTGTTATCATACTGGCTGATTGGCTATAAACAGGATCAACTTACCCTGGTACTGCTGTTCAATGCAGCGTATTACCTGTCTTCCATTACCCGTAAATTCATTACTGGTTTTGCCATATTCATGCTGTTCTGGATCATATTCGATTTCATGAAAGCATTTCCCAATTACCGGTACAATGAAGTGCATATTGAAAGCCTGTACCTGGCAGAGAAGAAATGGTTTGGTATTCAGTCGGCTTCCGGTATACTCACACCCAATGAGTACTGGCAGGCCAACCACACAACGCTGCTGGATATCCTGACCGGTTTTTTCTATCTCAGTTGGGTGCCTGTTCCACTGGGATTTGCTGCTTTTCTGTTCTTTCGCAAAAGAAGCTGGTTCTTACAATTCTCACTCACTTTCCTGCTGGTAAACCTTATTGGATTTGCCATTTATTATATTTACCCTGCTGCACCACCCTGGTATGTGCAGCAACATGGATTTGTATTTGAGGCCGGAACACCCGGTAATACTGCGGGACTGGAAAGATTCGATCAATATTTTCAGGTAAATATTTTCAGCGGTCTCTATGCTAAAAGTTCCAATGTTTTCGCCGCTATGCCTTCCTTGCATTCTGCATACCCACTGATTGTTTTGTATCATGGGTTGCGTTATAAACTGGGCTGGGTCAATGTTTTCTTTGCTGTGATCATGGGAGGTATCTGGTTTGCAGCAGTTTATACCAGTCACCATTACCTGCTCGATGTTTTGTTCGGTATCCTTTGTGCAATTGTCGGTATCTCGCTCTATGCCTGGATAACCAAACGGTCGGTACTTGTTAAAAATTGGGTAAACGCTTACGAAAAACGTATCAGTTAAGGCTTCCACGAGTTTTCCTAACTTTTTCTTTGTGATTAATTCCGGATATTTGCGGCATGGCAAAAATTAAACCTTTCAGGGCCCTGCGCCCGCAACCACAGTTGGCAAAACAGGTTGCAAGCCGTCCTTATGATGTACTGAACAGTGCAGAAGCTAAAACAGAAGCACAGGGTAATACGGTCTCTTTCCTGCATATCACTAAAAGCGAAATCGATCTTCCTGAATCCACCGATATTCATGCAGCTGCAGTATACGAGCAGGCAAAAGATAACCTGGCGGCTTTTATCAAAAGAGATGTACTCTTCCGCGAAAGCAAAGACTGCTATTATATCTACCAACTGGTTATGAATGGCCGTAGTCAGACCGGACTAGTTTGTGTTAGCAGTATCGATGATTATGAAAATGACATCATTCGTAAGCACGAATTCACCCGTCCGGAAAAGGAACTGGATCGCATCAATCATATACGTGTTTCCGGTGCTCAAACCGGAAATGTATTTCTGGCTTACCGCAGTCACGCCGGTGTAGATGCCATTATTGAAAAATGGAAGGCAACCAAGTCTGCCGTGTACGATTTCCTGGCAGATGACGGTATACAGCATACCATCTGGATCATTAATGATTCAGATACCTGTGACGCCATCACCAACTTATTTGATCAGGAAATTCCCTGTACCTATATTGCGGATGGTCACCATCGTGCAGCTTCTGCTGCCAAAGTGCGAAAAGCACTGGGTGAACAGGCTACACCGGCAGCCGACTATTTCCTGACCACATTATTCCCGTCTGAGCAATTGTATATCATGGATTACAACCGCCTCGCCAAAGACCTGAATGGTATGGATGCAGCGGCATTCCTGAAGGCGCTGGAAAATGTATTTGAAATAACACCGGCCGGACAGGAAGCTGTTCGCCCGCAGGCCATTCATGAGTTTGGCATGTATCTTGACGGTAACTGGTATCGGCTGAAAGCCAGGCCAGGAACTTATACCAATGATCCCATTGGTGTGCTGGATGTAAGCATATTGCAGGATAAAGTATTGGATGCCATTTTAGCGATCAAAGATCCCCGTACAGATGCCCGTGTTGACTTTGTAGGGGGTATGCGTGGTTTGAGCGAGCTGGAGAAAAGGGTGAACAATGGCAGTGCAGCAGTAGCATTCAGCCTGTATCCGGTAACCATACACCAGCTGTTTGATATAGCCGACAGTGGTCAGGTGATGCCACCCAAAAGTACCTGGTTTGAACCCAAGCTGCGGGATGGGTTGCTGACCCACCTGATCTACGAATAAATTAATCTGAAAACCCCGATGTTTATGCGGTATATTTTTGTTTTGCTGATCAGTGCCCTGCTGGGCACATCGGTAGCGGCACAGGAGCCTGGAAAAAAATTGCAGGAAACAGCCCGGACCATGTTGCAGCAGGGTGACCTGGATAATGCCATTGCCATCTTGGAAACAGCCATCAAACAGGCGCCGGGAAACCTGGAGATCGCCAAAGACCTGGCTTATGCCTGCTACCTGAAACGTGATTTTTCCAAAGCCATTGAAGTGGGAAGGTCAATCACAGAAAGATCAGACGCAGATGAACAGAGTTTTCAGATACTCGGACTGGCTTATAAAGGGACAGCCCTGTATAAGGAAGCATCAAAAATGTACCGCACAGCTTTAAAAAAATTCCCCAACAGTGCCGTCATTTATAATGAATACGGCGAGGCTCTGGCTATGGATAACGATCTTAATGAAGCCATAAAACAATGGGAAAAAGGTATTCAGGCCGACGGAAATTATAGTGGTAATTACTACAATGCCTGTATCTATTATACCAAGGCTGCCAACTGGGTTCGGGTGATGCTTTATGGAGAATTATTTGTAAACCTGGAAAGCTATTCAGCCCGTACAGCAGAAGTGAAAAAAGCACTTGTGAATGCCTGGCAAAAACTGTGGGTGCCCACGGTAGCGGCACAATTACAAAAAGCGGGAAATAATACTGCATTTGAAAAAAGCATACTGGATATCATCATAAAAACACAGGCCGATAACAAGACGGGTTTTGATGCAGCAACCAGCACAGCTATCCGTACCCGTTTTGTGCTGGACTGGTTTACGGGCAAAGCCGCAAGTTTCCCCTTCCGCCTCTTCGATCACCAGCAATACCTGATCCGGGAAGGGCTTTTTGAAGCGTATAATCAATGGCTTTTTGGCGAAGCCGTAAATGAGGATATGTATGCGGCCTGGCAGAAAAATCACGAAAAAGAAGCCGCTGCCTGGAAAACCTTTCAAGCGGGCAGGGTCTTTAAAGTGCCCACCGGCCAATATTATTTTTGATTATCCCGATAACTGCACCAAAGCCGGAAGAAACAAGCTTCCGGCCTTTTAATGTATGGACTTTTTTGAGTAATTTGTCCATCCTAACCCCCCGGTAAAACCGCAGTGGAACTGATCGGTCAGACTGTAGTTTGAGACGATGGCTACCAGCGGAAATCATATGAACGATTGCCCTATGACCATTAAAAGACTTTTTGATTGCCTGGATCACCAATTGCAGCATTTTCCCAAACAGGATATGCTGGCGGCCAAAGAAAACGGGCAATGGGTACCTTACAGCACCACCCAGGTAGCCGATATTGTGAATCGTTTCAGTGCTGGCCTGATGCAGCTGGGCGTAAGTGGACGGGATATGACTCCGGAAGGGAGTGATAAGATTGCCATCATCAGCAATAACCGTCCCGAATGGATATTTACCGACCTGGCCGTTCAGCAATTAGGTGCCATACTGGTGCCGGTATACCCCACTACCAATGCGCTGGAGCTGGAATTCATTCTGAATGATGCTGCCGTACAATATATTTTCGTGAGCAATGCCGAATTGCTGGAGAAAGCACGAGCCATGATGTCGAAAGTGCCTTCTCTCAAAGGGATTTTTACCTTCGAAAGAATTGAAGGTGAGCGTCATTGGACAGAAGTATTGGCCAATGCCGGCGACCCGGCACTTGCACAGGTGGAGGAGATTAAAAAACAGATACCCGTTACGCACCTGGCAACCATTATTTATACTTCGGGCACTACCGGTACACCCAAGGGGGTGATGCTGAGCCACCAGAATATTTATACCAACCTGCAGTTTTCCAAAGAAAGTTTCCCTTTTAATGACGCACCCGATTCTAAAGTGCTGAGCTTTCTGCCGCTGAACCACATATTC
>JAACZQ010000054.1 GCA_009996675.1 Chitinophagaceae bacterium
ATTAAATTTTAGGGGTATGTACCTGGAATTACCGGATTGGGGTACCGGTATAATCCTTTCTGGTACCTGAAAACCGGGCCATCGCCAAACAAAATACCGTATTCTCAAATTTTCAAACTTACAAATCCCTGCAATTGCCTCCACCATCGTACATTTGCACAATTTATTTTTAGCCTCCATGCCCAAAGACAATTCCATTAAAAGTGTACTGATTGTTGGTTCTGGTCCCATTATCATTGGCCAGGCTTGTGAATTTGATTATTCCGGTTCCCAGGCCGCCCGTAGTTTACGGGAAGAAGGGATTAAGGTAATCCTGATCAACAGCAATCCCGCTACCATCATGACCGACCCCATGATGGCCGACAAAGTGTATCTGTTACCCCTGACTGTAGAAAGTATTGAACAGATCCTGGATGAGAACCAGATCGACGCGGTACTGCCAACGATGGGCGGACAAACAGCCTTAAACCTTTGTAAGGAAGCCGATGAACTGGGCGTATGGGAAAAATACGGCGTGCGCATGATTGGTGTGGATGTGGCTGCTATTGATACTGCCGAAGACCGTGAGAAGTTTCGTCAGCTGATGGTGAAGATTGGTATGGCGGTAGCGCCCAGCCGGGTAGCCAACAGTTTCCTGGAAGGGAAAGAGTTTGCACAGGAAATCGGGTTTCCGCTCGTTATCCGTCCCTCTTTTACACTGGGTGGAACCGGTGGTGGTTTTGTTCACAGCAAAGAAGACCTGGATGCTGCCCTGGAGCGCGGTTTGAAAGCATCTCCTATTCACGAAGTGCTGGTAGAAAAAGCGGTATTGGGCTGGAAAGAATATGAACTGGAACTCCTGCGGGATCAAAATGATAATGTTGTTATCATCTGTACCGTAGAAAACCTGGACCCCATGGGTGTGCATACCGGTGATTCCATTACCGTAGCGCCGGCCATGACACTCAGCGACAGCGCTTTCCAGGAAATGCGTAATAAAGCCATGCTGATGATGCGTTCGCTGGGTAATTTCGCCGGTGGCTGTAACGTGCAGTTTGCGCTGAATCCCGAAACCGAAGAACTGATTGCAGTGGAAATCAATCCCCGAGTAAGCCGTTCTTCTGCACTGGCATCCAAAGCCACGGGTTATCCCATCGCAAAAATTGCCGCCAAACTGGCCATTGGTTATTCACTGGATGAACTGAAAAACCAGATCACCAAAACCACTTCTGCCTATTTTGAACCGGCACTGGATTATGTAATCGTAAAAGTACCCCGCTGGAATTTCGATAAATTCAAAGGAGCCAATGATACCCTGGGCTTACAGATGAAAAGTGTGGGTGAGGTAATGGCAATTGGCCGCAGCTTCACCGAAGCCATCCAGAAAGCCTGTCAGAGTCTCGAGAACGAAGCAGTGGGACTGGGTTATTATGGCAAGAGCCTGATGAAGAGTGAAGACCTGCTGGAATACATCAAGACCCCGAAATGGGATCGTATATTCCGTATCAAGGATGCACTGATGCAGGGGGTAACCGTAAAAACCATTGCCCAGGCTACCGGTATCGACCGCTGGTTCATCTACCAGATCCAGCAGATTTGCCAGATGGAAAAAGAAATCGGACAATACACCCTGGATACCCTGCCCGTTGGCCTGCTGAAGGAAGCCAAGAAAAATGGTTTCAGCGATGCACAGATTGCGCATATCCTGAATGGCGACTGTAACGATGAGCAGGTATACGAAAAACGAAAAGCACTGGGTATTACCCGTGTTTACAAAATGGT
Source organism: Chitinophagaceae bacterium (assembly GCA_009996675.1). Classification (GTDB taxonomy): domain Bacteria; phylum Bacteroidota; class Bacteroidia; order Chitinophagales; family Chitinophagaceae; genus Sediminibacterium. Next base: position 1,762 of record JAACZQ010000054.1, read on the forward strand.
AGATACCTGCAGCGCAGAATTTGAAGCGAAAACACCGTATTTCTATAGTTCTTTTGAAGGATAACTTGGACGAGTAGTCAGTAGTGAGCATTGAGTAAATTCAGCACTCACTACTGACTATTCACTACTGACTTCTCACTATCTCCCTGAATATCCTTTTCTTTGCACCACTTATAATTACCTGCCAACTATGAAACTGAAAGACATACAGGTTCTGAACGAAAAAGAAACCCGCGGCGGCTTCGGCGAGGGCATCCATGAGATTGGCAAGGCCAATGAAAATGTAGTGGTACTTACAGCCGATCTGGCCGGATCCCTGAAACTGGGTCCCTTTATCAAAGACTTCCCCAACCGTTTTGTTCAGTGCGGTATTGCAGAAGCCAATATGATTGGTATTGCAGCGGGCATGACTGTAGGTGGTAAAATTCCTTATACCACTACTTTCGCCAACTTCAGCACCGGTCGTGTGTACGACCAGATTCGCCAGAGTGTGGCTTATAGCGGTAAGAATGTGAAAATATGTGCTTCACACGCAGGTCTTACCCTGGGTGAAGATGGAGCCACCCACCAGATACTGGAAGATATTGGCCTGATGAAAATGCTGCCGGGCATGACGGTGATTGTTCCCTGCGATTTTAACCAGACCAAAGCAGCCACCAAAGCCATTGCTTCATACGAAGGTCCGGTTTACCTGCGTTTCGGTCGCCCCAAGTGGCCTAATTTCACCAAAGAAGACGGTAGTGATTTTGTTATTGGCAAAGCCCAGCAATTGAGTGAAGGCACTGATGTTTCCATTTTTGCCTGTGGTCACATGGTATGGAAAGCCATTGAAGCCGGACGTATACTGGAAGAAAAAGGCATCAGCGTTGAACTGATCAACATACACACCATCAAACCGCTGGATGAAGCTGCGATCATTGCTTCCATCAGTAAAACCAAATGTGCGGTTACTGTTGAGGAACACAATGTAATTGGTGGCCTGGGTGATGCAGTTGCACAAGTAGCTGCTAAACATTGCCCAATTCCCATTGAATACATTGGTACCAACGATACTTTTGGCGAAAGCGGCAAACCCACGGAGCTGCTCACCAAATACGGACTGGATACGCCGTTTATTGTTACGGCTGCAGAGAAAGTGATGGGAAGAAAATAAATGAATTATTGAACTGTATACTTCTAAAAGCCGTTGTTTCCAACGGCTTTTTTAGTGACCAAAACCAAGAACCTGTTTTATCAGTAGTGGATTCATGCCCATTTTTGATCCCATGCATACTTACCTCCGCCGTTTAGTAACAGGACCAGGCACATTCCAATAACCAGCAGATGGTACTCAAAACCTTCACCAGCCTGCTGACCACTCCAGTTCATGAAAAAACCATAGTCGAGGTGGCTGGTAATAATCATGCCCAAAAACATTCCGATCATGGACAATGCTATGAGACGGGTAAGCAATCCGGCCAGCAATGCGATGGCTCCCAAAAACTGTATCATAATTACCAGGAAGGCTACAAGCCAGGGTAATGACATTGTTTGAGTGAGGTATTGCATGGTTCCGTTAAATCCATAACCGCCAAACCATCCCAATAAAAATTGTGCTCCGTGGGGCCATATGACCAGGAATAAGGTACATCGTAAAATCAATCCGCTGTACTGGTCCTTTGTTTGAAATAATAGCTGTTTCATACGTTTGTTTTTAGGATACAAAAGTGACATGACGCGGCACGCTGAAAAATGAACTGGTTCAAGTTCTTCCCAACAAGTCAATGGAACTTGAACCAGTTCATTTTTCGCACCAACACCTGTAACCAGCTTTGCGGCTAAAACAGGTTATGAAAAAATTACTGCTTGTGCTCTGTCTGTTTATCATACACACAACCCATGCACAACAGGTGCCGGTAGAGTTAATGGCCGGACAGTCTTATCTCAACTATTTACACAATTCCCAGAAGCAAATAGATGGTACCGGGAAATGGGGATGGACCCATATTGCCAATCTCATGTTTCGTTATCAGACTAATCCTGAAAATGGGGGTAAGACACATGAAATCATGAATCAGGTATACCTGACCAGGCGTTTGGGGGCATCCTGGACCTTGCAGGCCGGGTTATTTTACAGCGCTGCTACACAAATGAAACAATCTGTGGCCTTGCAATACAGGCGTCGGGCTGGTGTATGGTCGGTTGTACTAACACCCCGTTACGATTGGGGCAGGGAGCAGTCTTTTGAATTATTCGGCTTATTGGAAGTAAAACCGAGGCTTACCGGCCGGATACAACTGTATACGCGTTTACAATTCATGACCAACCATGGGGCAGCGGGACATAACCGAAGTTATGAACAGTTGAGGCTTGGCTGGCAAGTCAATCATGTACAACAGGGAATTGGCTTAACGATTGATCAGTATGGCAGATCTGCTGCCTCCCGATACAATTATGGAATATTTGTCAGAAAACTGCTTTAAGATATTCTTTTGCGCAGGGACTTATCGCGCTGCATAATTCTTTTTTTCACTTTACTGAGGAATTCTGCCGACATGCCCAGATAGGATGCAATATGTTTCTGTGCAATTTGCCGATCCATTTCCGGGTATTGCTGGCGAAATGATTCATATCGCTGGGTTGCATCCATACTGAGGCTTTGCAGGATTCTTTGCTGAAAAGATGCGTAGGCTTTTTGAATGAGCAGTCGGAAAAATCTTTCAAGCGCAGGTATTTGTATATAGGCATCCTGCAGGCGATCATACGAAAAGGAATAGGTTTCGGTGGGCTCCAATGCTTCTACCTGTAATTGTGCTGGCTGCTGGGTAATAAAACTGGCATAGTCGCTGACCCACCAATCCTGTATACCCAATTGTACCACGTGTTGCTGCCCTTCCTGATCTACATAGTAAACGCGTACACTTCCCTCGATAATAAAATGTGTATACCTGTTTACCTCGCCCTCTCTGCTGAGCATATCGCCTTTTTCATATTTGTTTCGGGTCACAAGGGAGCGTATAGCTTCTTCTTCCGTGGCAGTGAGCTGTATGTATTTTTTGAAGTTATTGAATAAGAGGGTTTCCGGCATATTTCCGCATTGGACCTTTAAAATAGAAAAACCCTTGATTTTTACAAATTATCTGAGGGAATCTCGCATGATAGTGAGCCTTAAAAATGTAGGATGATGTTGGGTAAAACAGTCCGAGTATTTGTGAAGCGTCAGTCAGGTATATGACAACACAAACCCTTTATTCGCAGGCATACACAACTCCGTGAATCAATGCTCACCAGCATTATACCGGATATTGCCTTTGTTCACAGAAGCACCCTTATAAAACCAACTGATTGTTTTTGCCCTTTATTTCCAGGCCGAAGTGGCCGGTGTATACCCTTTCACGATGAATGAGTGACGGGTAGTACTCTTGCTGGAATAGTTTCCTTTCTTGGTATAAATGGCAATAGCACCCTTGGCAGCAGAGAAAGGGGAGAGCATTGCAGGTGGTCTGTATACCTTGATCATGGCAATTTCAGAAGGTGCAATAAACCAGGCATCGGCCGGGTCCATCTGAAATTCATCGATATAAATCTCAGCAACTTCATCGCGCCAGCGGGCCACTTCCACATTGGTTTCCTGGTCCTTCACCACGGTTAAACCGGGAATGCGGCCTTCGAGGAAGCGAAGTATACTCACCGAATTGGCGATCTGGTCATTTTCCAGTCCATCGAACACAATTGCTTCCGGGTTCTGGAACATTCCGCGTGAATATTCTTCGTTGTATTGTTCCATTTTGCTTTTGAACTTGCTGGTCACCACTACACCGGGCAACAGGCCATCATCGTCTGTATTATCTGTGTTCAGGCTGTATTTGGTGGTATCTATTTTTCTGCTGAGGGTAGCAACAACGGCAGGGTCGCCCACCTGTATGAAAGCCGTGGAAGTCATCACGGGTACGAAAGCAGAATCCAGCTGGGTTTCTATTTTAATATCCATGGTATTGCGCTTGGTTTTACCAGGCGGTGAGAAAACAAAATAGGCCGAGTCTTCAAACAAGGTGTTTTTCAGGCGAAATTCGCCATTGTCATTTACCTCGGCATTATCCAGGAAAGTGCGTTTGTTTTTGGGAACTACCAGGTAGTTCACCGATGTTTCGGATTTCATCCGGTTTTTAATCACACCGGTTAAGCGAAAGAATCCCTTTTGTACCAGCATATTCACGGCATACAAACCTTCGGGAACGGTTTCACCTACCACCAACAGGGCATTGGCTTCGCCATTAATGAAGGGGTAGCGAAAACGCCAGCGGCGGTTGGTCTGCAGGTTTTCGAGCCAGAGGTTGAGGGTGGAAGCATTTAATTTTTTGGCTTCAAAATCGGGGATCACACAGGTAATTTCAAGGGTATCGCCTTTTTTGAACTGTTTCTTGTTCAGGGATACTTCCAATGAATCACTGTTGGAAGCCATGGCGCTTGTGCATAATGCAAGCCCGCAGAGAAGGGATAGTTTTCGCATAATATTTAACAATAATCTGTAAAAAAAACCAGTATTCCATACCGCTTATTTATTTTAACAGATTTGCCTCCGGAGCCAGTAATTTTGTGCCCCATGCAAATCGCCGTGAATGCCATATTTCTGCAGAACAATCCGCTTGAAGGATATGGGCATTATGCTAAGGAAGTGGTATGGCGGATGGCCCGTGCGCATCCCGAACACCGGTTTATTCTGGTCTTTGACCGTCCCTGGGACCCGGGGTTTAGTATGGAACCAAATATGGTGCCGGTATTGGTTGGTCCTGCTGCAAGACATCCCCTGGCATATAAATACTGGTATGATATCAAAGCGCCGCTGGCATTGCGTGGTTTTAAACCCGATGTGTGGTTTCAGCCTTATGGCTTTTGCAGTTTAACCACGCGTATTCCACAGGTATTAATGGTGCATGACCTGGCATTCAAACATTATCCGCAATTCCTGGGAGCAGCCCAACGCTGGTACTACGGGCATTATACCGGTGCTTTCCTCAAAAAAGCCAGCCGGGTGATTACTGTATCGGACTATTCCCGCCAGGATATACAGCAACACTATGCAGTTGCGGAACAAAAAATAACCGTGATTCCCGGTGCGGCCCGACCGGGTTTTCAGCCCCTGGACTGGGAAGCCAAACTGGCGGTGAAGTCGGGGTATGCCGACGGACGTGAGTATTTCCTGTTTGTGGGCAGTATCCATCCGCGAAAAAACCTGATGAACCTGCTGCGGGCATACTCTCTTTTCAAGAAATGGCAGCACAGCAATATGAAACTGCTGATTGCGGGTCGGCTGGCCTGGCAGAACGAAGACCTGCTGGAAAAACTCAAAACCTATAAATACCGGGAAGATGTGGTAATGCTGGGTTATCTGGAAGAGGAACAGCTATACCGGGTAATGGGAGCCGCTTATGCGCTGGTATATCCTTCTTATTGGGAAGGTTTTGGCTTACCGGTGGTTGAAGCCATGCAGTCGGGCGTACCCGTAATTACTTCCAATACCAGCAGTCTCACTGAGCTGGCAGCAGATGCTGCATTGCTGGCCTCACCGGATGATCCGGATGCTATTGCCCAGCAAATGCTGGCATTGTATCGTACCGAAGCCATCCGCAACCAGTATATTCATAAAGGGTTGGAACGGTCCCGTGCATTTGACTGGAATCAAACGGCGGAAGCCTGCTGGGAACAGCTGCTGCTGGCGGTTAACCGGTAAGAATGGGGCTTAAGCCTTATTTTTGCGCTCTGAACAAGCAACGAAAAACTATGCATCAATCTACAATAACCATTGAAGTGGCGCTGGATGAACAAAAAGTGCCTCAACAAATCGAATGGTCGGCTTCAGACAGTACTGCCGACATGAAACAGGCCGCCCGCGCTATGATGGTGGCATTCTGGGACGCAGCCGATAAATCGGCCCTACGTATTGATCTCTGGACCAAGGATATGATGGTGGATGAGATGGCAGATTTCTATTACCAGACCCTGATGTCGATGGCCGATACCTACCTGCGTGCCACCCAGCAACAGGAACTGGTTGCTGATATGAAAGCTTTTGCCAAAAGCTTCTACCAGAAATTCCGGGAAACACAATTAAAGCAAAACCCTTAAACACAGCGATATGACTTTGGAAGAACAGGTGATGGCGGGCATGAAAGATGCCATGAAATCGAAGGATGAAGCCCTGCTCCGCGGCCTGCGTGCGATCAAGGCAGAAATCATTAAAGCCAAAACAGAACCGGGTGCCAATGGTCAGGTGAGTGCCGAAGGCGAACTGAAACTGCTCCAGAAACTGGTGAAACAACGCAAGGATTCGCTGGAGATATTTCAACAGCAGAACCGCCCCGACCTGGCCCAGAAAGAGCAGGAAGAGATTGCGGTGATTGAAAAATTCCTGCCTAAACAACTGGAGGGAGAGGAATTGCGCCGGATCATTGCGGATATCATTACTGCCACTGGTGCTACCGGTCCGCAGGATATGGGAAAAGTAATGGGCGCCGCTACCAAGCAACTGGCTGGTCAGGCCGATGGAAAAGCGGTCGCTGCCCTGGTGAAAGAACTGCTGGCAGCCCAGTCATAGGATAACCCCCATGCACGCATGATCATTGATTTTGTCTTTATCATTTGCCTGATACTGGCAGCCTGGAAGGGTTACCGGAAGGGCTTTGTAGTGGCCGTTTTTTCCCTGGCGGGTATTGTACTCGGACTGGCAGCAGCGGTAAAACTGTCGGCTGTGGTGGCTGAGCGACTCAAAAGCTCGACCAGTATCTCAGGCCCCTGGTTACCCTTTGTATCATTTCTGCTGGTGATGATTGGGGTGATTTTACTGGTACGGCTGGTAGCGGGTGTGATACAGGCCGGTATGGAAATGGCGTTCCTGGGTTGGGCGAACCGTATTGCCGGCATACTGCTATACGGACTGCTGTACACCATTGTGCTGAGTATCCTGGTATTTTACCTGGCAAAGTTGCAGTTACTGGATACGCAAACCATTGCTGCCTCTAAAACCCATCCCTGGCTGGCCCCCCTGGGACCCAAAGTACTGGATGGTTTTGGCAAACTGGTACCCATTTTCAAAGACATGTTTGCTTCATTGAGCGAGTTCTTTGCCAGTAAAGCGGGATAATGATTTACCTGACCTCATATCTGGAGGGATATAAATATTCGTTTTTGCCACAAAATCAGTATTTTAGCAAAGAACCACGGGGATCATGCCAGGCTGTTTTTTTGTGCATGGATTTTCTTTTATTTGTAGCGTGCCATAAGCAACAGACTAATGAATTACGAGATAAAACAACAGGATAAGTTTCGGTTTATAGAAGAAGGTGAGGGAGAGCCCTTATTGCTGCTGCATGGATTATTCGGTGCGCTCAGTAATTTCAAAGACCTGATCGAATTTTTTCGTCCGCATTACAAAGTAGTGGTACCCATCCTGCCCTTGTTTGATCTGGACATTTTTCATACTTCTGTAGGCGGATTGGAAAAACACGTGCAGAAATTCATTGAGCTGCGCGATTACAAGAATATTCATTTGCTGGGTAATTCGCTCGGAGGCCATGTGGCACTTGTGCATATCCTCAAACATCCCGAACGCATCAAATCATTGGTTCTCACCGGAAGCAGCGGCTTGTTTGAAAACGGAATGGGTGACAGCTATCCCAAGCGGGGCGATTATGAATACATCCGCAAAAAAACCGAATTAACATTCTATGATCCCAAAATGGCTACCAAGGAACTGGTAGATGAAGTCTTTGAGATCACCAATAACCGCATCAAAGTCATCAAGATCATTGCCCTGGCCAAAAGTGCTATCCGCAATAACCTGGGTGAGGAACTGAACCAGATCAAACAACCCACTTTGCTGATCTGGGGCAACAATGATACTATTACCCCGCCCTTTGTTGGCAAGGAATTCAATAAGTTAATTCCTAACAGTGAGTTGCACTTTATAGATCAGTGCGGACATGCGCCCATGATGGAAGTACCGCATGAATTCAACCAGTTATTACTTGCTTTTTTGAATAAATTAAGAAACGGTGCTGCAGCGCAGTAGGCCGGATACTTATCTTTGTTCATAGAGAAACCCAAGAGATGCTCGCTTCACAATTGGTTAATAACAGCTTTCCGGCACTCAATCTTTTTGATAAAGTGTCGCTTGCATTACAGTTCATGGAAGACTATGATGTATTGCACCTGCCTGTGCTGAGTGAAGACAAGTTTGCCGGAATTGTTAACAAGGACGACCTGCTGGATGCAGAGGAAGACGCTGTTCTGGCCGCCCTGGAGAACCCACTCCAGAAAATTTCCATCAAACAGGATCAGCATTTTCTGGTGGCGGTTAAACTAACCGGTGATAATGAGCTGAGTATACTGCCGGTAGTGAATGAACAACAGGAATTGCTTGGCGTTATCCCCGCGCGTAATCTTTTAGCACAGCTATCTTACTTCGTAGGCAACGAAGAGCGCGGCGGAATCATTGTACTGGAAACCGATAAACGCCATTTCTCGTTTGGTGAAATCAGTCGCCTCGTTGAAACCAATGATGCTTATATCACACAGCTCAATACCTATACAGAATCGGATACAGGTTTGGTCATTGTAACCATCAAGATCAGTAAGATTGAAGTATCCGATATTGTGGCCACTTTTCAGCGGTATGAATACATCGTGCGTTATTATTTCGGCGAAGAGCAATATGCCAATGAACTTCGTGAGAATTACAACCACCTGATGGCATATCTGAATATGTAAGCGCCGGCCATTCCAGCCCGGGCACCTGCCGCTTGCAATCCCGAATCCCCTATTTTTACACAGTTATCATAACTCCTTCTTGCACATGAGGCTGCGTGTTTTATTGTTTTTGCTGTTATGCCTGGGGAATAGCCTGTATGCGCAGGAGATTAATATCGTAGATACCACCCAACCCCCGCAATCCCTGGCCGATCTGGTGGCCCAGCGGTCTATGTCGCTCATGGTAGCCGAAATAACCATCCAGGGGAATAAAAAAACCCGCGACTTCATCATACAGCGCGAAATGCCCTTTAAAAAAGGGGACCGCATTGCTCCCGATGAGCTGGATAAAAAACTGGAACTGGCGCGTCAACAGCTGATGAATACCCTGCTGTTTGTGGATGTACGCGTATATGTAAATGCGCGGAAGGGAAATCTCATACTGGTAAATGTTGACTTAAAAGAACGCTGGTATTTTTTTCCCCTGCCTTATTTCCGCCTGGTGGACCGCAACTTCAACCAGTGGTGGGTTGATCAGAAAAGAAGCCTTGAACGGGTAAACTATGGCATCAAATTCATTCAGAATAATACCAGTGGCCGGAACGATAACCTGGATGTATGGTTTATCAATGGTTATACCCAACAATTGACCCTACGCTATGACCTGCCCTTTGTTGATAAGAAACTACGCAACGGATTCAATATCGGAATCATCCAGGCTACACAGAAAGAAGTGAATTACCAAACAACGGATAATAAGCAGCAATTCCTCAAACGGGAATCCATTACCCGCTGGTTTAACCGGGTGGACTTTACCTATTCTTACCGGCCCGATGTAAAACAAAGACACTATTTCCGCTTCTCCTACAATAAGGAGCGGGTGGCGGATACCGTGCTGCAGGTAAATCCGCTGTATTTCCCCGAAGGCAGGAATACACTGGAATATATTGATTTCGCCTACCAGTTTAAATATTATAACGTAGACTATATTCCCTATCCTTCCAAGGGCTTTCAGGTAGAAGCAAACCTGTATAAGCGGGGCATCAATAAAGCCAGTAATCTCTGGACGCTTTCTTCGCGTGCGGTTTATGCAGTGCCATTGGCTCCCAAAACATTTTTGCACCTGGAAGGCATTGGTTTGCTGAAGCTGCCCTTCAATAACATTTATTTTAACCAGCGCCTGATTGGGTATGGCTTCAACCAGTTACGCGGACTGGAGTACAATGTGGTGGATGGAGTGGCTGCGGGTATATTGAAAACCACCGTGCACAAGCAGGTTTTTGGTTTCATCCTCCGGAATCCTTTTCCCAGTAAAACCCATGATCGGATACCCATTCGTTTTTTCCTGAAAGCTTACGGCGATCTCGGCTATGGTTACAATAATGCCCCCCAACCCGGCAACACACTGAATAATAAGCTGCTGCGTACCTGGGGACTGGGTCTGGACATTGTTTCCATCTATGATTTTGTGTTTAAAATTGAATACAGCTTCAACCAGCTGGGACGTAATGGCCTATATTTACAAAGCAGAAATGATTTCTGAGACAGGAAGTATAATGACTTCCGCTAACAATGGAGTGATCGCATGAAAATTGCAATATACAGTCGTGGTCTGGATGCCGAACAAAGCAACCCTCTCCTGATCCTGCTGGATGAACTGGCGCGATACGATACAACTGTTCACTTATATGAACCGTTGCTGCAGCAGTTTACCTTACCGGCCGAAATGGTCAGCAATATCATTCCCTTCAACGGATCGCAGGATCTGAATGAAGAAATTGAATGTTTGATCAGTCTGGGTGGCGATGGAACCATGCTGGATGCGGTGACCCTGGTGCGGGATTATGGTATTCCTATTCTGGGGATCAATTTCGGACGGCTGGGTTTTCTGGCCAGTATCAGCCGGGAAGAACTGGGTAGTGCGGTGGATGCATTGGTGAACAGAACCTATGTAGTGGATAAGCGGAGCCTGTTACACCTGGATTCCAATGAATCGCTGTTTGGCGATGCTCCTTTTGCCTTGAATGAATTTGCCATTCATAAGCGGGAAACATCACCCATGATCAAGATCCATACTTACCTGAACGGGGAGTTCCTGAACAGTTATTGGGCCGATGGCCTGATTGTGTCTACCCCAACGGGTTCAACGGGCTACAATATGAGCTGTAATGGCCCGATTCTTTTTCCGGATGCTTCCAGTTTTGTCATCACCCCGGTAGCACCCCATAACCTGAATGTGCGGTCCATTGTGGTACCGGACACCAACGTTGTTTCTTTTGAAGTAGAGGGCCGGGCCGATCAGTTTATCTGTGCTTTGGATGCCCGGCGGGAAATTGTTAACAAATCCGTACAGCTGGCCATTCGCCGGGAAAAGTTTTGCATTAGTCTGGTGAGACTCAATGAGAACAGTTTCCTGTCCACCCTGCGTACCAAGCTTACCTGGGGGCTGGATAAAAGAAATTAACTTTTATATTATTGATTTTTGGTGCTATTTTACAAAGGAGAGCGATACTCCCATTAGTCCTATGATCAGAAAAGCAATCGTATCGGGAATATTATCACTGGGTCTGCTACAGGCAGATGCGCAGTTGTTTGACAGTTATG
>JAACZQ010000055.1 GCA_009996675.1 Chitinophagaceae bacterium
CAGGGCGAAGTGGGCATATCCCTGGGAGTTGCCCATTATTTTGGCGACCTGAACCCGAATGCCAGTCTGAACCGGCCTAAAACAGCTGCCGGTATTTTCTTCCGCAAGCAGGTGAATAACTATGTGGGCATACGCATTTCGGCCGATTATGCCATGCTGGGTTATTCCGATGTATACAGCAGTAATGCCACCCAGCGCCGCCGTAACCTCAGCTTCAACAGCAATGTCTGGGAACTGGCCATTGCGGGTGATTTTAACTTTTTCCGCTTCCAGCCAGGCTTCGAAGGCTATAATTATACTCCTTATGTGGGATTGGGATTGGGTTTGTTCTCTTATGATCCTTATGCCTACCTGAACGGCGAAAAATATATGCTACGCCCCCTGGGAACCGAGGGGCAGGGCAGTTCGGCCTATCCTGCTTTGAAACCGTATAATGCCATAGCAGTAAGTATTCCGTTTACAGTTGGTTTCAAGTACGCCCTGAATGAAAAAATCAATGCTTTTGGCGAGTTTACCTATCGCTTCACCAATACCGATTACCTGGATGATGTGAGCGGGGTATATGCCCCCGATGCTTTTGCACCCCTGCCCGATGGCTCCCCTTCCCCGGCTTTTCTGCTGCAGGACCGCAGTTATGAAACCGGATTGTCCATTGGTGTGAAAGGCCGCCAGCGCGGTAACGGAACCCAAAAAGACGCTTTTGCCAGTTTTAAAGTGGGTATTTCCTTCAATCTTCAGTCCTATAAATGCCCTACCGCGGGTACCCGATAAGGGAAAATGAGGCGAAACCCCCTGAAATTGCGCAATAAAATGGGCGGGAGCCCTTGGTTTTCTTAATTTCGCAGCCTCATTAAACCAAGCGTGTAGATCATGCAGGACGATCTTATCAGTCAGATCGACAAAAATCGTTTGCCCCGTCATATTGCCATCATCATGGATGGGAATGGGCGTTGGGCACAGGAAAAAGGGCAGGACCGCCTCTATGGCCACTTCCATGGGGTGGAAAGTGTACGCAATATTGTAGAAGGCGCTGCCGAACTGGGTATCCAGTACCTCACTTTATATGCTTTTAGTACAGAGAACTGGGACCGCCCCGCTGCAGAAGTAGATGGATTGATGACATTGCTGGTGGAAACGATTCGCAAAGAGGTTCCGGTACTGAATAAGAACAATATACGCCTTCACATGATTGGCGACAAGGGTATGTTGCCCGATTTTGCCCGCCAGGAAATGGAGGAAGCCCTGCAACTGACCGCTGCCAATACCGGCCTGAACCTGGTAATGGCACTGAGTTACAGCAGCCGCTGGGAACTGGTGAATGCAGTTAAAAATATTGGACTGGATGTACAGGCGGGTAAGATTGACCCGTTACAGATTAACCAGGAAATACTGCAGCAATACCTGACTACCAGTCAGATTCCCGATCCGGAACTGATGATCCGGACCAGCGGGGAACACCGGATCAGCAATTTCCTGTTATACCAGCTGGCTTATTCAGAACTGTATTTTACCAATACCCGCTGGCCCGATTTCCGCAAGGAAAACCTGTATGAAGCCATACTGGATTTCCAGTCGCGCGAGCGGCGCTTTGGTAAAACCGGGAAGCAAATTGAGGAGGAATCCCGGATGGCCTGAAAATCAGCCGATTAAAACCGATAATAAAAGAAGGCTGATTTAACAAAGACTTTTAATAAAGTCCGTTAATTTGCCCCGCTAGTTAACCTAAAACCATTGCCGAAACTGCTGTAAACCATCAGCCAGTTGCCCAACAAACAGACTCCGGATGCAGAAAGTGTACAAATTACTCGTATTGGCTTTAATAACATCGCTGGTGACCACGGCTGCGCAAGCACAGGAAACTTCTTCCGGAACCGACACAGTGATTACTTCCATTGATGCTGATCTACTGAATATCTTCAATCAGAAGACACCCCGCAAATACAAGATTGCTGCTATTAAAGTTACCGGGAACCGTTTCTTTGATGAAAACCTGCTCATCTCTATAGCCAACCTCAATGTGGGCGATGAAATCAGTATTCCCGGCGGTGATGCTTTCTCCAAAGCCATTACCAAACTCTGGGGACAGAACTATTTCAGCGACGTAGAAATCTATATCACCAAACTCACGGGCAAAGACATTGACATTGAGATTGCTGTTACGGAACGCCCGCGGTTATCCAACTTTTTCTTCAAAGGTATCCGTAAGGGTGAGGGAGAAGACCTCACGGGTAAAACGGGTCTGGTGCGTAACCGTGTGATTACGGAGAATATGAAAATCTCTGCTGTAGAAGCCATCCGTAAATTCTATTCCGAAAAAGGGTTCCAGAATGCATCCGTGAAAATTGTGGAAAGAGCAGACAGTACTTTCGACAATACCCTGATCCTGGATTTTGTGATCAACAAAGGCCCGCGTGTTAAAATCAACAGTGTGAATTTCGGCGGTAATACGGTGGATGCCACCAAACTGAAAAAGCAACTGAAAGGCACGAAGGAAATGTCGCGCCTGACCATACACCCCAACTTCGACAGTGGTCGTATTGTGGTGGTGAAGCGTTATCCGTTTGAACAATACTGGCGTGAAAAAGGCTTCCTTACTTTGAGTAAGACCAAAAAAGTGCTGGATCCCTATGTGCGTATCAAACTCAGTTCGGCCAAATTCAACCAGAAAAAATTTGAAGAAGACCGCGAAAGCCTGATTGATTACTACAACTCCCTGGGTTATCGCGATGCGGTAATTGAAAAAGATACCGTGTACTACAATGCCAAGGGGAACCTGAATGTAGATATTAAAGTGAATGAAGGCCGCCGTTATTATTTCGGTAATATCACCTGGCGCGGTAATACCAAGTATTCCGACTCTACCTTAACAGCCATCCTGGGTATCCGCAAGGGCGATATATATAACCTGGAGACCCTGAATAAGAAACTGGGTAAATCTGCTTCACCCGAGGGAGGAGATATCAGTGGTTTGTACCAGGATGATGGTTACCTGTTTTTCCGGACCGATCCCGTTGAAACGGCGGTATACAATGATACCATTGACTATGAGATCAGGTTGATTGAAGGTCCGCAAGCAACCATCAAGAATGTGCGTATCAGCGGTAACGACCGTACCAAGGAACACGTAATCCGTCGAGAACTGCGTACTGTTCCCGGTGAAAAATTCAGTCGCTCCGACCTGATCCGTTCCCAGCGTGAGATTGCGCAGTTGAATTATTTCAACCAGGAAAAAATTGGTATTAACCCCATCCCCAATCCCGATGACGGAACGGTGGACATTAACTATAGTGTGGAAGAAAGGTCCAGTGATCAGCTGGAACTGAGTGCCGGCTGGGGTGGATCTATTGGCTTAACCGGTACATTGGGGGTATCCTTTAATAACTTCTCCATTCGTAATATCTGGAAGAAGAGTGCCTGGGATCCCCTTCCCATGGGTGATGGCCAGAAACTGAGTTTGCGGGTACAGAGTAACGGTAAGGCTTTCCGTTCTTATAACTTCTCTTTTACCGAACCCTGGCTGGGAGGTAAACGCAGGAATGCTTTAACCGTGAGTGTGTACAATACCCGCTTTGGTCAGACCTATAACTATGCCACGGGTTTGTATGATCCCAACCTGGCTAAAACACAATATATTTCTACCACTGGTGCTACGGTTAGTATTGCCAAGCAGTTGAAGTGGCCGGATGACTTTTTCTCCTTATCGGTTGGTTTGAACTTTACCCGCTATAAGCTGAGTAACTATGCCATTGACCCCACCAACCTGCCCGGTTTTGATAATGGTAATGTACACAACTTCAACCTGCGGGTAGCATTGCAGCGTTCATCGGTAGACCAGCCCTTGTTCCCCCGTTCCGGATCGAACTTTATGCTGAGCCTGCAGATCACGCCGCCTTATTCCCTGTTCGACAAGGGTATAGTGAATGCAACCAACCCGTATAAGTGGGTGGAATACCATAAATGGCGCTTTAACGGCGAGTGGTTTGTACCCCTGGGTAAGCCCCATGGCGAGGACCGCAATAAGCAGTTTGTACTGCGTGCATCGGCCAAATTCGGCTTCCTGGGACGCTTCAATTCCAAATTGCAGATCTCACCCTTTGAAAGATTCCAGGTGGGTGATGCCGGTTTGAGTAACCAGTTTGCGCTGCTGGGTTATGATATTATTGCACACAGGGGATATCCGGTGTATGATAATTCCAACCCCAAGGTTAACCCCGATCAGCAGACGGCCCGTCAGTACTTTACCATATTCAATAAATACAGCGTGGAACTGCGTTACCCCTTGAGCCTCAACCCCAGCAGCACCATTTATGCCCTGGGATTCTATGAAGCGGCCAATGGCTGGTATAATATCAAAGATTATAACCCTTTCAAACTTCGCCGCTCTGTGGGACTGGGCATGCGCTTCTTCCTGCCTATGTTTGGATTGCTCGGATTTGATTATGGCATAGGATTGGATAGGTTTACGCCAAACGGTTCGTTGAAAGACGCAGCAAGATTTACCTTTATGCTGGGCTTCGAGCCGGAATAACCCGAAACCTAAACATTCGTTTATGAAAAAAAACTTACTTCTGACCCTGGCGCTGGTACTGACTGCTTTTATTGGACAGTCGCAACAACGGTATGCCATTATTGACACCAAGTATATCCTGGAAAAAATCCCGGAATACCGTGATGCTGATAAAAAACTACAGCAGATTGGGGAGCAATGGCAGAAAGAGATTGATGATAAGCAATCTCAGCTCGACAAAATGTATAAGAATTATGAGGCTGAGCAGTTTATGCTGACGGAGGAATTGCGTAAAAAGCGGGAGGATGAGTTATTTGTGAAGGAGAAAGAGATCCGTGACCTGCAGAAAAAGCGTTTTGGGTATGAGGGCGACCTGTTTAAGGAGCGTCAGCGGCTTATTAAGCCGGTTCAGGACAGGGTTTACAATGCTGTACAGAAAATGGCCCTGGCCCGTAGCTACGATTTTGTACTGGACAAAAGTGAAGGAATTACCGTTATATTTGCCGACCCCAAGCTGGATAAAAGTGATGATATCCTGAAGGACCTGGGGATTAAATAATAAAATAGTTATCAACCCAAAAAAATCACAAATCCTCACTACAATGAAGAAGTTATTACTTGTGTGCGTGACCGTGGCTGCCAGTTTATTGTTTTCGAGCAATGCTCAGGCCCAGGCTAAAATCGGTTATTTCGACGATCAGAGCGTATTGAGCCTGTTCCCTAATATCAATAAGGTGGATTCTCTGCTGGCATCCTATGTGAAGGATTCCCTGAATGTGGAGTATGCTTACACCATTAAGGAATACCAGCGCCGTGATAGCCTGTTCAAAAAAGATTCAGCTGGTATGCCCGCCAAAGCCCGTCAGATGGCTACCGATGAATTGGGCAGCCTGTATTACAAACTTTCTAACTGGCAGAACTATGCCCAGCAAATGCAGGAAGGCAAACTGGATGAATTGCTGATGCCTTACAGACAAAAAATTGCTGTTGCACTGCAGGATGTAGTGAAAGAAGGTAAATACACCATCATCCTGAAATCAGAAGCCCTGGTTTCTCCTTACTATTTCCAGCCCAGCATCCTGGATAACCTCACCATTCGTGTGGCGATGAAACTGAAGCTGGACCTGCCGAAAGAAGTGCTGGATGCCTGGAAAGCAGCTGGTGGTACCCTGCCTGGTGGCGGAACTGCACCTGCCAACAAGCCTGCACCTAAAGGATAATTATTCCATATGATCATATTGAGAACCCGCTGGTATTAATCAGCGGGTTTTTTATTGCCTGTGTATTTTCACAGCCCCTGCTGTTTGTAATTATAATCCGAATTGAGTAGTTTGGTACAAACCCGCGTAATGAAAACCAAACTAACGCTGCTCCTCGCCGTGCTGCTATCGGCTGCCCATGCCCAGGATTACCTCCGCCAGGGTGATGCCTGTTATAACCAGAAAGACTATAACTGCGCTTATACCAATTATATCAAGGGATATGAAGCGGGCATGTCGGCTGTGAAAGATATACTCTATGCCCGCATTGGTTACTGCCTCAATAATATGCAGCGGTATGCCGAAGCCAAACCATGGTTCTGGCGATCACTGGCCGAAAAGAACAATGCAGATGCCAACTGGAATCTGGCCAGTGCGCACCTTAACCTTAAAAACTACGACTCATCTGCCTATTACTATGTTCGCACATTACCCATGCTGACGGCTAATGAATCCAAACGGAATGTGGCTTATTGGGCAGCTGCCAGTTATTTCAACAATAAAAAATACCCCGATGCGGAGAAACTGATCGACGAATCGCTGAAGTATGATTCGGTGTATATATCTTCCCGGGTACTGAAAGGGCGCATACAGCAGGCCAGGGTTAATTATGATGCAGCCATTACTACTTTTATGCGCACCCTGTTGCTGGTGACCGATTCTTTTAATATTGGTGACCTCAATGAACGCATCGGGGAAGTGTATTACGGGCAGAAAAAATATATGGAAGCCATTCCATTTTACCGTGAAGCTGCCCGCTATCAGCCCGAAGAAACAACCATGCTGCGTTATATAGGAGATGCTTTTTATAATGCCGGGAAAACAGATTCAGCAGAATTGTATTACAAACAGGGATTGACCCGCGAAAAAGCCTTTCCACCGGCTGATATGGACAGCGCCCTGATTACCACCTACCATAAGATGCTGATCAATACCCGCCTCAAAGCCAAAGACACATTAAATGGACTGAAAACCTACCTGCCCGATCTCATCCGGTATGATGCAGAAGGGTTGAGTGCTTACACTTATGTAGACCAGCTTTTAAAGTCGGGGGACCAGAAATCTATTGAACTGGTATTACCCCTGTATATAAAAGCCCTGGAATTGCAGAAGCGGCCATTGGAAGCGGCCGAATGGCAAACGAACTGGGCTGCCTATTATGAACGGATCAAACAACCCCTCAAAGCAGTGCCGCTCTATAAATCGGCCATGGCTATTGCGCCTGCAGCCAAAGCACCGTTAAATGGATTACTTACCCTGCTGGTAAACGATAAAAAATACAAAGAAGCGCTGGATAGTCTGACCAAGCGCATGCCCCGGTTGTCGGAAAATGACCGGTTCTCCCTGCTGGGTAGAAAAGCAGAACTATCGTATAAACTGAAAGATACAGTGACTGCCGGTGCTGCCTGTAAGGAACTGTTGAGCAAAAACCTGTATCATTTCGATGGAAACTATTATCTCGGTATGATGGCATTGGAGCGCAAAGACAGTGCTTATTGCAATGTGTTATGGGATCGGATCCGCAATGCCAATACAGGTAATCAGCTGCGGGATAATCAATATGCATTCCACCGCTATATTGGCATCGTCCTCTATGCACAGGCAGCAAGTAATAACCAGCCGTTTGGATCCAGTTATTACAATTATGCACTGGAGCACCTGAATAAAGCCCTGGCAATAGACAGTTCACAGGGGGTTGTACTGCTGTATACCGGTGCAGCTAATATCTATGCCAAAAAAATGGAAGAGGCCGGGAGAAGATTTTCCAAAGCCCTTACCATCTATCAGAAAAAGAAAGACAGTCTTGCTATTACTTATCGCTATATGGGCTTTGGCGAAATGCGGGCTCGCAGTACACCCGATTTTAATGCAGCCATTAATTATTACAACAAAGCCATAGAGGCAAATCCCAAAGATTCATCCCTGGTAAACGACCTGGCACGTGTGTATTTTGAAATGAAAGATTATACCAAAGCTGCTGAAATCTTCGGTAAACAAATTGCCATGATGAAGGAGCCTGTAGCGCTGGCCGGTGTTTATTATAACCGCGCTATTTCCTATTACTACAATAAACAGAAAAAAGAAGCGGCTGCCGATGTGGCAAAAAGCCTTGAGCTGGATCCGAAGAATGCAGATGCTAAAAAGCTGAAAACAGAATTGGAGAAACCCACAGGATAGCCCCTAACTTTGACCATAGTTATGAAGCAACCCATTGGTGTATTCGACAGTGGTTATGGTGGCCTTACGGTATTGAAGGAGCTGGTCAGACAGCTTCCGCAATACGATTACCTGTATATGGGTGATAATGCCCGAGCACCCTATGGTCCCCGTTCTTTTGAAACAGTATACCACTATACCCTACAATGTGTGCAATGGTTTTTTAGTCAGGGCTGTGAACTGGTTATCCTCGCCTGCAATACCGCATCGGCCAAAGCACTGCGTACCATTCAGCAGAACGATTTACCAGGTATTGCACCGGAGAAACGGGTATTGGGTGTGATCAGACCCAGTACCGAAATCATTGGTCATTATACCAAGACCGGGGAAATAGGCATACTGGGTACCACCGGAACGGTCAGCAGTCAGAGTTACCCCATTGAAATAGCCCGCTTTTTCCCCGGACTTAAAGTATACCAGGAAGCCTGCCCCATGTGGGTCCCTTTGGTTGAAAACAATGAATATAATAAACCGGGTGCCGATTATTTTATCCAGCAACACCTGAATGCCCTGCAGGCACAATCGCCGGGCATTGATACCATTCTGCTGGCCTGTACCCATTATCCACTCCTGCTGCATAAAATCCGCGCGTATGTAGGGGAGCATACGACCATCCTCTCCCAGGGTGAAATTGTAGCGAGGAGCCTGATACAATACCTGCAAAACCACCCCAATATGGAGCAGCGTATTTCGCGCGGCGGCGGCAGGCAATTCTGTACCACCGATTCAGTGGCAGATTTTGATAATCATGCCAGCATTTTTTTTGGTGAACCGGTGTCTTCCAGCCATATAGACTTATCCTGATGGGCTATTTGTGGGCTGATTATCAATCAGTTAAAAAAATAGCTTGAAATTTTCCATGCTTTTTGGCACCTTTTTCCTACTTTTGCCGTCCTTTCACAAACTGCAGTATGGTGACTGCCGTATTTGAAATGAAACAAGATTCCAGGGTTAGCTAAAAAAATGCAATTATGAAACGTACATTTCAACCGCATAAGCGCCGTCGTAAATCGGTTCACGGATTTCGTGAGCGCATGCAAACTGCCAATGGCCGTAAAGTATTAGCCAGACGCAGAGCGAAAGGCCGCAAGAAACTCACCGTTTCCAGCGAGAAAGGCTTGAAATAATATCTTCGCCCCAGGGCGTAAGTATTCAACATATTAAGTCCCGCTATTCGGCGGGACTTTTTTAGTTTAGTAACAGGATGTCAGCATCATTTTCATACGGAAGACAGGAAAAGCTCAAAAGTCGCGCAGCACTGGAATTGCTTTTTGCGAAGGGCAGGACATTGTCTGTCTTCCCTGTTAAAGTCTTTTATCTCGCAAAACCAGCCGATCGGGGAACGGTGCAGGCTGGTGTGGGTGTAGGGGCACGTTATTTCAAGAAAGCCACCGAGCGGAATCGCATCAAAAGACTGCTGCGGGAGAATTACAGGCTGCATAAAGAAGCGTTAAGTGCATTGGCAGTGGCAAAGGGATTGGAGGTTACGGTATTCCTGCTGTATATCGACAAAACCATGCCGGAGAAAGATATCCTGCCACAGAAAATGCCATTGGTCATTCAAAAACTGGTACAGCAATTACATGAAATGGCTACTGCGAATCCTTAGTTATCCGTTCATTTTCCTGATCCGGATCTACCAATGGGTTATCTCACCCGCCATTGGTCCGAAATGCCGTTTCACCCCTAACTGTTCGCAGTATGCAATTACCGCATTGCAAAAGCACGGCTTATTCAAAGGAAGCTGGCTGGCTTTTAAACGCATCAGCCGATGCAGACCCGGTGGCGGTCATGGTTATGATCCGGTACCTTAATCGGGTAAGGCGAACCGTGAAAAGTCATAGGCATGCGCTTGTTTGCTGGGTAATGGGCAAGAATGACTAACTTCCAACTTCGAACCTCAAACATTTAATTTCAAACCATCCCCCATGCGCCAACTGCTTGCTGTTCTTGCCATTGCATTTTTATTAATCTCCTGTACCTCCAATCAGAAAAGAGTGGTGGTGATGAGTAAGGGAGCTGCCGATATTAATGTGGATGCTAAAACCATTAAAGCTACCGCTGGTGGCGGGCATGAAGAAAAGACGGCCGATTTCATCGGTGGTACTGTTGAAATCAACCTCAGTGCGCCTGCTGGTGAATCCAAGTTGACACTGACTGAAAATGGATTGTACGTGGTGAATGCCAAAAACGATACCATTATTGGGAGTGCACAAAATTATGCCGCACCCAGTACCACACAACAGGTAATTACCCAGGATGCACTCAAGCAAAAGATTGATTCGCTGAACCTGTTGATTGCAGGTAAAAATGTTACCAAAGAAAACCGAAATTTTTTCCTGCTGCCTAATACCGCCGCTTTCATTACACCCAACCACAATGCCATGATTGTTGGTCCCTATCATAAAATGCGTTCTGCTGAGGGCAAGGATGGTAAGGCTCCGGAAGTGTATCGTTTTTATAGCATTAAAGAAGTTCGCGAAACCATTGCCCGCCTGCAGGGCTTAACCACAGGGGAATTACCACAGGAATAATGAATGATTAAAAGCATTTCCGGATTTATTAAAGACTGGTTTATGAGGAAAATATTGACTCTGGTCTGCTGTTGCCTGCTATTGCTGGTGATTGGCGTTAATGCACAAACAAAGCCTGCTCCGTTAAAGTATGGGAAATACGGCTGTACTGTATCTAAATATGTAGGAGGTAGCTATCAATACACACCCAAAGGCTCTTTTACCATTCAAAAAGACGGGACCTATTTCTATGAAGGGTTTAACCAGAAAAGCAAGGGTAGTTTTAAAGTAGACAAAGAAGGGAACCTGCTGTTTACGGGTGGATATTTTGATGGGGGTAAAGCTGAAAAAATAGATCGCCCCGATAAATTTTTCCTGACTTTTCCAACCATCCCGGATCACCGGTGGACCTGTGGGTATGTAGAAAAATAATTGTTGGTGCAGGTATATGCTGCTTGCACCCCATTTACCTGATACAATAAAAGCCGCTGTTTAGCGGCTTTTATTGTATGTTCAACAGCTCTATTTATTTAGCTGCCGCAAATCTTTCTGCTACTTTCGTCCAGTTAACTACATTCCAGAAAGCGCCCAGGTAATCGGCGCGGCGGTTCTGGTATTTGAGGTAATAAGCGTGTTCCCAAACATCCACACCCAGGATCGGAGTTCCTTTTACTTCGGCTACGTCCATCAGGGGATTATCCTGGTTGGGGGTAGAGCTTACTTCCAGTTTGCCATCTTTTACGATCAGCCAGGCCCAACCACTGCCGAAACGGGTCATACCTGCTTGTGCAAATTTTTCCTTGAAAGCATCAAAAGAGCCAAAAGCGCTGTTGATGGCATCGGCCAGTGCTCCGGAAGGAGTACCACCTGCATTGGGTGCCAGGCTTTCCCAGAAAAAAGTATGGTTCCAGTGACCACCACCGTTGTTGCGTACAGCAGGACTGATGGAACCGGCCTTGGCAACCAGTTCTTCCAGGCTCTTGCCTTCATTGTCGGTGCCGGCAATGGCTTTATTCAGGTTATCTACATAAGCCTGGTGGTGTTTGCCATGGTGGATCTGCATGGTGGTTGTGTCGATATGGGGTTCCAATGCTTCGTGTGCATAGGGTAGGGGTGCTAATGTAAATGCCATGATCTTTCGTTTTAATGAATAACAAATTTACTATTGTTTGCGGGATTGAATCCGCTTCGGGTTTTAATTGTTTCTGAAATCGAAAAACGACGGCTTACCTGCGGGTTTTGAAGAAACTTTTCATGAGCCAGGCACATTCTTCTGCCAGTATACCGCCTACCAGTTCTGTTTTGGGGTGAAAGGGGGCATTTGCCGCCGATTCGGAATGCAGGTGCTTATGGTAGCCATTTTTATCATCCGATGCACCGTAAACAATGCGACCTATTTTGCTCCAGTACAGTGCTCCCGCGCACATAAGACAGGGTTCCAGGGTTACATATAGTGTAGCATCCGGCAGATATTTGGTACCCAGTTTACTATAGGCCGATGTGAGTGCCAGTATTTCGGCATGCGCGGTAGAATCTTTCAGTAATTCAACCTGGTTATGTCCGCGTGCAATAATCTTCTGGTTCATGACTACCACGGCACCCACAGGAACTTCTTCCGCTTCAAAAGCCAGTTCTGCTTCTTTAAGCGCCTGTTGCATAAAGTATTCATCGGAGTAAATCATGGCTTACATATGTTTCCAGTTGCGATGCTTGCCTTCGGCTACCCATTCCAGCATGGTGGCAATGCGTTTTTCGCGGGTTGGTGCTGTTTTCGCTTCAGTGATCCAGCTGATGTATTCTTTTTTGTGGGAGTAAGGAAAGGCTTCAAAGACTTTGCGTGCTTTGGCATTTTTCTTCAGCGCTTTCACCACATCTTCCGGTATCACCAGGCTGGCTGGGTCTGATTTGGGCCTGGATGGCAGTTTGACCTGCTGCTCATTCAGCAAGACCGCTTCCTTAATATAGGCCAGCATGATTTTATCGGCCGGAATATCTTTAATGGATGTGAGCCGGTCAAAATTTCCCATTGCACCGCGGTCTTTTACCTGTAAGATCTTTTGCGGGTCCTGCATGATGGCAGATTTCCAGAAACCAAAAGCACAATGCTGTTTGAAAGCTGCCATACTGCATACCACACCTTTATACTCAAAATGGGGGAAACTCCATTTCATGGTTTCGCTGATATCCGGACAGGCTTTGTGCACCAGTTTCCGGATATGCATCAGAATGGGCTGTGCAAAAGGCTGGGCTTTGGCAATATAAGCGTCAACCCGCGGATCGGTATGCATGGGGTTATAGTTTATGATTTATGGTTTGGGGTTTATGGTTGGAATTTTGACACTCCAACTTCCAACCATAAACTTTTCGCTTTTCCCTGCCTCATAGTTTCTTCACCATAATATTCCGATACCAGACATTATCGCCATGGTCCTGCAGGGCAATATGTCCTTTGAAGACTTTACCGAAATCGGGCATGGATTTGAATTTGCTGTTGGCAATCATCGCACGCCAGTTATCATCACCATACATGGTGGTTAATACCGATACACCATTGAGAATAAATTCCAGTTTTCCTTTGTTGCTGATGATTTCAGCCGTGTTCCACTCGCCTACCGGTTTAACAGCGTCTTCTTTGGCTGTAACGAGATCGTATAAGTCGCCTACCCGGTGTTTCATGATCTTGCCATCGGGATGTCCCTCATTATCCAATACCTGCATTTCAGGGCCGGTATGCCATACATATTTGTATTTGGAGGGATCGTCCTGTACCCAGAAAATAATACCGCTGTTGCCATTCTTGGCAATTTTCCAATCGAGCTTGAGGTGAAAATTTTCCAGCTCCAGTTCATTCACAATATCACCACCACGTTTGGTTTTGTCGGAAGCATCCAGGTGTAAACAGCCATCAACTACGGTCCATCCTTCACCGGCAGTGGATTTACCGAATGTGTGCCAGCCATTGGTGGTCTTGCCATCAAACAGGGAAATCCAGCCCTTGTTTTTCTGAGTAGCGGTATGGGTGTCTGTACCTGATATAGGGTGCTTGTGCAGCACAGGCAGGAACAGCAGGCTGCCCGCTACCAGTCCGGTGAATAAGTTTTGTAACATGATTAATCCTTGAGGGTGAAAATATATTTAACCATTTGCTTGGCATCTTCCTCACTCAACTGCGCATGCGGTGTCATAGGAACATTGCCCCAAACACCCTGACCACCCTTGATGATTTTACCGGCCAGCATGGTGAGGTTTTCTTCGTTGTTTTCATATTTGGCTGCAACTTCTTTGTATGAAGGGCCAATTAATTTATCACCTACCTTATGACAGGTTAAGCAGTCGGATTTGCCCACCAGCTCCAATCCTTTTTGATAATCGGGGTTATTGCTTCTATCGGTACTGGCCGTAGCGGCGGTACCGGCAGCGGCTGTATCAGTTGTTTTTTTCTCTTCATTTCCGCCACAGGCAGCCAGGATGGCTAAGAGCGTGCACGACAGGATGTACTTTTTCACTTGCTATGTTTTTGGTTATGAATAAACAATCGTTCTGCAACCTTAAAGGTATTGATTAATCGATTCCCAACACTTTGCGGTTGAAGTTTTCATCGGAGCCGGTACCGGCAAAATCATCAAATGCTTTATCGGTCACCCGTATAATATGTTTTTGAATGAACGGCGCTCCTTCCTGTGCTCCTGCTTCGGGATGTTTAAGAGCACATTCCCATTCCATGACCGCCCAGCCTTTATAATCATATCCGGCCAGTTTACTGAAAATGGCGCCGAAATTTACCTGTCCGTCGCCCAGGGAACGAAAACGGCCTGCTCTTTCTACCCAGTTCTGGTAACCACCATAAACACCCTGTTTACCGGAGGGGTTAAACTCTGCATCTTTCACATGGAACATGCGTATGCGTTCATGGTAATGATCAATATAGCTCAGGTAGTCGAGGCATTGCAGTACAAAATGAGAGGGATCATACAGCAGGCAGGCGCGGGGATGTTGGTTCACCTTATCAAGGAACATTTCATAGCTCACGCCATCGTGCAGGTCTTCACCCGGATGGATTTCGTAACAGAGATCAACGCCCGCTTCATCAAATACCTGTAGGATGGGTAACCAGCGATTGGCCAGTTCGGTAAAACCCGTTTCTACCAATCCGGCCGGTCTCTGTGGCCAGGGATACACGGTATGCCATAAGAGGGCACCACTGAAAGTAGCATGCGCATTCAGCCCCAGGTTTTGGGATGCTTTGGCGGCGTATTTCAGTTGTTGTACAGCCCATTCGGTACGTGCTTTGGGATTGCCCCGGAGTTTTTCCGGTGCAAAGCCATCGAACTGGGTATCATAGGCAGGATGAACAGCTACCAGTTGCCCCTGCAAATGGGTAGATAATTCTGTAATGGCTAAACCCGCAGCAGCTACAATGCCTTTGATCTCATCGGCATAAGTCTTACTCTCGGCTGCCAGCTGCAGATCAATACAGCGACTGTCCCAGCTGGGTATCTGCACCCCGGTATATCCCAGTGATGCTGCCCATTTGCAAATAGATTCCAGGCTATTAAATGGCGCCGTATCACCCAGAAACTGAGCTAAGAATATGCCGGGACCTTTGATGGTTGTCATTTCGTTTGGTTTATGGTGTATGGTTTATGGTTTTTAGTGTATAGGTATTGTATTTATTGATAAACCCCAAACCAAAAACCATAAACAAAAAACTAGACTTTGTTTTCCGTCCATTTAAGATCCGAACTACCGGATGCTACCACGTTATCAATGAAAGCCATGCCACGCAGACCATCCAGGGTATTGGGGAAGTCGAGCATTTCGGGGCTGGGGGTATTTCCATCGATGCGTGCGGAAAGGGTGAGGGCAAAATTGCGGTAGATATTGGCAAATGCTTCCAGGTATCCTTCGGGGTGACCACCGGGTGTGCGGCAGTTATGGGTGGCAAAACTGCTGAGGCGATCGCCATAATTGCCACCGGCACGCAGGATCTGCGTGGGCTGATCAAGCCATTTCACGAGTAAGGTATTAGGCTCATGCTGTGCCCATTCAATCCCCCCTTTCTCACCGTATACACGGATTTTCAGCGCATTTTCCTCTCCTGCTGCAACCTGTGAAGCCATCAGTACCCCATGGGCGCCATTGCTCATGCGCAGTAGCACATTACCGTCATCATCCAGCATACGGCCTTCCACGAGTGCATTGAGATCGGCACAGAGATGGGTGATCTGGGCGCCGGTAATATATTCAGCCAGGTGTGCAGCATGGGTACCAATATCGCCCATGGCACCGGCTTTACCCGATTTTTTGGGATCGGTACGCCAGGCGGCCTGTGCATTGCCCTCCCGTTCGCTGAGACGACTCAGCCAGCCCTGCGGGTATTCCACCCATACTTTGCGGATCTTACCCAGTACACCGCCCTGTACCATGGCCCTTGCCTGTTTAACCATCGGGTAACCGGAATAAGTATGTGTTAAACAAAGGATCAGGCCGGTTTCCTGCACTTTCTGGTGTAATTGACGGGCTTCGTCCAGCGTGAATGCAATGGGTTTTTCAATCACCACATGAAAACCATGGTCCAGCGCCATCATGGCAGGTGCAAAATGCGCGAAATTGGGCGTAACTATCGTGACAAAATCCATACGCTCACCGGCCGGTAACTGGCTTTCTTTGGTAATCATCTCATCATAAGTGAGATAAGTGCGGTGCTCCGGTAAAAAGAGGGAGCGTGCAGAGTCACGGGCAATATCGGGATTGATGCTTAATGCACCACAGGATAACTCAATCAGGCCATCCATATTGGCAGCGAGCCGGTGTATGGCGCCGATGAATGCATCTTTACCACCACCTACCATTCCCATTCTGAGTTTACGGTTCATGTGATTATACTTTTTTATTAATTCATAATGATATTTTGATGCTATTGCGTCTTTTAGACGCAATAGATGTAAGGTTATTAAAAAATCGCTTGCGCAGCAAAATTTTGTCCCCCAGAATTTAAAAATAAAAAATTACATTTAATGGCTCATTAATTCTAACGCTAACGATTACTATGCAACCCACTCCACAGCGCAAACAGTTGTTTGTAGCCAGTTGCCTGGCTTTGCTTGTCACCTCTTTATCTTTTGGTATACGTGCCGGTATTTTAGGCAGTCTTGGTGAGCAGTTTCACCTGGATGCTGCGCAGTTGGGCACCATTGCCGCCACCGCATTCTGGGGTTTTCCGCTGGCAGTTATTATCGGCGGTTTTGTGGTGGATATTATTGGTATGAAGCGACTGCTGATCGTAGCGTTCCTTTTTCACCTGGCAGGCATTCTGCTTACCGTATTTGCCGGAGGATACTGGAGCCTGTTTATTTCCACCTTATGTATTGGTATCGCCAACGGTACGGTGGAAGCGGCCTGTAATCCGCTGGTAGCCACTATTTATGCGGATAATAAAACAACCAAACTCAATCATTTTCACCTCTGGTTCCCGGGTGGTATTGTTATTGGTACCCTGTTGGTATATTTTCTCTCTAAAGCCGGTATTGGCTGGCAGGTGCAGGTGGGTCTGATGATCATCCCTACACTGATTTATGGATACCTGTTCAGTAAACTCGATTTCCCTGTTACCGAAAGAGTTGCCAGTGGGGTGTCCACCGGTGATATGTATAAGGCTCTCCTGAACCCATTGTTTATGGTGATGATTATCCTGATGTTTGGTACAGCCATCACCGAATTGTTTACCGGGCAATGGATAGATGTATTACTCAAGAATGTTTCCGATAATGCTATTCTGCTGCTCACTATTGAAACCGGCATCATGGTGCTGGGCCGTGCTTTTGCCGAACCCATTGTACACCGGTTCTCTCCGGCCGGGGTATTGCTGATTTCAGCCGTACTGTCTGCTGCCGGTTTGTATATCATGGGGCATACCAGCGGTAATATGCTTTTCGCCGGTGCCATTGTATTTGGAATGGGGGTTTGTTATTTCTGGCCAACCATGCTGGGATTCGTCTCCGAAAACCTGCCCAGGACAGGTGCTGTAGGGCTGAACCTGATGGGTGGGGCAGGTATGTTCGCCGTGTCGGTATACATGATTTTCATGAGCGGTTATTATGATAACCTGCTCATAGGCAAATTACCCGCCGGTAGTAACCTGAAGGACTATGCCGATGCACCGGCCGGTACGGATATGGCCAATGTACTGTCGGAAGCCAAGAAAGCCGCCGGTCCGGAGATATTGAATACGACACTGGTGATACCGGTAGTATTATCGGTTGCCTTCCTGTTGTTGTTCCTGTATATGCGTGGCAGAAAAAAACCAGGCTTAACTGCTGCTTAATCCAAAGATGCTAAACCAGTTGCTGCAATATGTCTGTTGATATAAAAAGAAGAACCACTATCCGTAATATCCTCACCGGATCGGCTGTACTGGCTTCCGGTGTCGGTCTGTCTGCTTTCCGGCAGGAACTGGTATCGGGTTATGAGCCACTCAAAGGAAATATTCATCATTCAGTCTGTCGCTGGTGTTTCAATGATACGCCGCTCGAACAACTCTGTGCTGCAGTAAAAGACATGGGACTGGTGGGCATTGACCTGGTTGGGCCGGCTGACTGGCCACTGCTCAAAAAGTATAATCTTATTTCCACCATGTGTAATGGTGCAGAGATCAGCTTAACACAGGGCTGGGCCGATAAACAATACCATGCAAAGCTGATTGATAATTATACCAAACATATTGAACTGGTGGCTGCGGCCGGTTATACCAATCTCATCTGTTTCAGCGGCAACCGAAATGGTATGGATGATGAAACGGGCTGGAAGAACTGTGCAGAGGGTTTGAAACAAATCATGTCTCTGGCAGAGAAAAAAGGCGTGACCATACAAATGGAACTACTCAACAGCCGGGTAGATCATAAAGATTATATGTGCGACCGCACGGCCTGGGGTGTGGAATTGTGTAAACGGGTAGGTTCACCCAACTTTAAATTGCTGTATGATATCTATCATATGCAGATCGATGAGGGAGATGTGATCAGAACCATTCGGAATAACCACCAGTATATCGGGCATTACCATACGGCTGGTGTACCGGGCAGGCATGAAATTGATGAATCACAGGAATTGTTTTATCCGGCTATCATGAAGGCGATTGTAGCAACCGGATTCAAACAATATGTGGCGCAGGAATTTATTCCGGCTGCTGCCGATAAACTGGGTTCATTGCGTAAAGCCATTAGTATTTGTGATGTATAACAACCAATAACCAATCATTTTAAACAAACAGACCATGGCCGATCAAACTTATGACGCAATCGTAGTGGGTTCAGGTATCAGTGGTGGCTGGGCCGCCAAGGAGCTCACGGAAAAAGGGCTGAAAGTATTGCTGCTCGAACGTGGGCGCAATATTGAGCACATCAAGGATTATGTGAATGCCAACAAAGAAGCGTGGGACTACCCTCACCGCGGCAGAAGAACACAGCAGATGATCCAGGATTACCCTGTGCTGAAAAGAGATTATCCCCTCAATGAAACCAACCTCAGTTACTGGGTAAACGAAAAAGAAAGCCCATATACAGAAGTAAAACGCTTCGACTGGTTCCGCGGATACCATGTGGGCGGACGTTCCCTGATGTGGGGCCGCCAAAGCTATCGCTGGAGCGATCTGGATTTTGAAGCCAATGCCAAAGACGGGATTGCAGTTGACTGGCCGGTGCGTTATAAAGACATTGAACCCTGGTACGATTATGTGGAGCGTTTTGCCGGTATCAGCGGTAACCGCGATGGTCTGCCGCAATTACCCGATGGTCAGTTCCTGCCACCCATGGATATGACCTGCGTAGAAAAAGATGTTGCCGCACGCATCAAGGAATACTATAAGGGCATGCGTCATATGATCATCGGACGTACCGCCAACCTCACCAAAGAACACGAAGGAAGAACGGCCTGTCAGTTCAGAAATAAATGCTGGCTGGGTTGTCCGTTCGGTGCCTACTTCAGCACACAGTCGTCCACATTGCCAGCTGCCATGAAAACAGGCAACCTTACGCTGCGTCCCTGGTCGATTGTTACCAAAGTACTGTACGATAAAGACAAGAAAAGAGCAACCGGTGTGGAAGTGCTGGATGCAGAAACCAATAAGACCTATACATTCAATTCCCGGATTGTATTCCTCAATGCTTCTGCATTAAATACAGCATGGGTACTGATGAATTCTGCTACTGATGTATGGCCTGATGGACTGGGCAGCAGCAGTGGTGAACTCGGACATAATGTGATGGATCACCACCTGGGTGTGGGAGCCGGTGGCCGCGTGGAAGGGTATGAAGACAAATATTATTTCGGCCGCCGCGCCAATGGTATTTATATTCCCCGTTACCGCAATTTCAACGGCGATAAACGCGATTACCTGCGTGGTTTTGGTTACCAGGGTGGTGCCGGACGCCAGGGATGGAGCCGTGAAGTGGCCGAACTGAGTATCGGTGGTGAATTCAAAGACGCATTAACAGAACCCGGTAGCTGGACGATGGGTATGGGTGGTTTTGGTGAGATATTGCCAGACCACAGCAACCGCATATTCCTCGACAAAAATGTAAAGGATAAATGGGGACTGAATGTGCTCTCCTTCGATTGCGAACTCAAGGAAAATGAGTTGAAAATGCGCAAAGACATGAAGGAAGATGCTATGGAAATGCTGACCAATGCCGGCGTGAAAGATGTATATGGTTACGATGATAATGCCATCATGGGCCGTGGTATCCACGAAATGGGTACCGCCCGTATGGGTCGCGATCCCAAAACATCTGTACTGAATGGTAATAACCAGGTTTGGGATGCACCCAACGTATTTGTTACCGATGGCGCATTCATGACATCTTCTGCCTGTGTAAACCCATCACTGACGTATATGGCGTTTACGGCCAGAGCAGTTGATTTTGCCGTGAATGAAATGAAAAAACAAAATCTGTAATCAGCGGTATTGCGAATGCATACCGTTTCACAAACAAAAAATTGTCAACATGAATAGAAGAGAAGCCCTTTCCAGTGTAGCCCTGCTCCTGGGAGGTACCATCATCGGTTCAAGCGCTTTTTTATCTGGTTGTAAAACCAGTGGTTCAGATGCTGCCATCAGCTTTTCAGCCGATGAAATCAGTTTCCTGGATGAAGTAGGTGAAACCATCCTGCCTGCTACCAGTACACCGGGTGCCAAAGAAGCCAAAATTGGCGAGTTCATGAAAGTGATTGTCACCGATTGTTACGAACCGAAAGATCAAACCATTTTTAAAGATGGTTTGAAAAAACTGGATGAAGCCAGTAAGAAAAAACACAACAAGTCTTTCATGGAAAGTTCGGCACAGGAGCGTCACGACCTGCTTGTAGAACTGGATAAGGAAGCCAAGGAATACCAGCAGAACAAGAAAAAAGAAGACCCGAACCATTATTTCCGCATGATGAAGGAGCTGACCCTCTGGGGTTATTTCAGTTCCGAAGTAGGTGCTACCAAAGCCCTGCGTTATGTGGCAGTGCCAGGCAAATATGAGGGTTGCATCGACTATAAAAAAGGTGATAAGGCCTGGGCAACATAAGAAGGGCTGAGCAGTAAGCAGTCAAAAGTGAAACGGGGAGTATTCCGCCTCACTTTTGACTGCTCATTTTTACCGTTCACTCCATACAATAACTACATAAACAATACATCATGTCAACCAACCGTAGAGAATTCCTCCGCAATGGCGGATTTGCTGCCCTGGCATTGGGATTACCTTTTGCAGGGAAGTCTTCTATCCTGGATGAACTGACTTATAAACCCCTGGGTAATTTCGGGATACAATTATGGACCGTTCGGGATGATATGGGTAAAGATGCGCGTGCTACCCTTGCTAAATTATCTTCCTTCGGCTATAAACAAATCGAAAGTTTTGAGGGGCAGAAGGGGATGTTCTGGGGCATGAAGAATACCGAGTTCAAAAAGTATATGGATGAACTGGGTATGAAGATCGTTTCATCCCACTGCAATAACACCGTAGAGTTTGAACGCAAAGCCGCGGAAGCAGCAGAGATTGGCATGAAACACCTGATCTGCGCATACAAAGGTCCCCAGAAAGATATGGATGCTTTTAAGCGCTTTAATGATGAGTTTAATAAGTGCGGTGAAATCGCCAAAAAGAACGGAATCCGTTTTGCTTATCATAACCACGACTATTCCTTCAAACCCATCGATGGCGTGATGCCACAGGATGTAATGATGGAAGGAACAGATAAGAACCTGGTTGATTTTGAAATGGATATTTACTGGGTAGTGGCAGCCGGGCAGGATCCTAAAACCTGGTTCCAAAAATATCCCAATCGTTTCCGTCTTTGCCATGTGAAAGACATGACCAAAACCGAAAAAGGACAGGAATCCTGTCAGCTCGGCAAAGGGCATATTGATTTCAAATCAATTCTGGCCGAAGGCAGAAAACAGGGATTACAGACTTTCATTGTAGAACAGGAAGCTTTTACCGGCACCAATCCAATTGAAAGCGCGGAAGCCGATGCCAAATACATGAAGGCATTCCAGCTATAAATCAACAACCGGAATCGTATAGTTAAAAAAAGCGGCCTTGCATTGCAAGGCCGCTTTTTTTAATGGCTTGTTGATGGTATTACACACCCAGGCTCCATCCTTCACGATACGTGCGTTTCACAAACTGGTTGGCATCATCAAAGTTGGTGATCTTCATATTCGGACCATCCCACATGAGGCGGATGTTGCGACCGGGGTATCTGATATTGCCTTTATCATCTTTGCGCTGCAGATCGTAACTACGGATCGCCAGGTTACCCATCAGTACACTTTCGGTAAGCGGACCGGCGATATCAAAATGCGAGCTGAGGTTTTTAGCGAGCGGGCTGCCATAACCGGCAATAGCTGCTTCTACCCAGGCAGCGTAGTGACCATTATCTCCATTGGGAACACGGGCAATGGTTTGAGGCACCTGTGTTGTTTTGGTGAGATTGGTGGGTAACAGGTTGGGTAACGCACCATAAGTGCCACACATCATTTTACCCTTGGTGCCGATGAAGATGGTTCCGTTGCCGCCATCACCCATCATTTCATTGGGTCCCAATTCTTCCGGACGCTCAGGTTGTATACCACCATCCATCCAGTGAAGGGTAACATCAGGTTTGCCATTCTCACCTTTGAACTTGAGAATGATATGCGAAGCGGTGGGTCCACATTCCGGTGCATATACGGCAGTCCAGTTTCGCTCATAACGTTTGGCCACACTGCACTCGGCCGATACGGGATAACCCAATCCGAGAACCGCAAATGCGGGTGCCATAATATGACAGGCCATATCGCCCAGTGCGCCGGTACCATAATCCCACCAGCCGCGCCAGTTGAAAGGCACGAGATTGTCTACATAATCTTTATAAGGTGCTGTACCCAGCCAGAGATCCCAGTTAAGGCCAGCGGGTAGAGGTGGTGTTTCTTTTGACCATTTGATACCCTGTGGCCATACCGGTCTGTCGGTATAGGCATAGATGGTATGTACATCACCAATGAGACCGGCATTATACCAGTCGATCAGCTGACGAACACCGTCTCCGGAAGAGCCCTGGTTGCCCATTTGGGTAACGACTTTGTAACGATGAGCCGCCTGCGTAAGCATACGGGCTTCATAGATATCGTGGGAAAGTGGTTTTTGAACGTAAACGTGTTTATTCAGTTGCATGGCAGCCATGGCCTGAACTGCGTGCATGTGATCGGGGGTTGATACGGAAACAGCATCGATATACTTATGTTCCTTATCCAGCATTTCCCGGTAATCTTCATACACTTTGGCCTTGGGATAACGCTCACGGCTTTTGGCGGTCTGGCGGGAGTCAACATCGCAGAGAAAAGCAATATCTGCTTTGCCACTATTGAAAAAACTAAACAGGTCGCTCTCACCTTTACCACCAGCTCCAATACCTGCAATCTGCAGTTTGTCGCTCGGGGCTGTAAAACCACGTCCTAATACATGACGGGGAACAATATAAAATCCGGCCATAGCGGTGAGGCCATTCCGCAAAAACTGCCTGCGGGAATCGTTCTGAGCAGCGGACTGATCCTGCTGCTGAGATGGTTTCTTTTTCATGCTGCAATCGTGTTGTTGAATAGTAGAATAATGGAGATATGAATGTATTCAAATTCTTCCATTATGCCAGCAGCATACCCTGATATTATTCTTACTAATAGTGGTATTCTTTTGTCTTCACTCCGGCAGCAAAAAAATTGCAGTTATTTCAGCGATACCAGATTCGGCGGACAACGGTTTTCAATGTAGAGCTCGAGACCGGTGTATTTACCATTGATCTTTTTCAGGTTCTGGGTATCTACATAGCCAAACCGTTTCTGGATGGTCAGGGAGTCGTTGTGCATGTACGTAATCATCACCCAGCGGTCTGTATCCAGTGCTAGCGGCTGTTGGGTATGAATCAGACCATCGTGTGCCTTCACGGTTACCGCATAAGCCCCTTTCGGAAATTTGCGGAATGCAATTTCCTGCAAACCAGGCTTCAGGGTTTTGGTTACCGTGTGCCGGGTACTGCCATCATGCTTTTTAATGATGGATAACTCAATGGGTAATTCCTGGTTACTTTCATTGTTGATAATAACATGTGCGGCCGGCCGGGAAGCGCTGCAAGCGCCTAACAATGCACAGCCCGCTATCAGGAGGAAACGTTGAATGCTCATAACTATTTAATTTTCAATTGCTTTCGGGCTCAGTGCATTCATTGGGAGTGCAAATATGCAGTAGAAAAACCAGTTTCCCAACCGCATATTTGAGTGATTACATATATATGATACAAATTTGATACCAGCCGTTGCATGGGGTGAGATTTTTTTCTGAAAATAACCTTAGGATGGTGAGTAGTCAGTAGTCAGTAGTCAGTAGTGATGTCAACCGCCAACTTCCAACATTCATCCCTAACTTGTACTATGATTAACGATCTGCCGGGTCATTTAGCAAACATGCGTGCTTATTTCCGCGAAGGGCATACCAGATCCTATGCATTCCGGAAACAACAGTTGCTGGCTTTGAAAAAAGCCATTGAAACACAGGAACAGGCTATTTATGATGCATTATACCAGGACCTTCGGAAAAGTCCGGAAGAAAGCTGGGTAACAGAAAATGGTTTTCTGCTGAGTGAACTCAACCATACCCTCAAATGGCTGAAAGCCTGGATGGAACCGCAACATAAACCCACCAATCTGCTCAACCTGCCCAGCTCCAGTCGCGTAGAGTCTGAACCGCTGGGTGTGGTATTGATTATTGCTCCCTGGAACTATCCCTTGCAGTTATTGCTCACACCCCTGGTTGGGGCTATTGCCGCCGGAAACTGCGTAGTCTTAAAACCCAGCGAGTTTGCACCGGCTACCGCTGCATTAATGCAATCCATCATAGAACAAACTTTTCCACCCGAATACATCTGCTGTATACCCGGCGACGGTGCAACGGTGATACCGGCCATGATGGAACACTATACATTTGATCATGTCTTGTATACCGGGAGTACGGCAGTAGGACGCATCATTTATAAAATGGCGGCAGAGAAACTGGTACCGGTAACCCTGGAACTGGGAGGCAAGAGTCCCTGTGTGGTAGAAGCCGATGCCAATATTCAAGTGGCTGCCAATCGCATTACCGTGACCAAATTCTCGAATGCAGGACAAATGTGTATTGCGCCGGATTATATACTGGTGCATCGTTCTGTAAAAGACAAACTGGTTTCAGCCATCCGGCAGAAAATTGAAGCATTCTTCAGTACCGATCCGCAGCAGAGTTATGAATACGGTAAAATCATTAATGCAAAACAGTTTAACCGGCTGCGTAATTACCTGTCGCAGGGAACGGTATTGCACGGGGGTAACAGCCAGGAAGAAACATTATACATTGAACCCTGTTTGCTGGAAGTAACCGACCTGCAAGCACCAGTCATGACGGAAGAGATATTTGGTCCGGTCTTACCAATTATTGCATATGATAGTATGGAGCAGGCCATGGAGATCATACAACGGAACCCGAATCCATTGGCTTTTTACCTGTTCACAGGCAGCACTAAAAAAGAACGTGCCTGGCTTGATCAGGTACCGGCTGGCGCAGCCTGCATCAACAATGCCAGCTGGCACGCCACCAATCACCATTTGCCATTCGGGGGCAGGGGATTCAGTGGCTCGGGACGGTACCATGGTAAATATTCATTTGATACCTTCAGTCACCAAAAAGCCGTTTTAAAAACACCCACCTGGTTCGATCCTGCTATGAAGTACCCGCCATTCAAGGGAAAACTGTGGTTGTTTAAATGGTTTATCCGTTAATACTTTTGTGATGCGCAAACCAATCATCATACTACTTGTTATTGCAGCAATACTTTTCTTCATTAAAAGGAAGGATATGACCTGGCGACAATCATTCATGAAAACCTTGTACCCGATTATTATGCTGCCATCCAAACTATTGGGCAGTAGTAAAAAGGGTATTCAACTCAACAAACAATCCATGCAACCCCGGCAAGATTTTTACAGTTTACAAACAACCTTGAATAATGGCAGCGTTTTTTCCTTCGACTCCCTGCGGGGTAAAAAAGTATTGCTGGTAAATACGGCCAGCGATTGTGGTTATACCGGTCAGTATGCTGAATTGCAGGAACTGTACAAACGGTATGAGGGTAAACTGGTGATCATGGGTTTCCCGGCCAATGATTTCAAGCAGCAGGAACAGCGTGATGATGCAGCTATTGCCAGTTTCTGTACCATTAACTACGGGGTAACATTTCCACTGGCAAAAAAGAGTGTCGTGATTAAGACAAACGATCAGAACCCTGTGTTTGCCTGGCTGAGTCAGGCCGCCAAAAATGGCTGGTGCAACCAGGAGCCTACCTGGAATTTCTGCAAATACCTGATTGATGAAAAAGGGTCACTCGAAGCTTTCTTCCCGCAAACAGTATCACCACTGAGTAAGGAAGTGCTGGAAATGCTTGGGCCGGACAAATAACAGGATCACAACGGACAATGTTCGTGGTAATTCTCCAGCACAATCGGGTTGTGTGTTATCTCCACGCCTTTATAGTGTACGGCAATTTCATCCAGTACCCCTTCCACTTCTTCCATGGTTTTTAACGTAACCAGGCGATTGCGATAGTCTTTAATGCCGGGCAAGCCTTTGAGGTAATTGGCATAGTGGCGGCGCATTTCGTTGATGCCAACAATGGTGCCTTTCCATTCTATGGATTTGCGGAGGTGTTTGCGGCAAACATCAACCCTTTCTTCCAAAGTGGGCGGCGGCATTAATTCGCCGGTTTGAATATAGTGTTTGATCTCGCGGAAGATCCAGGGATAACCAATAGCGGCACGGCCAATCATTACCCCGTCAACACCATAACGGTTCTTGTATTCCACCGCTTTCTGCGGGCTGTCGATATCGCCATTGCCAAAAATGGGTATATGAATACGCGGGTTGTTTTTCACCTGGCCAATCAGGGTCCAGTCGGCCTCACCCTTATACATCTGAGAGCGGGTTCTGCCATGAATGCTTAGTGCTTTAATACCCACATCCTGCAGGCGTTCGGCTACTTCTTCAATATTCTTGCTGTTTTCATCCCAACCCAGGCGGGTTTTTACGGTAACCGGCAGGTTAGTGGCTTTCACAACAGCATCGGTCAGACGCACCATCAGGTCAATGTCCTTCAATACCCCGGCGCCGGCACCCTTGCCAGCTACTTTTTTAACGGGGCAGCCAAAATTAATATCGAGCAGATCGGGTTGGGTAACTTCCACAATTTTGGCCGCCATGGCCAGGCTGTCTTCGTCACCCCCAAAGATCTGTATGCCTATGGGGCGCTCATAATCAAAGATATCCAGCTTGCGGCGGCTCTTGATGGCATCCCGGATCAGTCCCTCACTGCTGATGAATTCGGTATACATGAGATCGGCGCCATTGTCTTTACAGACCACACGAAAAGGCGGGTCGCTCACATCTTCCATGGGCGCCAGGAGC
>JAACZQ010000056.1 GCA_009996675.1 Chitinophagaceae bacterium
TGAGATATCGATGTACTTACCAATCTTGGTAGTATTGGATACACGCAAAGTGTAACGCTTATAATCGTTGGTAGGTACTACCCCTTTCTGGTTAAAGGCAGAACCTGAAACACGGAAAGAAGATACTTTATTACCAAAATCAACACTCAGGTTATGTGTTTGAGAAAAACCAGTACGGAAGAAGTTGTCGATATTATCGAACTTCTGCTCAGTCTGAGGCTTCGCTGCACCGAAATAAGGTGAAAAACGGAATTCCGTAACACCATTGGTTCCGGGAGAATAAGCATCATAGGTTTTGGCAAAACGGGTCAGCTCCTGGAAACGGAAACTGTTATCATAACTGATATTCATTTTGCGGCCATTGTCCACACGTGCTTTCTTGGTGGTAATCACAATCGCACCGGAGCTGGCCTGGCTACCATAGAGGGCAGTTGCTTCAGGTCCTTTCAGTACGGTTACTGATTCAATATCGTTGGGGTTCAGATCCGCAATACGGTTGGTATAGTCGTTCTGACGGTTCGGACGGTCAGAAGCCAGACCCAATGCAGTACCACCATTGGAAGTTTCATCCATGGTTTGGTTATCAACAATGATACCATCGATCACAAACAGGGGCTGGTTACTCAGGGAGAGCGAGTTAAAACCACGCAATACAATCTGTGAAGAAGCACCGGCAGCACCGTTGGTAGGTGTAATGGTCAGACCCGATACACGGCCTTGCAGACTGTTCAGGAAGTTCTCACGCTGTGATTCCTGGATTTCCTTACCACCTACTTTTTGTACAGAGTAACCCAGTTCGCGGGGCTTTCTCTTAATGTCCATCGCTACTACCACTTCTTCCAGTTCAGATACTTCAGCAGTCAGGGCAATACCCAATGAACCGCCGGTAACCGTAACCGTTCTGGCCTGGTAACCTACATAACTAATCTGGAGACGTTGACCGTTGTTCGCACGGATGGTAAAAACACCCTTGTCGTTGGTTTGGGCAGCAACGCTGCTTCCCACCACCTTTACGGTCACACCCGCCAACGGAGATTTGGTGGCTGCATCAGTTACCGTTCCGGTTACTGTCTGCGCCTGGCCAAATGATGGCAGCGAGCATACAAAAAGCAGCAAAAACGCCACTTTCATCATTGAGACGAAATTTCTCATAACAGGTTTTTTGGTTTCTTTTAAAAGACGTTAGCGAACAGGACTCTTCGTATGGCAAGCCCCGAACACTTAATTAGACAATCAATTCCTGCAAAACAATGCATCAGTCCCCAATTTTTTTAACGCAAAAAGCCGCAAAAATCAGCTATAATACATTATTCACAGAAAACTAAAGCAATGTTAAAGTTTGTCGCCCAGATTTACGAATATATCCCACAATATTTTTTTCACAGCCAGTACGGTTTATTCACATTTCCGCAAAAACCTGCAAAAAGTACATTCCGGCAAAATCCCGAAAATCGACTGCTGAAATCTGTTAATCTTACAAAAACTTGCAATAAATGAGCAGACGAACATCTGCTATTTTACCCTAACTACATGATTATCAATACTAGTACGAATAAAAAAAATCCGTCTTGAGTAGACGGACTTAAATCATTTAAACACAACAGGTTACAAAATCGTAATACCCTTATCGTGGTATGGCTTCAGCAAGGGATCACCCGGCTCCAGCTCTGTAATGAGGTAATCAATCTCTTCCGGCTTACAAACCTGTAACCGTTGTGTGGTATTGAGTTTTTCTGAAATGGCCAGTGAAACGGTTTTTTGTGCACAATGAATCATGGCTTTCTTCACTTCAATGATCTCCCATTCCAGATCGGTAATACCATAAGTAGCGTCCATACTATTGGTACCCAGGAAACAAAGATCTGCACGGATACTGCCCAGTCTTTGTACCACTTCTGCTCCAATAGAAATCTGTGCCGTCTTGGACAGCTTATTACCCAGGAAAATCACTTCGCTGGTTGGGTGTTCCAGTAATTCCAGCGCAATGGGTACACTTACGGTAATGAATGTTGCATTCAGGTCGGGAGGCAGTGCTTTTACCAGCTCCCGGATGGTGGTACCACCGGATAAGACCACAAACATGCCATCTTTAATGAGTTGTGCGGCTTTATAAGCAATGCTTTTTTTCTCGGGATGCGAATAAATGGTACTGCTTTCCAGGGTGAAGTGGAAGGACTTGGACAGTGCTCCCCCATGTACCTTAATGAGCTTACCCTCTTCGGCCAGTTCCTGCAAATCGCGGCGCACGGTATCTTCCGATACATCCAACTGTACACTCAGATCAGAAGACAATACTTTGTTGTGAATGTTGATCTGCTGAATAATATAGGCCTGTCGTTCTTTTTTTAGCATAGTTAAAAATAAGGAAATGATACAATTGTCCAATTTCCTGTGCCAAAATTGTATTTTCGGGCCGGAAGGAGTGAGTAGTGAGTAGCTATGGCCCCTGCTGTCTTTTAACTTTTGATTTTTGATTTTTGACTTTTGACTTTTCCCCCGTACCATGATTTCTCCCAACACCATACAACAGATCACCAGTCGCATTGATATCATGGATATCGTGGGAGAATTTGTGAAGCTTAAGAAACGCGGAACCAATTACCTGGGCCTCTGTCCTTTTCACAACGAAAAAACACCCTCTTTTACCGTATCCCCGGCCAAAGAGATTTTTAAATGTTTTGGTTGTGGCAAAAGTGGCAATTCCATCACTTTCCTGATGGAACATGAGAAATATAGTTATGTGGAAGCCCTGCGCTGGCTGGCTGCCCGCTACAATATTGAGGTAGAAGAAACAGAAGTCTCTGCTGAACAGAAACAGGTTCAGCAAACAGCCGAGAGTCTTTTCATCATCAACAGTTTTGCGCAACAGTTTTTCTCCGAACAATTATTCAAGTCCGAAGAAGGCAGGGCCAATGCCCTCTCCTACCTGCAGGAACGCGGCTTCCGGGAAGCCATTATGCAGAAATTCCAGCTGGGCTATAATCCCGAGTCCAGAGATACGCTTACCAAGGCCCTGCTGGCCAACCAGTTTAATCCCGAACTTTTACCCCGTACCGGCCTGGTTGCCCAACGCAACAATAATGAGCTGGTTGATAATTACCGCGGCCGTATCATCTTCCCCATTCATAATAATACCGGGAAGATCATTGGCTTTGGTGCGCGTGTGATTGGCAAAAGCGACCGTGGCCCCAAATACATCAATACACCGGAAAACGAAATATACATCAAGAGTAAGATCCTCTATGGTTCTTATTTCGCCAGGATGGCCATTGATAAAGCCGATGAATGTTTGCTGGTGGAAGGTTATACCGATGTCATCAGCCTGCACCAGGCCGGTATTGAAAATGTGGTAGCCAGTGGCGGCACATCCCTCACCACCGACCAGATCCGCATCATTAAAAAATATACCAATAACCTCACCATCATTTACGATGGCGATAATGCCGGTGTGAAAGCTGCACTGCGCGGACTGGATATGGCGCTGGAAGAGGGCTTGAATGTGCGCCTGGTTCTGATACCCGATAATGAAGATCCCGACAGCTACGTGAATAAAGTAGGTGCCCAGGCTTTCAATGAGTTTGTTGCCAGTTCCAAGAAAGATTTTATTCTCTTTCAGCTGGAAGTCATGCTGAAAGAAGCGGGCACCGATGTTACCCGCAAGAGTTCGGTTGTTAACCAGATTGCTGAAACCCTCAGTAAAATCAATAAAGCGGAAGATTTTACCCGGCAGCAGGACTATATACGACAGTGTGCCGGTCTCTTACGCATTGATGAAGCAGGACTTACCAACCTGGTGAATAAATACAAACGCGACCGGATCAGTAAGGAAGAAAAAAAACTGCCTTTTGATGATGCCAGTCAGTTCATGCAGGATCCGGTTGGTCAGCCAGAAGATGTATTGAATGAGACCAGCAGTATGTTGCTGCAGGATGAAGCGCACGAGAAAAATGTGCTGCGGGTGTTGCTGGAATATGGCCTCCGCGTTTGGGATGAACATCGCAATATGGCGGATTATATATTTGAGGAGCTGGAACAATTCCACTTCGACAATCCGCAACTGGAGCAGTTGTTTGATGAATACCGTAACCTCTACAACCGTGGTCTTGAGCCCTCTACCAAAACCATGCTCTACCACGAGAATGAAAATATCCGCAACCTCATCATCAATATTTCCGTCTCCCCCCATGAGTTAAGTCAGAAATGGGACGAAGTGATGGAGAATATGAATATTGTAAACAGGGATGTGAGCCGGCAGGATGTACTGATGAGCGTTAACTACTACAAATTGCGCAAGATCAAAAAAATGATCGAAGAGAACCAGCGCGATATTG
The DNA here is from genome assembly GCA_009996675.1 of Chitinophagaceae bacterium. Classification (GTDB taxonomy): domain Bacteria; phylum Bacteroidota; class Bacteroidia; order Chitinophagales; family Chitinophagaceae; genus Sediminibacterium. Next base: position 4,332 of record JAACZQ010000056.1, read on the forward strand.
AACATGCTTCCTACGATGATTTCAAAAAACTACACGAAGTGCATCTGCACCTGAAAGAAATTGAAAAAGAACTGACCAGGCAATTGGGGACGGTGATTATTAAGTGAGTAGTCAGTAGTGAGTGGTGAGTAATCAGTACTGTGTGTAGGCTTTATCTGAAAGCTAAACCAACTTCCAACCTCTAACCTCTAACCTTCAACTTCCAACCTCCTAAAATTGCAAGGAGAACGCAGTCCCCTGCCCTACGATGGACTGGACAGAGATATTGCCTTTGTGCAGCATCATGATCTGTTTGCAAAGGCTGAGGCCGATACCGCTGCCATTTTTCTTGGTGCTGAAGAAGGGAATAAAAATATTGTTCAGTACTTCTTCTGTCATGCCTGTACCGTTATCGGAAACCTTGATGATTAGTTTCTGATTGGCTGTTTGCTGGGCTGAGAGTATAATACGGGGGTCGGCCGACTCTTTCACTGCATCCATGGCATTGATGATCAGGTTGATCAGTACCTGCTCTATCAGATTGCTGTCCAGTTCCAGCGACAGATCCGGATCTTTCAGTACCACTTCCATTTCAATACCTTTCTGTTCCAGTGTTGGTTCCATGAGGTTGTGCATACTTTCAAATAGATCACGCACATATACTTTTTTCAAGGTTGGTGTGGTAATCTTATTGAGGTTACGGTATACCTGTGCAAATTTCAACAAACCCTCACTACGTCGTTTGATGGTATTAATACCCACTTCCAGATCCTCCACAACGCCATTGCTGTTATCGAGGTGTTGTACAGAAGCCTGTAACCGATTTTTCAGGGTATCGGCCAGGGAAGAAATTGGTGCTACGGAATTCATGATCTCATGCGTCATAACACTCAGGAGTCGCTGCCAGGCTTTTGATTCTGTTTCATCCAGTGCTGCATTGACATTCTGGAAAGCCATGAGTTGAAACTTCTTGTCATCGGTTTGAAATGCGGTGGCAGAAACCAGGACTTTGATGGTTGTTTTTTCCTGGTGTATATTCACCACAATGCTGTTGCCGGGTTTCAGGTGAACCAATTGTTCATATAAGAGCGGATCGCGTTTTTCGAGGGAATGAATGGTTTTGAGATAAGGGGTCAGTAGAATTTTCTTGAGCGATTCGTTCATCCAGACCACTTCTCCCGTTTGCATTTCAAAAGACAGGATACCGGTATCCACCAGCTCCAGTACTTTTTGCAGGTATTGAAACTGTGTTTCTTTTTCCTTGGTGATTAATTTAAAGGTAGAGTTGATATCATTAAAACCTTTCCGTAGTGGTTTCAGTTCCAGTGGAGCCCCCTGTACATTAAAATTCCTGGAGAAATCGCGGTACTGGATCGATTCCACAAACTGTTGCACTTCCCGTTCGGCCTGTTTATGAAAACGGTAAAAATCAATCACCTGGTATATGATCACCGGCAGGATAATCACTTCATACACATACCATTGCTTTACCAATACAAAAGAGGCGGCCGTTGTGGTCAGGAAAATTAAAACCACCCGGATCAGTATATCCCATTGAAAACGTTTAGCTGACATCTGTGGTTCATTGATTCGGGTTAGAGATCGTATTTACTTAAGCGACGGTATAATGCGGTTCTGGTGAGTCCGAGTTCTTTGGCAGCACGGGTAATATTACCATTGTGTTTATCCACCACGCGCATGATGGTATTTTTTTCCATGGTGCTCAATTTCATATCATCTGTTTCCGCAGCATCCGATACGGGTGTTTCCAGCGGGGAAAACAACAGGTCCTTGGCTTCAATCACGTCATGGTCTGCCATAATGATGGCCCTTTCAATGGTGTATTGCAATTCACGCACATTGCCCGGAAAGGGATATTGCAATAATTTATCGATGGCGGAATCATGAAAACTGATATTCGGCTTCAGGTATTTGGCGGCATAAACACGTGCAAAATGTTCGGCAAGCAGGGGTATATCTTCCCGGCGTTTGCGCAGGGGTGGCACCATAATCTCCACCGTATTGATGCGGTATACCAGGTCTTTCCGGAAACGGTTTTCATTGGCCAGTTCACTGAGGGGAAGATTGGTGGCACAGATTAAGCGTATATCAATGGGTACCGGCTGATTGGATCCCAGGCGGGTAACCATCCTGTTTTGCAAAACACTCAGCAGTTTAGCCTGTTGCTGCAGTGAAATATTTCCGATTTCATCCAGGAACAATGTTCCGCCACCGGCAGCTTCAAAACGCCCCACACGATCTTCGCGTGCATCCGTAAAAGCGCCTTTTTTATGACCGAATAATTCGCTTTCAAATAAGCTTTCAGTTAATGCGCCCACATCTACCTTGACATAAGGCTTGTTCGCCCTTAGGGATTGCTGGTGAATGGCCGAAGCGATCAGGTCTTTACCGGTTCCGTTTTCGCCGAGGATCAGGATATTGGCCTCCGTAGGTGCGATTTTATTGATCTTCACAAAAATCTCTTCCATGGCTTCACTCCTGCCAATCATTCCATTCTCCTGAACCGGTTGCACCATACCGGGAAGATCGGCCGGCCGGTTTACCCCTGTCTTTTGCAATACCGTTTCCAGGGATGTGATGAGTTTTTCATTATGCCATGGCTTCACCACAAAATCTGAAGCCCCTTCTTTGAGCGAGCGCACGGCCAGGTCTATATCTCCGTAAGCGGTAATCATGATCACACCCACCGAGGGCTTTAATGCTTTAATACGCTGCAACCAGTAAATACCTTCATTGCCGGTATTGATGGATGCATTGAAATTCATATCCAGCATAACCAGGTCAAAATCCTGTTGCGCTAAATGATGTGGTATCTGTTCGGGGTTTTTCTCTGTTACCACCTGCTTCACTTCGGTACGCAACAATACCCGTACTGCTGTGAGTACATCCGTATCATCATCAATTACCAGGATACTGGCCTTCTTGAGACTCATAAATGCCGTTTTCTATCAAAAGCAAGATAAGGCAGATTTGTGATGTCAGATCGCAGATGTAGGATCTTTGATTTTTTGACCGGCATTGGAATATCCTATTCCCCCCTCAACCTCCAACCCCAAACCAAAAACCATAAACCATAAACCAAAAACCATAAACCATACCCCACTGTATCAAAACCGGACAGTTTTTGTTCGGATGCGGACAGTGTTCGGTGGTTCAGAAAACTAAATGTATTGATTTTCAAATAATTACAGGTTTGGCACCATCCTTTCAATAAGATTGGCACAAACCGTACACTATGAAAGCGATACAAAGTTCCAAAGCCTCCTTAATCGGGTTCAGCCTGTTTCTGACCACCCTGTTCCTGGTGGTTGTTTTGTACAGCAGCAGCAGTTGCCAGCCCCAGGCCAAAATGCCTGAAGTATCCGATATTAATATGATTCACCTGATTTAGGGAAAGTTTTCACCAGCGAAAATCACAACACTTAAAACCAAACAACTGTGGACAGAGTCATTCAGAAAAAGAAATGGAATTCCAAACGCATCCTCACCATTGCTATTGCCGTAGGTATTGTTGCTTTGATTGCCGGTAGTTATTATTACACATCCGGTAACAGCAAATTGAATGTAGATACCGAAAGAATCACCATCAGTACCGTTACCAAAGGGCCTTTTAAAGAATATATTCCCGTTAATGGGATTGTGCTTCCTCTCACCACCATTTACCTCGATGCGCAGGAAGGCGGTCGTGTAGAAGAGAAATTTGTGGAAGATGGTGCCATTATGAAAAAAGGGCAGCCCATCATGCGTTTATCCAACACCGATCTGGCCCTGAGCCTGGTAACCCAGGAGACCCAGGTATACAACCTGCTTACACAAATGCAGATCGCCCGCAACGCGGCAGAACAAAACACGGTTACCCGACTGAACCAGATGACCGATGTAGACAACCTGCTGAAGGAAGCCAAACGTGTATACGATCTGAACAAAGTACTGTATGCACAAAAAGCGATTGGGTTGCAGGAATTCCGTCAGTCTGAAAATAACTACAACTACCAGCTGGAAAAGAAAAGACTGGCACAGCAGATTTTGCGTCAGGATTCCGTATCCACCAAACAAAGTCTGGAGCAGGCCAAACAACTCTTTGAAGGATCCCGCAATGCGCTGGATCTGACGCGTAAAAAAGTGGGCGACCTGGTAGTCAGGGCACCAATCGACGGTCAGCTTACTTCCATGGATGCGGAAATTGGTCAGAATAAGCGCCAGGGTGAAAGACTCGGACAAATTGATGTACTGAATGGTTTTAAAGTGCGTGTTGATATTGATGAACACTATATCTCCCGGGTATTTATTGGCCTGATGGGAGATTTCAGTTTTGCCAACAAGAGCTATAAACTCAAAATCACCAAAGTATATACACAGGTAACAGCAGGGCGTTTCCAGGTTGATATGCAGTTTGAAGGAGCAGTTCCGCAGGGTATCCGTCGGGGTCAGACCTTACAAATCGGACTCGCGCTGAGTGATGAAACGCAGGCTGTATTGATACCCAAGGGTGGTTTTTACCAGCAAACGGGTGGTAACTGGATCTTCAAAGTAAGTGAAGACGGAACCAAAGCCTACCGTGTGGATATACAGCTCAATCGTCAGAATCCGGATTTCTATGAAGTTGTTCAGGGACTGAAGCCCGGCGAAAAAGTGGTTACCTCCAGCTATGAGAATTACGAAAAAATGCAGGAGCTCGTACTCAAGAAAAATTAAACAACTATTTCTTTAATAAGAAACCTTAACACTCACAAAACACCATACAATGATAAAGATCACCAACCTGGAAAAAATCTACCGGACCGATGAAGTGGAAACCATCGCACTGAACAAATTATCACTGGAGATCAAGGAAGGAGAATTTGTAGCCATCATGGGTCCGTCTGGTTGCGGCAAATCTACCCTGTTGAATATCCTGGGGCTTCTTGATGATCCCGATGCCGGAAGTTTTGTTTTCAACGGAACCGAGATTGCGGGTTATAATGAAAGACAACGTGCAGATCTGCGTAAACACAATATTGGCTTTGTATTTCAAAGTTTTAACCTGATTGATGAGCTTACGGTTTTTGAAAATGTGGAGCTCCCCCTGATTTATACCGGTGTTAAGGCAGCCGAACGCAAACAGAAAGTGGAAGCTGTGCTGGAAAAAGTACAGATTATGCACCGCCGCAATCACTATCCCCAGCAATTATCGGGTGGTCAGCAGCAACGTGTGGCGGTGGCCCGCGCCGTGGTGAATAATCCCAAGCTGATTTTAGCGGATGAGCCTACCGGTAACCTCGACTCTTCCAATGGTAATGAAGTAATGGAATTGCTGACACAGTTGAATGAGCAGGGTACTACTATTATCATGGTAACACACTCTGAACACGATGCCCGTTACAGCCACCGGATCATCCGCATGCTGGATGGCCAAACCGTTACCGAGAACATACTTGTCTGAGCAATTCACCCCGTACACCCAAACTTAAGCGCGAATCATGATCTGGAATTACCTGAAATTAACCTGGAGAAACCTGTATAAAAACAAAGCTTTTTCTGTTATAAACATTGTGGGACTGGCTATTGGTATGGCCAGCGCTATGCTGATTTTATTGTGGATCCAGAACGAAGTGAGTTATGACCAGTTCCATGAAAAAAAGGATCGCATCTATGAAGCCTGGAACCGGTCTGAGTTCAGCGGAAAGCTGCAGTCCTGGAACACCACCCCCAAGGTATTGGCACGTACGCTTGAAAAAGATTTTCCGGAAGTGGAGATGGCGGTGCGGGCCGACTGGCAGCGCAGCGTATTGGCCGTGGTGGGTGAAAAGCGCTTAAAGATCAAAGGGAATATCGTGGATTCCATGTTCCTGAACATGTTTTCATTTCCCCTGGTAAAAGGCAATATCGATCAGGCACTGAAAGCACCTTATGGTATTGTGGTGACGGAAACACTGGCCAAAAAATTATTTGGCGAGGAAGAGCCCATGGGTAAGAATATACTGATTGATAATAAGGATAATTTTACCGTAACCGGCGTTATCAAAGACCTGCCCAACAATACCCGGTTCAAATTTGAGGCATTGGTTCCCTGGGCTTATCTACGCAAACTGGGAGAAGATGATCAAAACTGGGGGAATAACTCTACCCGTACTTATGTATTGCTGAAGCAAAACGCATCGGTTCAGTCCATCAACCAGAAACTGAAAACCTTTAAAAAACGTTACGATCCGGACGAACCCAATTGGCAGATGTTCCTCTACCCCTCTTCCCGCTGGCGTTTATATTCTTCTTTTGAAAAAGAAGTAGAAACAGGCGGTCTGATTGAATTCGTGCGCATGTTTGCCATCATTGCTGCCTTTATTTTATTAATCGCCTGTATCAACTTCATGAACCTGAGTACGGCCCGCAGTGAAAAAAGAGCCAAGGAAGTGGGCATCCGGAAAGTAGTGGGCGCGAACAGACAGTCACTCATATCACAGTTCCTGGGCGAGTCCATTGTGCTTGCCATTATATCCGGCCTGGTAGCTTTATTGATTGTTCAATTATCGCTGCCGGCTTTTAACACCCTTACCGACAAGCAACTGACCATCGAAAGTCAGAATCCTGTTTTCTGGCTTTTATTTGCAGGCTTTATTCTGCTTACAGGCATCATCGCCGGCAGCTATCCAGCTTTCTATCTTTCCTCCTTTATGCCGGTTAAAGTACTGAAGGGTACTTTCCAAAAAACAAAAGCTCTGGTTACGCCAAGAAAAATCCTGGTAACCCTTCAATTTACTTTTGCCATTGTACTGATCATCTGCACCATCATTGTAAAAGAACAGATTGATCATGCCCGCAACCGCGATACCGGTTATGTTAAAAACAATTTATTGTATCATTTTCTCACCGGTGATATTGAAAAAAATTATCCCCTCATTAAAAACGAATTATTATCATCTGGTGCCGTAACCAGTGTAACCAAAACCAGTGCACCCATCACCGAAGGCTGGAGCGACAGCTGGGGATTCCAGTGGGAAGGTAAAGACCCCAACGATAAAACTGATTTCGACCGCTATTGTGCAGACGAAGGATTGATTAAAACTACGGGTTTACAAATGCTGAAAGGCCGCGATTTCGACCTAAGGTCCTATCCCACCGATTCAACGGGAATGATCATCAATGAATCGGCTGCTAAAGTCATGGGCTTTAAAGATCCGATTGGCAAAATTGTTAAAGACAATGGTATCGACTGGCATATTGTAGGCGTTATCAAAGATTTCATCTTGCAATCACCTTACAATCCTACCAAACCCATGATTATTGAAGGTGCTAAGGGCTGGTTTAATGTGGTTCACTTCAAACTGAACGAAAAAAATGCCACTGCCCGTAACATCGACAAGATTGAAGCGATACTTAAAAAGTATAACCCATCCAACCCGGTTGAACTGAATTTTGTGGACGAACAATACGAGGCCAAGTTCAAATCAGAGCAGCGTACTGGTACATTGGCCGCTTTGTTTGCCGGTTTAACCATTTTCATTTCCTGTCTGGGTTTGTTTGGTCTGGCCGCCTATATGGCTGAAACCAGAACCAAGGAGATTGGTGTTCGAAAGGTTTTGGGTGCCAGTGTTACAGGTATTGCCACCCTGCTATCGAAAGAGTTTATTAAACTGGTACTGGTTTCATTTGTGATTGCCGCACCCATCGCCTGGTTTGCGATGCACCAATGGCTGGCTAAGTATCCGTACCGGGTAAGTATTCAATGGTGGATATTCCTGGTTACGGTGATCATTGCTATTGGCATTGCTATCATCACCGTAAGTTTTCATGCCGTGAGAGCAGCCATGTCCAATCCTGTAAAAAGCCTGAGAACGGAATAGAACATATTGGTAAACGATCCTTTAACTGAAAAACATTGTTATGTTACGCAATTATTTCAAAGTAGCCTTGAGAAACCTTTTTAAGAATAAAGTGTTCTCATTGATCAACATAGCGGGTCTGGCCATTGGTATGACCTGTACCATACTGATCATGCTATGGGTTTACAACGAACGTTCCTGGGATAAAAGTCAAAAAAATTACAATACCGTTTACCATGTTTATGGTAACAGAAACTTCAATGGAGAAGTTAATTCCGGGCCGGACATGATGTATCCGCTGCCCCAGGCTGCTAAAGCGGCTTTTCCGGAAGTTGAAAAAGCTGCTTTGGTTTCCTTTGGAGAGACCACGCTTTTTTCCGTAGGTGAGAAAAAGGTAAACAGACCTACCCTTACTGTGTCGGCTGATTTCTTTGATATTTTCAGTTATCATTTCCTGGCGGGTAATGCCAGTGCTGTTACAGACCCTGATGCGGTTATCCTGACCGAGTCTATGACCAAAACCCTATTTGGCAATACGGATAATGCTTTGGGGAAACCTGTGGAAATCAATAATGGCCGTATGGCTTATGTGAAAGCCATTATTGAAGATCCAAGCAAAGCTTCCACCTTGCAATTTGATGGCATTATACCCATCAATCCTTCTTCCCCCGATACCCGGAACAGGGAAAATGAATGGGTGAATTGCGGCGACCGGGTGATGCTGAAAGTGAAAGAAGGCACCAATATTGCACAGCTGGAGCAAAAAATATTGCAACTGATTAAAGCAAAATCACCCAGTGAAAATCCTACTACCCGTGGAAGCATCATCTTGCATCCGATGACCAAATGGCGTTTGTATGAGCAGTTCCGGGATGGTAAAAATGTGGGTGGTCGTATTCAGTACGTAAACCTGTTTACCTGGATAGCATTGATTATTCTGGTTATTGCCTGTGTCAATTTCATGAATCTCTCCACTGCCCGCTCTGAAAAAAGAGCCCGGGAAGTGGGTATTCGTAAAACGCTGGGATCTGAACGCAAACAATTGCTAACCCAATTCATTACAGAATCTGTATTGATTTCGCTGATTGCTTTCTTCCTGGCGATTGTTATGGTATTACTGGCATTACCCGTGTTTAACAATATACTGCAACAGGAAATTGTTGTGCCTTATCAGCATATCAATACCTGGTTACTGGCATTCGGCATTATTCTGGTTACGGGTTTTGTAGCTGGCAGTTACCCTGCATTATACCTCTCTGCCCTGCAGCCGGTGAAAGTATTAAAGGGTAATTTTTTACCCGGCAAGAAAGCCCTGATGCCCAGAAAAGTGTTGGTAACGGCTCAATTCATTGTCTCTATTGTACTCATCTCCGCCACCATTATCATTTACCAGCAACTGGAATATGTGCGCAGCCGGAACCTTGGCTATGATACCCATAACCTTCTTATGGTAAGTGCTTCCAGGGATGTGAACAAGAACTATACAGCCCTCAAAAATGATTTGTTACAATCCGGCATGGTAACCGCTGTAAACCGAACCTCTTCGCCAGTGAGTAATATTTTTGGATTTACTTCCGGTGTACGTTGGGCCGGCGCTCCCAATGATCCTAACCTGGTTATTGGCTTTTTATTTGCCGATGAAGGATTTGCCAATGCCATGTCGGCTAAAATGATTGATGGCCGTGATTTCAGGATGAATGATACCAATACTGTCATCCTGAACAAAGAAGTAGTCCGGATTATGGGATTAAAAAATCCGGTAGGTACCAATATCAACTGGGCTGGCAGGGAAAGAACCGTTGTGGGCGTGATCGATAACCTGATCATGAGTTCCCCCTATGCTCCGCCCAGTCCTTTGATGATTGTGTATGAGAACAAATGGTCTAACAGTGTAAATATCCGCATGAAAGCGGGTGCCGATATTCAGCAGACACTGGCTTCGCTGGAGAAACTATTTAAACAATATAATCCCGATTATCCATTCGACTACCGTTTTGCGGATACTGAATTCGACAAAAAATTTGCCAATGAACAATTGATTGGCAAACTGGGCTTTGCTTTTGCCGGTCTCGCCATTTTTGTGTGCTGTCTGGGGTTATTCGGACTGGTGTCTTTCTCCATTGAAAGAAGAACCAAGGAAATTGGCATCCGTAAAATACTGGGCGCTTCCATGCAGCAGTTACTGATACTGATGTCGCGCGAGTTCCTGGTATTGGTAGCCATTGCTTTCCTGATTGCCATACCACTGGCCTGGTGGGCGATGAACGACTGGCTCAACAATTTCGACTATCGCATCCGTATTGGCTTATGGGTATTCTTCCTGGTTGGAATGGTTACCTTGATTATATGCCTTGTAACAGTAAGTCTGAATGCATTAAAAACGGCCAAAGCCAATCCGGTTAAAAGCCTGAGAACTGAATAACGATAAGTAGTAGCGTACCACTGAAAACCAAAACCATGATCAGCAATTACCTGAAAATAGCCTGGAGAAACCTGCTTAAAAACAAGGTATTCTCTGCCATCAACATTGTTGGATTGGCCATTGGCCTGGCCTGTTTTACCCTTATTGCGCTGTATGTTATTGATGAAATCAGTTATGACAGGCATTTTGAAAGGGCTTCAGATGTATACCGGGTAAATTCCGATATACGTTTTGCAGGTACAGAAATGAAACTGGCCGTTAGTTCTGACCCGATGGGGCCAACGCTCAAAAAAGACTTCCCGGAAGTAGAGACTTTCACCCGCATCTATGCTTCCTCCGGATCGAAACTGATCAAAAAGGGAAGTGAGTTTATTACAGAAGAGCGTTTATTTCATGCCGACTCTACTTTTTTCCAGGTCTTCCCCCTTCCCCTGGTTGCGGGAAATGCGAATACAGCACTGACCGAACCGAATACAGTGGTGATCTCAGAAACAGGAGCCCGAAAATATTTTGGCACAACAGAAGTAATGGGTAAAACCATAGAAGCTGATAAGACTAACTATAAGATCACTGCGGTAATGAAAGATGTTCCGAGAAATACGCATTTCAATGTTGATCTTATTTTTTCTATGAAAAATGTAGATTATCAGTGGAATAATTTCTTGAGTCATAATTTCCAGACTTATATTAAACTCAGACCTGGCACTGACCCAAAATCCTTTGACAAACATTTCGAAACAATTACCGAAAAATATATTATTCCGCAGGCGCATCAGTTCATGCAAATCAACAGTATGGATGAGTTCAGGAAGGCGGGCAATGAATTGAAATACTCGCTGATGCGGCTTACCGATATTCACCTGTATTCAACCCGTTTTCCGGAACTGGCCACCAATGGCGATATCCAGTATGTGTATATTTTTTCTGCTGTGGCCTTATTTATTCTCCTGCTGGCCTGTGTGAATTTCATGAATCTAAGTACGGCCCGCTCTTCGAACCGGAGCAAGGAAGTAGGTATCCGCAAAGTATTGGGCACTTCCAGAAAAGCTTTGATCTGGCAATTCCTGACCGAGTCTGTTTTAATGGTGGGTATTGCACTGGCTATTGCGATTGTCATCACCGTGCTTATTCTCCCACTGTTTAATGATATCGCTGC
>JAACZQ010000057.1 GCA_009996675.1 Chitinophagaceae bacterium
GCTGACAAATACCGATATTTTTTCTGTTAAGCTATTGCCCATTTTATTATCCTTACCTGTATTGGTTGGGCTGCTCGCCGGAAGTTATCCCGCATTTTTCCTGTCTGGATTTCGCCCCATCAGTGTACTCAAAGGAGGCAGTAACAGTCATTTCAGAAAAAGCAATATCAGGAATGTGTTGGTGGTATTTCAGTTTGCTACATCTATCATTCTCATTGTTGGCACCATGGTTGTATTTCAGCAACTCAGTTATATCCAGCATAAAAAACTGGGTTTTAATAAGGAGCAGGTCTTACTGGTCAGTGGTGTGAATGCCCTTAACGAAAACAGTGATGCATTCCGGAATGAGATTCTGAAAATTCCCGGTGTATCCAGCGGTACAGTTTCCAGCTATCTCCCGGTATCTTTTTCTTCCCGTAACGATAATACTTATGCTACAGAATCGGTTATGACCACGGCCAATGCCTTTAATATGCAAACCTGGCAGATCGACTATGACTACCTGAATACGCTGGGCATGGAAGTGATTGACGGCAGGAATTTCAGCCGTGATTTTGGCAGCGATTCCAGTGCCATGCTGATCAATGAGAGTACGGCGAAACTCATGGGGACTGGCAGCCCTGTTGGCAAAAAAATATACAGCAAGAACATTAACAATGATGGTTCAAGCGCTACTGTTGCTTATACCGTTATCGGTGTGGTCCGGAATTTTAACTATGAGTCACTTCGTCAGAATATAGCACCCCTTTGCTTTAAGCTGGGCAAAGGCGGATGGCTGGCAGCTTTCCGAATCAACAATCAGGATATCCCCGGCTTGGTCAAGCAAGTGGAATCCAAATGGAAGGCCATGTCCAAATCACTTCCTTTCAGCTACCGTTTCCTCGATGAGAGTTTTGACGCCATGTATCGTACCGAGCAGCGGATGGGTAAGATTGCATTGGTTTTTGCCTTGTTGGCCATTTTCATTGCCTGTCTGGGTTTGTTTGGTCTGGCTACTTACATGGCAGAACAGCGTATCAAGGAAATAGGCATCCGGAAAGTGTTGGGGGCTTCTGTGAGCAATATCACCACCATGTTATCCCGGGATTTCCTGAAGCTGGTATTGGTTGCAGCGCTGATTGCCTTCCCCCTGGCCTGGTTTGTGATGAATAAATGGCTGGAAGATTTCGCTTATCGTATCCAGATCGGTTGGTGGATATTCCTGGCAGCCGGTGTGCTGGCAGTACTCATTGCCCTGGTTACCGTTTCTTTCCAGGCCATTAAAGCCGCGACGGCCAACCCGGTAAAAAGTTTAAGATCAGAATAATTGATGGGCAAACAAAACGCACAACCTAATCAGTAACCGGAATAAAGGATTCTCTAAAACCTTACGCATGTTCAAAAACTATTTTGTTTCCGCCTACCGTTCGCTGATGAAGAAGAAATTCTACACAGCCATCAACCTGTTTGGACTTACGACGGGTTTAACCTGTTGCATACTCATCTTCATGTACATAGCCAATGAAGTAAGCTATGATCAGTTTCATGAGAAGAAAGACCGTATTACACGTGTCATCATGGAATACAGTTTTGGTGGCAGTGTGACCACTGGTAATTATACCAGTACTAAGGTATTACCGGCCTTCAAAAGGCAGTTCCCGGAAATTGAGGAAGGTGTAAGAATGACTGAGACGGAAAGGATCATCAGCTATGAAGACAAGCTGTTTACGGAAAAGAAAGTCATGTTTGCCGATTCTACTTTTTTTCAGGTATTTACCATGCCACTGGTACAGGGAAATACCCAAACGGCATTATCCGGCGCCAATAAAGTGGTACTCACCCGCTCCACTGCCACCAAGTATTTCGGGCAGTCAGCCCCCGTGGGCAAGCTATTATTAATGGGTACCAGTAAAATACCCTGTGAGGTAACCGGTATCATGAATGATTGTCCGGTGAATTCGCAAATGCGTTTTGACATGCTGGTTTCTTTTTCTTCCTTACAGGCCAATCAGGAGCAAACTTACTGGAACGCCAATTACACCACCTATCTTTTATTACGCAAACCCACAGACATAAAGCCTTTACAGGCAAAAATTCCCGGGTTCATGAAAGCCGAAATGAAAGACCAGGGGAATGTATATCTCACTTATTTCCTGGAACCTTTACTGGATATTCATCTTCGTTCTCCTTACGACAGTTTTGAGCCGAATAATAATATCCTGTACATCTACATCATTACCGGTGTGGCATTCCTGATGTTACTCATCGCCTGTTTCACCTATATCAACCTCAATACAGCCCGTTCGCTGGAGCGAGCAAGGGAAGTGGGTATCCGCAAAACCATTGGCGCTGCGATGAAGCAGATTTTCTGGCAGTTCATGGGCGAATCGGCGCTGATCACATTCCTGGCGGTATTGTTGTCCCTGGCAGCTGTATGGTTGTTATTGCCTTTTTTCAATACACTCAGTGGAAAAACGCTGCAAGTGAACATGCTGTTTACGCCCGTATTACTGGGTGCCATAGCTGTATGTGCGCTGGTGATCGTATTATTATCGGGCAGTTATCCGGCCCTGGTAGTATCGCGCTTTCAGCCAATCAAAGTGCTGAAAGGTTCTTTCAGTAAATCTGCATCCGGCGCAAGGCTTACCAAATCACTCACGGTTTTCCAGTTTGTCATTTCTTTCTTCCTGCTGGTTTCCACTTTTGTGGTTCAAAAGCAGATCCATTATATCCGCAATAAGAAAATGGGCTTTAACCGCGAGCAGGTACTTATGCTGCCCTCCGACCGGAAAATACTGGCTGCTTTTGCCACGGTGAAAACCGAACTCAAGAGAATCCCGGGTGTACAATATGTGAGCCGTGCACAAAATGCCCCGCATAATATTGTTGGTGGTTACAATATGCGTAATGCCGCCATGGCTTCCAATGCGCAGCTGAATGTAAAAGCCAATCCTGTGGATGAAGAATATGTGCCAGCCAGCGGACTGGAAGTATTATATGGCAGTAATTTCTCCGAGCAGGATATCAATACCGTACAGGCCTACGATGAGCATACGCCAGAGAACGCCATCAATTATCCTTTTATCATCAATGAAACGGCGGCTAAAGCATTGGGCTGGTCACCATCGGAAGCTGTGGGAAAAAAGATGTTCCTCGACGATTCCCGTCCCGGTTATGTAAAAGCGGTTATCCGTGACTTTAACTTCGAATCCATACACCATGCTATTGGCCCCCTGGTTTTATTCCCTGCACAATGGAGTAGTGTTATATTGGTTAAACTGGATGGCAAGGATGTACAGGGGCAAATCAGGCAGATCGGTTCAACCTGGAAGCAGGTAGCCCCCCATCGTCCTTTCGAGTATAAGTTCCTGGATGACGAGTTCAATAAAATGTACAACGCAGAATTAAGGCTTGGTGAAGTGTTTAATCTGTTTACCGGTATTTCCATTTTACTGGCCTGTATCGGCTTACTGGGACTTTGTTCGTATGCAGCACAACAGCGGGTTAAAGAAATTGGCATTCGCAAAATCATGGGTGCGGGTGTGGGTGATATTGTCCGCTTATTATCACGCGACTTTTTCAGGCTGGCCTCTATTTCTATGCTGATTGCTTTTCCGGTGGCTTACTGGGTGGTTTATCGCTGGCTGGAAGCTTTTGCCTACCGGGTTAGTATTAGCTGGTGGATATTTGCGATTTCTGCATTGATCGGTTTCTTCCTGGTTTTCATCACCACGGGATTACTGGCCGTACGTGCTGCAACAGCGAACCCGGTGAAAAGTTTGCGTACTGAATAAACACAAGAAAAAGGAATCTATGATACACTTAGAGAAAATTTATAAATGGGTGAACAATGGCAGTAACCGTGTTTTTCTGCTGAAAGATATCAACCTCGATATCCAGCAGGGAGAATTTGTTTCCATCATGGGTCCATCCGGTTCGGGAAAATCCACCCTGTTGAATATTCTGGGCATGCTGGATGAAGCTTCTGAAGGCAATTACCAGTTTCTGGAGCAGGATGTCTACCAACTCAAGGAAAAACAACGGTCGCAGCTTTTCAAGGAAAATATTGGATTTGTATTCCAGGCCTATCACCTGATTGACGAGTTAACCGTGTATGAAAACATTGAAACACCTTTGCTCTACCATAATGTAAAACAATCGGATCGCCAGGCCATTGTTGCAGATATCCTCGACCAGTTTAATATTGTTGGTAAAAAAGATTTATTCCCCGCGCAGTTATCGGGCGGACAGCAACAGCTGGTAGGTGTAGCCCGTGCCCTGGTAGCCAAGCCCAAATTGCTGCTGGCCGATGAGCCCACCGGCAATCTGAACTCCAAACAGGGAGAACAAATCATGGAATTGTTTCTTGAACTGAATAAACAAGGTATGACCATTATACAGGTAACCCACTCTGAAAAAAATGCCGCTTACGGGCATCGCATTGTGGAATTACTGGATGGCAGAATTGATAAAAAATAGTTATAGCGATTATGAAAAAGTATCGATTTGTAATAAGTGTATTGGGATTGGCTTTATCCGTTTCCGCGGTAAACGCCCAGGTTCCTGCGAAACTCACCCTGAAAGAATGTATTGAAACAGCCATTGCCAATAATCTGCAGGTCAGACAGGCGGCTTATCAGGCACAGGCCGATAAAGTAGATTACCAGCAGTCCCGGGCCAACCGCCTGCCATTTATCAGTGGCAATATCTCTCATGGCATGAACCAGGGACGAAGCATTGATCCTTTCACCAATAGTTACCTGAACCAGGAAATTGGTTTTGCCAACTACAGCATCAATACCAGTATTACGCTGTGGAATGGTTCTGCTATACAGAATAATATCCGGCAAAATGAGCTGAACGCCAAAGCCAGTGAGCTTAACTGGCAACAGGTAAAAGACAATATTACCATCAATGTGATCCTGGCATACCTCCAGTTACTCAGCAATACCGAGCAATTGGATATTGCGCAAAAACAGGTTATGGTGACCAAGGCGCAGGTTGACCGGCTGAATACCCTGAACGATAATGGTGCCATTGCGCCGGCTACTTTATATGACCTGAAAGGGCAGTTGGGTAACGATGAATTAAACCTACTGAGCATTCGCAACAACCTGGAAACTGCCAAGATCAACCTATCACAATTGATGAATATCCCCTACCAGAGCAGCATGACGGTGGAAAGCCTGCAAAGTGAAAAACAGCCGGTACTCTATGAGACCAGTGCCACGGATGTATACCAGGCTGCCACCCAGCAGCTGGCCATGATTAAAGCAGCAGACTTAAGGGTATTGAGTACTAAAAAAGGATTGGCCAGTATCAGGGGACAGTTATTACCCACCCTGAGTTTGAATGGCGGATTGGGCACCAATTATTCCAGTGTAGCAAGCCGTCAGTTACTCACGGGCAGTGGCGATGTTCAAACACCGCAATATGTTACGGTTAATAATACCCGTTTCAATGTATTTGCGCCGCAGAATAATTATACCAGTCAGAAGATCAGTTATGGCGATCAGTGGAAGAACAATTTCAATTCTTCCGTGAGTATCAGTTTGCAGATTCCCATTCTCAACCGTTTGGTGGTTCGCAATCGCATCAAGCAGGCGGAAATACAGCAAAACCGCGCCGTATTTGAATCAAGTACGACCAAAACGCAGGTGCACCAGGCGGTTGATCAGGCTTATGTAAACATGAGCACGGCACTGGAGCGTTTTCAGACCCTGCAAAAACAGGTTGAAGATTTCCGTGCGTCCTTCCAGGCTGCAGAAGTGCGGTTCAACAATGGGGTGAATACTACGGTGGAATATATGCTGGCGAAAAATAACCTCGACCGCGCCAATGCCAATTTTGTAGCTGCCAAATACGATTATCTGCTCCGCATTAAAATATTAGATTTCTACCAGGGTAAACCCCTTTGGTAAGATCAACTGTTTTCTCTTACAGGTTCTGCCCCACTGGTATTAACTGGTGGGGCTTTTTTTAATGGGTCAGGACAGTTGTTTTAATTGCACTATCTGCCCCAGGTGATAAGCATCATGCTGCAAACATCCTACCAGCAACTGGTAATAGGTTTGTTCTTTCATGGGGGAAGGCTGATCCAGTAATGCCGGATCAAATGTCGCCACCTGCTGGTGCAATAAAGCATATACTTCATCGAAATGTTCCAATGTTGCCTGCCAGGAAGCCGGGGAAAGGTCATCGGGAAGATACATATCGGGCATGGGTGGGTGGCCGAGTGTGTGTTGCAACCGAATCAATACCGTTTTACGCCAGTAAATGAGGTGATTAACCAATTGCCAGATACAATTTCCCTTGCCCATGCTGTTTAGGGCCGTGGTTGCGGTAATACCCTTGATTGCCTCTTTAAAATTGAGACCTATCCAGGAATCTCCCTGGTGAAAAGCAGCGAACTGGGCCGTTATTTTTTCGGTTTCCTGCATATTGTAGATTTGTAACGAACTTAGTCTTCCGCTTTCATTCATTGAATTAAATTATATGAACGATTTTATACAGCCTGTTGAGATTCGCTGGAGTGATCTGGATCCCAATTTCCACCTGCGTCATTCGGTCTATTACGACTGGGGGGCTTTTACGAGGATGGCTTTTTTAACGGCCAATGGGCTGGGTGCTTCCGTGATGATGCAACAACAGATCGGCCCCATTTTATTCCGGGAGGAATGTGTCTTTAAAAGAGAAATTCATTTCGGGGACCGGGTACAGCTCAATGTAAAACTTTTGAAGTCCACCCGGGATATGTCGCGCTGGAGCATGCAGCATGAGGTCTGGAAGAATGACCATACCCTGAGTGCTTTGATCACCGTAGATGGTGCCTGGATCAATACGGCTTTGCGGAAACTGGCCATACCACCAGATCATTTCCGGTCGGTTTTTGAACAGATTCCCCGGTCTGAAGGATTCAGTTGGAGCGAATAAAAAATCCCCCCGCGTTACCGTGGGGGGATTCATTTTTTTCACTCACAACAGGGATTAATATTCCCAGTGGAAAGAATTACGGGCAGTACGTACTTTCCGGCGCAGTTTCCAAAGGTCAATTGCGCCAAAAGCAGGTTGCACATCTTGTTTTTTGCTGATGAGATCTACAGCAACAGTTTCTTTCACTTCGCTCACCAGTTGTTTCAGTTCTTCCGCTTCTATTTTGACAATAGAAGGCATGACATTACTCTTCATAATATTACGTTTTTGTCTTTACTACAAACTTTATCGGGAGCAGAACCAGGGGGAAATCAGATCAATCGTTAGCGTGGAATTCAGAAAAAACCCTCGAGATTGTATTATTTGCTCCTTTTCAGGGTGCAAAAGTACTACAGTTAGGCTTACCAAACAAATTCGTATGCAAAAAAATCGTTAAAAGGGGGCTATAGGGAAATATCCAGTGTACTTAAGCCAATGCGTTTGCGGTAATTTGACCATACTAGCCAACTAAATCAAAAAATCAAAGATAAAAAATTCAAAGATCTGACATCTGAGATATGCCATCTGAGATATCCCCCATATCTCTACCTTTGCATTATGAAAAACATATTGTTCCTGGCAGTTTCTTTCGGGTTCTTATGTATGGCTTGCGGAAAAAAGGAAGCCCAGTATATACCTGCGGAGAGTGCACTGGATGCGGGTCGGGAATTTATAGATGCTTGTTTGAAAGGCGATTTTGCCAAAGCTGCTTTTTATATGGTGAATGATTCCACCAATACAAGGCACCTGGGCCAGGCGGAGAGCCGTTACCGCGAGAATGATAAAGAGGGTCGCCAGCAATTGCGCCAGGCATCCATCAATATCCGTGAAGTGAGTGATGTGGATGACTCTACCAGTATTATTTATTACAACAATTCATTTGACAAACTACCCCTAAAGGTGAAAATCGTGCGGCAGGACAAAGCATGGCTGGTTGATTTTAAATATACTTTCAGCCCCAATCTCTGATCCCCCCTATCCTACAGATCCTATAGGGTATTCTTCACTAAATTTACATTGAAACCGTCAGCATATGCAACAGACCGTTTTACATCCCTGGCATGGCGTCCATTATGGCGAACAGGCCCCCCGTATCGTTAATGCAGTTATTGAAATCCCCCAAGGCTCCCGTTGTAAGTATGAGATTGATAAAGCAACTGGTTTACTGAAACTGGACCGTGTTATTTTCTCTTCTTTCTATTATCCCATCAACTACGGGTTCATTCCGCAGACTTATGGAGGTGATAAGGATCCGCTGGATATTCTGGTGATTACCTCTTTATCAGTTCAGCCCCTCACCCTGATGGATGCTAAAGTCATAGGTGTGATGCAAATGATCGATGGTGGTGATCCGGATGACAAGATCATTGCCGTGGCCGCTACCGACCCCGGTGTGAATCACTACAACAATATTGAAGAACTGCCCAAGCACTTTTTTGATGAGCTCAGGCATTTCTTCGAAGAATATAAAAAACTGGAGAACAAGACCGTTGTGGTGGAAGATTTTGGTGATAAAGCCAAGGCGCTGCTGATTGTGGAAGAAGCCATTGCCTTTTATAAGAAAACATTTACCCCATAAACCATTGCTATGAACCTGACCACCCTGATCATTTTATTACTGATTGGCCTGCTGGCCGGGTTCCTGAGTGGTTTGGTTGGTATTGGCGGAGGCGTGATTATGGTTCCGGCCATGATTTTTTTACTGGGCTTTACCCAAAAACAGGCCCAGGGAACTTCATTGGGTATCCTCTTATTACCCGTTGGTATATTGGCGGTCATGCAGTATTACAAACAAGGCTATCTCAATATCAATTATGTGTTCATTGTTTCCATTGCCTTTGTGGCCGGGGGCTACCTCGGCAGTAAACTGGCATTAAGCATGAGTGATGAGAAAGTGAAGAAGATTTTTGCACTGGTGATCCTGCTCATCGCTTTAAAAATGCTGTTTTTAGATAAAAGCATCTCTGACCGCGGGAACAATGGCGGGCAGGCAAAAATCCCCCCTGCCAGCACCGCAGAAACGGAAAAAGGATGATGCAGGATTGGGAATGCTCCTTATCTTTGCAAAAAATAACCTGAAATGGAAAAACAATCCACTGCCAAATACTGGGCCTACTGCTTTTTATGGCTGGGCGCTATGATTGCCCTGATGTTTGTATACCGCGAATTTTTCTGGTTGGCCCTGCCGGGTACCGTTACCTACTTCGCGAAGGCAATGGATATTATGTAAACTCCTACTTTTTTGAATACAAAAACCGCTCTTTTGGGGCGGTTTTTTAGTATGTACAACGGGGGAATGTCAGATCGCAGATCTCAGATGTCGGATTCCAGAGCTCAGATGTTTGAATTTTTGACTTCTGACTTTTGACTTTTGACTTTTGATTTTTGATTTTTGACTTTTTGATTGGGGGGATTAGGGCTTTTGGGGGTTGGGCACCCGTTTTACCAGTCGCAGTTGGTGGGTTCGTTCGCCGGTACGGGTATTCACAATGCCCATGCTGTCGATCCGGTCGATCCGCACCTGTCCCGATGCATGTATGATCCGATCGGGCGTGAGCAGGATACCCACATGGGTAATTCTTCCTTCAGCATTATCAAAAAAAGCCAGGTCGCCGGGTATGGTCTCCTGCAGGAACCCCACCACTTCTCCCAATTCGGCCTGCTGGTAAGCATCCCTGGGTAAGGGAATACCAAAGCAACGATAGATCTGTTGTACAAATCCACTGCAATCGATCCCGAATACAGAACGACCACCCCATAAATAAGCGGTATTGATGAATTGTTTCCCCAATTGTTCGATCAGTGCAGGACTGCGTTCGGGATAAGGAGTTAACCGGTTACCGGAATACCCGATACCATAACGGGCCGACAATACCGGATCATCTGCCAGGTCCAGGGGTGTGCCAAATGAAACCTGCATGGGTTCTCCATATACATCAATGGTATTGACCCAATCAGCCGTCAGCTCGCTTCCCGCAGCAGGAGCTGTATCATTCAGCCAAAGCTGACTGCGCTGGCACCAGCCTTCATACTGATCATACTGGTGGCGGATGCGCACAAAGTCAGTAGTTTCTTCCAATACCGTGCCCCATTCACCCCATAATAGCTGGCTCACCATTTCACTGCGGTGGGCAGACTCTTTGCGCATGGGGCAAACGGGTACGGATACAATGGCAAACATATTTTTCATTTGCTGCCAAGGTATGGAATTTTACAAGTTGGGCATCTAATCATAAATACCTATTTTAAAGCGTGCATTCAGACCGGTATTCACATATCAGCGATCAGGAATTACTCGACAGGTTTTACCAGGACCATAATAATGAATGGCTGGGAATGCTGCTGGAGCGTTATACTTACCTGCTGCTGGGTGTATGCATGAAATACCTGAAGAACCAGGAAGCAGCCCGCGATGCAGTACAACAGATTTTTCTGAAAGCCATTACGGAACTGGGTAAGTATAAAGTGGATTACATGAAAAGCTGGCTGTATATGATTGCCAGGAATCATTGCCTTATGCAGCTGCGTAATAAAGCCATTCATGTGCCGGCGGATGAGCAAACCGATCTGGCAGCACCGGAAAACACCCAGCAGGAACTGCGGGAAAAGGAAATTACACTCAGCATTATGGAAGCAGCCCTGGAGGAACTGAATCCCGAGCAAAAAACATGCGTAACTTTATTCTATCTGCAGAAAAAAAGTTACCAGGATATTGCTGCAGATACCGGCTTTAGTTTGTTACAGGTAAAAAGTTATATTCAGAACGGTAAAAGAAACCTGAAAATACTGGTTGAAAAAAAATTGAATCATCCATCATGAGCGACTTGCGCGATATATGGCAACAAGAAGGTCCACCCAGCGATGAAGACCTGCTGAAATACCTCCGGGGGAAATCCAATCCCGAGGAGCAGCACGCCCTGGAGCGCCAGATGGCCGACTCTTCTTTTGTGAATGATGCGGTGGAAGGTCTGGAAGCTTTTGGCGATGATGCCAAATTGCAGCAATATGCCGCACAACTGAACCGTGACCTGAAAAAACAAACCAGCAAAAAGCGCCAACGCAAACGCAGTCGCGGTATCCGCGACCAGCAATGGACCATTGTAGCCATTTCCGTTATCCTCTTACTCTGTTTACTGGCTTTTTGGGTGATCCGTCATTATCACAGCCTCCGTTAACTAAGCACGGCATAAACGCCGGATCAGGTCTGTATGGTTGGGGTACCGATCAACCAGTGCATCCGTTGTGGCCAGTTCAAAATCGGCAAAATCGAAGCCTGGCGATACTGTACATCCTACAAATGCATATTCGCCACCCGGTGCTACTTCAGAAGCAAACCAGCAACCTGCCGGAACCACCCATTGATACCAGGCGTTTTTACCCGGACCAAGCGTGATGGTTTGGCAATGACCATCGGGATGAATAATATGTACCCATAAGGGATCGCCTTCGTAAAAATGCCAGCATTCATCACTGCATATCCGGTGAAAAGCGGAAAAATTTCCCTGCAGGAGCAGAAAATATATGGCTGTACTGAGGGATCGTTCGCCGGTAAAGCCCTGGGCCAGGCCATCCACGGGAATGCGGATGGGCGAACGATAGGATTCTTTGTAATAGCCCCCTTCCGGATGGGGCAATAAATTATAATCCCGGATCAACCGATCAGGTTTACCGGATTGACTTTCTTGCATACTTAACTGATCAGGATCATTTTTTGTGGCAGGGAGAAATATTCTGCCTTGATTTTTTCCAGGTTCTCCTTCTTGTTAAAAATGCCATAGTACTCATCAATATCAATAGTACCATTTTCCTTACCCACATATACGGGGCCGGATACGGAGCTATTGATTTCGTTTTCAAAGAGTGCGGTCCGTACCACTCCGCTGACCATGGCATCGGCCTGCAGGTGGCATTTGTTTTTGCAGATCACATTACCATCAATCATGCCACCGATAACGATCTCATGGCAGAGGATATCGCCACTGACGGTGGCTTTCCCATCGATGATGACTTTGTTGGTGCAAAAAATAATGCCTTTGAAATCCCCTTCAATACGAATGGGGGAAATGGTTTTGATGATACCAAAATAGAAGCCACCCGAGACGACCTGAACGGCCGGAAGCATGGCTTCTGCTTTTTCTCTTTTCTTAAACAGTTGCATAGGATATAGCCGGTATTGGCACCGGGGGGATGGTTAAATTAGCCAAAAAGACCCGGTTTTCTGCATTAAAATTGGACTGATAACCTAAAAATGACATTTAAATAATAATTTACGTATATTGTTTTCCGATAAAAGGCTGAGATTCAATTGTTCATCCGAATCCATTTCTTTTTACCAAAATCAACCACATGAATAAGTTCAGAGAGCAGATTCTCCACGACCCCAGCTCCAGTTTCGGGAATCAGGGATTTTCAGAAGACAAACAGCTGTTCATCACCAAATCCACCAACGTTTCCGGTATATTGGACTCCGAAAACGATATTGTACTCGATGGTAATTTCAATGGTGTTTTGTACAGCAAGAAAGCCATTCATATCAGCCCTACCGGCATCATCAAAGGGGTGATCATCTGTAACGATATTAAAGTGGAAGGCGAATTTGAAGGATCGGTATATGCCCTCCGGGTAAATCTCTGCAAGGATTCTGTACTCAAGGGCAATATTCATTGTACCATCATTAATACGGAAATGAATCAGTTTGTTGATGCCAATATCAAACTGATCAGCCTGGAAACCGCCGCCTTTGAAGCCACTTCACAGGACCTGTTCGCTCACCTGAAAGAAGTATTTGCCAAGAATAATAAAGACAATAACTACCTCAACATTTTCCAGGAGAAAATGGACCAGGTAAAACCATCCAATAAGTTTTTCCACCAGACCATCTATGTTGCGCCTAATCCCCCGGCATCTGCCCCACCCAAAAAGAAGGATGAGGACGATTATATTGATCTGGATGCGGATGAATAAAGATTTTCCAAAACCAACTGCAAAAAAGTCCCCTACAGTATTGTGGGGGGCTTTTTATTTGCGGGCGTATTCAGCAAGTTTCGGATTGTACACATGGCTTGCCCCTGCCAAATTTGTACTTTAATTTCAACCCATGTTTACACAGCAACAGGAACACTACCAAAGAATTGAGACCGCCATCGGTTATATCCGGGAACATTTCCGGGAACAGCCCAGCCTCGAAGAAGTGGCTAAACAAGTGCATTTAAGTCCGTTCCACTTCCAAAGGCTTTTTACCGAATGGGCAGGCACCACCCCTAAGAAATTCCTGCAATACATCAGTATTGAACATGCCAAAAAGATCATGATCAAAGACCAGCTTTCGGTATTTGATACGGCTTTTGAAACAGGCCTGTCCGGCACCAGCCGCCTGCACGATCTTTTTGTCAGTATCGAAGGCATGACACCCGCCGAATACCGCGATGGTGGCCGGCATTTGCAGATCAATTATTCCTTTGCCGATTCCCCTTTTGGTCAGGTACTGATTGCCTCCACACTCAAAGGGGTCTGTCACCTGGCTTTTGAAGCCGATGAAACAGCGGGTTTGCAGAAGCTCATGACCAAATTCCCGCAGGCAACCTACCAGCGTAAACTGGATATGCAGCAACAGCATGCATTGTTTATTTTTCAGCACGACTGGAGCCGGTTGCATGAAATTAAATTACACCTGAAGGGAACGCCCTTTCAGTTAAAAGTCTGGGAGTCGCTGTTGAAAATTCCCATGGGGCGTCTGGCCACTTATTCAGCCATCGCCAATACCATTGCACATCCCAAAGCCTCGCGCGCGGTAGGAACAGCCGTAGGCGATAACCCCGTAGCTTTTCTTATCCCCTGTCACCGTGTAATCCAATCCACCGGCATCGTGGGTCAGTACCATTGGGGTACTTATCGCAAGAGCAGTATGATTGGCTGGGAAGCTTCGCAGGTTTTATTGTGATAGTCAGCAAGAATCGGGTTGCTGTTCCTTTCATCCTGTCCTTGTTTTGCAGTATAAACCAAGCAAGATGAAAACATTTATCCTGATTCACGGATCCTGGCACAGCAGCTGGAACTGGCACAAACTGAAACCACTGCTCGAAAAAGCAGGCCATACCGTATACGCCATTGACCTGCCGGGTATGGGCCGTGACAAAACACCTATTGAAACCGTTCGTTTTGACACCACCGTACAAAAAATCTGTTCGCTGATTGACAGTATACCCGGAAAAGTAATTCTGGTAGGACATAGTAAAAACGGCATCATGATTTCACAGGCCGCAGAGTACCGGCCCGATAAAATTGAGAAGCTGGTTTACCTGGCCGCCTATCTCATCCCCAATGGGAAAACGCAGCGGGAATATTCCCTGCAGGATACGGAAGGATGGCTGAAACCTTATGTTACCCAACACCCGGAAACCGCATCACATACCCTGCAACCCATAATTTTTAAAGACGGATTATACCATGATTGCGATGACGATATCACTGAAATGGCCAAATGTATCCTCGACCATGAGCCGGTGGAATCGGGTATGGCTGTTTTACGGCTGACCGATCAGGCCTATGGCAGTGTCCGTCGTTTTTATATTGCCTGTACGGAAGACCGGGCAGTCACGCCGTTTATTCAACAGAAGATGTATACAGAAACACCCTGTGAAAAAGTATACCAGTTGCATACCAGTCACTCCCCTTTCTTCAGTGCACCCAATGCCTTGTATGAAATACTGGAAGAGATAGCAGGATTATAAAACAAAGCCCCCGCACTATTGCGGGGGCTTTTATATGAAATCATGCAACTTGATCAGGGAATCCAGATATAGTAGACCAGGTAACAGATAATACCGCCCAGGATGGCCAGTAAGATGCCATTCAGCCGTTTATTCTTCAGAAAGAATAACATCAGCAGGCCGGTGATGGAAACCAGTACCAGTAATACTGCAGAGAGATCAATCACCCAGGCCCATTCTTTACCACTGTCGCGGCCTTTGTGCAGGTCATTCAGCACGGCAAAAAGCCCCATACGCAGTTCCAGCAGTTCGAGGTGACCATCCTGCCGGTTGATGAATGCATCAGCACTGTAACCTGGCCCCTTGAAGGAAATGGAGCACTGGTTATCCTGGATCAGGAAATCACTCATGTATCCTTTGATACCATAGTCTTTGCGTAATTGTTCTACAATCTCCAGCTTTTTAATCCGGGAAGTATCACTCACATTGACCCACGCAACGGGTATTGTACCTGCTATTTTTTTCTCTGTCTGTGCCCCATCGAACCAGGAAGCGTGGTTGAGTGTGATCCCGGTAACCGAGAAAAACAATACCACCAGGAAACTGATCATGGAGAGATAGGTATGCAGCCAGCGCGACCAGCGATTGGTGATTTTCTTAAACCCGTTTTTGGATACTGCCTTACCCGTTGAAGTTTTCGCCTGTTTAATTTCCATTCGGTTTCTTTTGATAATCCAGGGATGCGGACGCTACTTCAACGTTACCGGTTAAATCAATATGTTGTGCTTTATTGGTTGTGAACTCCTGCTTCATCAGCTGATACGTACCATGTTCTCGGGCAGCTTCTATGTATACGGTATAAGTGCCTTTTTTTACCAGGTTACCCTTATCGTCCTTACCATCCCATTTCAGGGTATACTTACCCGGACCGCGGGTGGCGCTGGTGGTTGAGCTGATGCTCTGGCTACCCGCTGCAAATTCATCTTTGTATGTGGCATACCAGGAACGCATATCGTTCAGCCATTTGGGCTTATTGTACCAGATGGCAATATGCCGAACCGGTTTATTGTTTTCATCCACTACCCATACAGCAACAAAGGGGCGATGGATACGCACACCAGGAATCAGGGCCAGTTCAAAGTTAATGGCCAGTTCATACTGTGTATCCCATTCTTTTTCCCGGGCAGGGCTAGGGCTTGCAACAGGCGCTTTAGGTAAAGTTGGCCTTGCCATTTTAGTCCAGCCCTTACTCGTAATGGTTTCGCCGTTGCGGGTAATGATCATGTATTCAGCGTCGGGTACGGTTTGCATGAGCTGCTGACCTTCTGCTACCGGTAATACATTTAGTGCTGTTGCAAGGGCTCCGGCATCGGTTGCCTGGTTGGCAATCACGGTAGCGCTGATCACCGCATCAGCGGGTTTACCCATTCGCGGATCAACAATATGTGAATACCATTTCCCATTGATCTGTACACCCCGGCGGTAATTGCCACTGGTAGCAATTGTTTTATTCTGTACGGCCAATACAGCCACCGGTGCATCGTTTTCGGCACTGGCTTTGGGGTCACTCACCTGCACTGCTTCGGTATGATCGCCCTTTACCACAATATCTCCGCCGATATTCACCACCACTCCTTGCACACCGGAAACGGCCAGGCTTTTTTCCGAAGCCTTATGCATGATATAGCTCTTGGCGAAAGAATTCAGCACCAATGGTGCATCACTGGTACGCGTTGCCGTCTGATGAACCGCATCCAGGATATAATGCTGTTGCTGAACAGTTTTTACTGCCTGTTGTATTTCCGCTTCTGCAGGCAGTTTATTGGCACGTGCAGCCTGCTTCCACAATTGGCTGATGGTTTCTGCAGCAGGATCCAGTGCCCCAAGAGTCTGACTGCGCCATTGCTGGAATAAACGCAGTACTTCAAACAACTCCGCCGACACTTTAACCGGCTGGTGCCTGGTCTGCATCCAGCGGCTGAATTCACTGGAAGCGTCATAACCACTGAGAATTTTATTCAGTCGGTCGATCTCCGCCAAAGCAGCGGCTTCTGCTTTGCGGGCCGACTGGTTATTACCCGCTGCGATTTTAATTTCCAGGGAGGTACCTAATACATTTTCATAATCCGCCACATAGATTTTAGTGGCTTTTTTGGGCAGGATTGCGGCGCTGCTGAACACCAGCACTGCCAGGAGGCAGATAAAGGGGAATGCCTTTCTTTTCATGTTTTGCTGTTTTAAATGGATTGCACGATCTATCACCCGTCCCTGAACCGGATATGGATTTTCGCAGCAAGCAATGATTCGACCAGTAGCAGACCGATCTGGGGCTGTTCAGGGAAGTGGATAAAAGTAAAGATCAATCGGATTCAGAAAGTCATGCGTCGGTAAAAAAGGGGTAAGGGGCGGTGAAAGATCGGGCGTAAAGCATACAAATAAAAACAACTATATCTGACTGATGGATGAAAGGGGTATCTCGTACACTGAAAAGAAAAAGGAAACACTTTCGCGTTTCCTTTTTGTGGAGTCGAGGGGAGTCGAACCCCTGTCCAAACATCGCAACCATTGGCTTTCTACATGCTTATTTCATTATTGGTTGTCGGCACGGAGCAGGAAATGAACAAACCAACCCCATACTTAGCTGAATGGTCTTAAGTAACCGTCACAGCCTTCGGTCACAGCATCCTGTATTTGTTTTGAGTCGGCGGCGGCACCTGGTAACAGGCTAACCTGTGCGGCGGCCCAAATGACTACTTAATCACTGATTAGGCAGCCATGGCATACTGTGTATTGCCATTTGAAGTTTGAGTATTCAGATTAAAGTGCTAATTACCCAACGCACTGCATGCTTACACCAACCGTAGCCTATGCTGTCAAAACCAATACGACCCCGAAAACAGTTTATGGTTTATGGTTTTTGGTTTGTAGTTTATGGTTGGAAATACAAAGGTAGTTTATTTTCTGTTTTTGAACTTTGAGCCTTTGACAGGGGTTGCATTTAAATAATTAATCAGGGTGCTGATGCGACGTAGCAATAGTTCGCTGGCAGCAAGAAAAGTTTGTCTTTCCGTAGGTGAAACAAATCCCATATCAGCACATCGATATATTTGAGACCTACATTCTACAAGTGACCCACGGGCAATGGTAAGACTATTTACAAACTCGTGTTTACTACCTCTGCCGAACCCTTCGGCTATATTATCCATCACTGATCCGGAAGCATTCTTTAACTGATGACGCAACCCCGGTTCATCTTTAAAACAAGGACGCAGTAGGACTTGTCGGACTTCTTTACTAAAAGCTCTGGCCATTTGCCACACTTCCAATTCTTCCAATACCTGAACAGTTGCCATATCCAAACCTATACATCTGACAACAACAAAACAATAGGTATTTGTACGCAAATTTGATCACTAAGCATACCTGAAAGAATCAACCCCAAACCATAAACTACAAACCAAAAACCTACTTAAATAGTCGCCAGAAATCCAGCCCCAATGCATAGGCCATCAGTCCTAAGAGCAGGATCATGCCTACCATTTGGGCGTATTCCATGAATTTGTCGCTGGGTTTGCGGCCGGTGATCATTTCTATGATGGTGAAAAGGGCATGTCCGCCATCCAGTGCCGGTATGGGTAATATGTTCATGAATGCCAGGATGATGGAGAATATGCCGGTAAGTGTCCAGAAACGCTCCCAATCCCATACACCGGGGAAAGTATTACCAATACTGATCACACTTCCCAGCGAGTCGCTGGCTGCTACCTTGCCGGTAAACAGTTGTTTCAGTCCGGTGATGTACCGGTCCAGGGTTTCCCAGCAGCGACTGAATCCCTGCGGAACTGCTTCGAATAAAGTGTATTTTTTCGTCACGGTGCCCAGGAGGCTGAGCGGACTTACGGCAAAAAAACCGAGTTTGCCTTTGCTGCTCACTTTCACTCCCACGTTTACGGTATCCGCACCACGCAATACCGCTACCGTAATCACAGAATCTTCGTATCCTTTTTTCAGCTGCTCAAATTCGTTGTAATAGGCGAATGATTTTCCGTTGATGGCAATCAGCTGATCACCTTTGATGAGTTTACCCTGGGTAAATTCTGCCGTATTGCCTACCGAATCCACAATGGCCGGATAGCGTGGGAAAACCATGCCGCCGAATTTTTTATGTTTCACAATCTGCTTGATGAATCCATCGGGCACGGGCAGCACCAGTTTGGCGCCATCCCTCTCCACTTCCAGGTTCTTGGCATCGTGCAATACCAGTTCTGCTTCCAGTGTGCCGAAATTCTCAATTGCGCGGCCGTCCATGGCAACAATACGATCACCATCTTTGATGCCGATGCTGCGTGCCAGTGAATCGGTATAGACACCGTATTTGAGGTTTTTCACGGGTAAATATTCTTCACCCCATACCCAGGTGATGCCAATGAAAATAACAATGGCCAGGAGGATATTCACTACTACACCGCCTACCATGATAATGAGGCGTTGCCAGGCTGGTTTGGCCCGGAATTCCCATTCCTGCGGCGGCAATTTCATCTGCTCCTTATCCATGCTTTCATCAATCATACCCGCGATTTTCACATAACCGCCGAAGGGTATCCAGCCCAGCCCGTATTCAGTTTCTCCTTTTTTGGTTTTCCAGAGGCTGAACCAGGGGTTGAAGAAAAGATAGAATTTCTCAACGCGACATTTGAACCAGCGGGCAGGTAAGAAATGCCCCAGTTCATGCAATACCACCAATATGGAAAAAGATAAAATGAATTGTCCGGTCTTCACCGCTACACTACTCCAGTCAATCGCTAATAAAGTCATACACGTTCTGTGTTTGGATAAAAATAGGTTGCTATTTGTTGCTCAGTCTGCCGTTTTGATGAATGGTAATACCGCTAAAATACGTGAAAACTACATGTGTATCAGGGATGCGGCGAAATTACGGGCTTCCCCATCGGAGTCGAAATACTCTTCCAGCGTGGGTTTTTCAATAAATGTTACTTTCTGCATGGTTTGTTCCACTACTTCGGTCATATCGAGAAAGCCAATCCGGTTGCGCAGGAAAGCATACACAGCTATTTCATTGGCTGCATTGAGTATACAGGGCATATTCCCGCCTTTGTATAATGCATCTGTTGCCAGTACCAGATTGCGAAAGGTTTTGGTATCGGGTTCTTCGAAAGTGAGGTTCGATGGTTTGCGGAAGTCGTATCGCGGAAAATCGTTGGCAATGCGTTGTGGAAATGCCATGGCATACTGGATGGGCAGTTTCATATCGGGTAATCCCATCTGTGCCTTGATGCTGCCATCTTCGAACTGCACCATGCTGTGTATGATGCTCTGCGGATGCACCAATACCTGTATCTGATCGGGCTGCAGGTTGAACAACCAGCGGGCTTCTATCATTTCCAGCCCTTTGTTCATTAAAGTAGCGGAGTCGATACTGATTTTAGCGCCCATGCTCCAGTTGGGATGCTGCAGGGCATGATCACGTTTAACATTCACCAGGAAATTGGGTTTCTTTCCCAGAAAGGGCCCCCCACTGGCGGTGAGGATGATTTTTTCGATCTTATTACGGCCTTCTCCTACCAGGCACTGGAAAATGGCCGAGTGTTCACTGTCTACGGGAATAACCGGAATCTTTTTTTCCGCTGCCAGACGCATTACAATATCACCGGCTACCACCAGTGTTTCTTTATTGGCGAGGGCAATGGGTTTACCCAACTGAATGGCCTGTAAAGTAGGTTTGAGACCGGCATAGCCTACAATGGCAGCCAACATCATATCATAACAATCCATGGCCGCTGCTTCCACCAGGGCCTGTTCACCGGCAAATACCTTGGTATTGGTATCGGCCAATGCCTGTTTCACGGTTTCATATTTGCGGTCATCACCAATAACCACCACATTGGGCTGGAAGCGGCGAGCCTGCTCTATCAGCAGGGCATCATTGGTTTGAGCAGTTAATATTTCAGCGGTAAACAAACCGGGATTGGCAGCAATCACGTCCAAAGCCTGTGTTCCGATTGATCCGGTTGACCCGAAGATGGCGATCCTTTTCTGGTTCATATCAGCTTTCCGAAATTTACAACGGCATAGTTACACAAGATAGTCCAAAAACCAAGTTTTTACCTGATTCCTTCCTGCTAAATAAAGCGTAAAAATCCGATGGGTTAATCTTGTAATGGTTTATACATAGGCCTGTAAGGCATCGGCCAGTTGCCGGTCATTGCTCAGTCGGGGTACTTTATTCTGACCACCCAGCTTGCCAATGGAGCGCATATAATCAATAAAGCCCTGCCGGCGTACACTTCGCAGCTGCAGGGGCTGCAGTATATTACCGCGGATCAGATCGTCGTAATACACGTTTTTCTCCCGCAATGCATTATCAAGTTCCTGCCGGAAACGGTTTATATCATCCGGCTGCTGTTCAAATTCCACAAACCATTCGTGGTAACTCTTACCTGCTCCCTGCTGAATCAGGGGGGCTACGGTGAATTCAATCACGCGTGCGCCGGTGGCCTGGGTGGCTTTGAGCATGGCGGCTTCCACTTCTTCGCCTATTACGTGTTCGCCGAAAGCGGATATATAATGTTTGATGCGACCACTCACCACCAGCCGGTAGGGATTGGTGCTTACAAAACGAACGGTATCACCAATGCTGTAACCCCATAAACCGGCATTGCTGTTGATTACCAGTGCATAATTCTCCCCAACTTTTACTTCACTCAGGGGAAGACGGGTAGGATTGGCTGAAAACACCTGTGCCGCCGGGATGAATTCAAAGTAAATACCGCTATTGGTATTCAGTAAAAGTCCTTCTGCTTCCTGGGAATCCTGGAAGGCAAAAAAGCCCTCGCTGGCGGGAAAGAGTTCAATACTATCCACTTTCCGGCCAATACTTTCCATCAGTTTGGCGCGGTAGGGCTCGAAGTTCACACCACCCTGTACCATCACACTAAAACGGGGGAATATCTCCCCTATTTTCCGGCCGCTTTTTTCAATAAGCCGGTCGAAATACATCTGCATCCAGGGCGGGATACCGCTGATAAGGGTCATATCCTGGTTAATGGTTTCTGCAACAATGCGGTCGAGTTTGGTTTCCCAGTCTTCAATGCAATTGGTTTCATAACCCGGCAGCTGGTTGGAGCGCAGGTAGCTGGGTACATGGTGATTAACGATCCCGCTGAGTCTGCCGGTAGGAATACCGCCCACCCTTTCCAGTACGGGGGAACCGCTCAGGAAAATCATTTTACCACCGGCAAATGCGGTATTGCCTGTTTCGGCCATATAGCAGAGCAGGGCATTGCGGGCGGTATTAATATGGTTGGGGATGGAATCTTTGGTGATGGGAATATATTTCACCCCGCTGGTGGTACCACTGGTTTTGGCGAAATAAATGGGTCGCCCTTTCCAGAGTATATTTTGTTTGCCTTCTTTGATGAGGTCGATATAGCTTTTCAGCTGCTCATAATCCCGCACAGGCACGGCCTGGGCAAATTCAGCATGCTGATTCACCTGATCGAAGCGGTGTTCTTTACCAAACTGGGTGGCCCGGCCGGTCTTGAGCAACTGTTTCAGGATGGCATCCTGATCGGCCAGTGCATGGTTGCTGTTGCGTTTGGTTTGCTTATGTATATAGGTGGCAAAGGGTTTTGCCAGTAAGGATTTTAAATTCATGATTTCGATCCACCCTGGGTGGGCAACAAAAATAGGGTAGTTTGTCCGAAGGGTAAGATTAGGATATTCTAAAATTAAATTAACTGATAATCAGTCAGTAATGCATTTAACAATTAATCCTGGGAATTCTTTCTATCTTTATAGTTACTCCCCATTCCGGGCAAAACCTTGTTTTCCGGGGTTTATCCACGCCCGTGGACAGAATTATTTGAAAAATCTTTGCATATTTCAGTCTCAAATCCCTACCTTTGCCGTCCTAATTTTGGATAGCTATGTTAGCAGTTGTAAAAATCGCAGGTCAGCAATTTAAGGTACAGGAAGGTCAAAACCTGTATGTTCCTCACCTGCAGGGTAAAACCGGAGACAAAGTAGAGTTCAGCGAAGTATTGTTATTGGACAATGCGGG
>JAACZQ010000058.1 GCA_009996675.1 Chitinophagaceae bacterium
ATTGATACCTATAAAGACAATTTCAAAGGTACCATCAGCTTTATCAGCGTTGATAAAACAGATGGCAAAATGGATATTGCGTTCCAGATTCAATGCCCCGGTGTGAACTTCGACCTGAGTCATGCCGGAAAAGGAAAATCCAATGGATGGTTCTTCTTCTCCTGTTACAATACCGAAAAAGCAAGCACCTTGCTGGAAGTCAATGCCTCACAAAGAGACAAGGATTTCATTATGGCCGTTAACTGGAAGAAAGCAGAAGAATACATCAAAGCTGGCAAAGGCAGGAAACAATCCGTGAAATACGCCAGCAACCGCTACGACGAAAAAACACATACGGCTACTTCTCAAATTAAAACAGAAGTATTGGTATTGGATGCCAAAGACTTCAAAGATATCTGCTATTTTATCCCCTGCCCCAAATCACCGCACGGATGCGATGTAGACCCCAGTGGTGAATATATTGTTGGCAGTGGTAAACTGGCAGCACTCGTGCCTGTATTCAGCTTCGATAAAATACAAAAAGCCATTGCTGCCAAAGATTTCATTGGTGAGTTCGACGGTGTTTCTGTCATCAAATACGAGTCGGCCCTGCATGGTGAATTACCCAAACCTGGTCTCGGCCCCCTGCATACCGAATTTGATGGGAAAGGCAATGCCTATACCTCCTTTTTTGTCTCTTCTGAAGTAGTGAAATGGAATATCAAAGACCTGAAAGTACTGGATCGCGTACCTACCTATTACTCCATTGGCCACCTGACCATTCCCGGTGGCGACAGCAAAAAACCAGATCCCAAATACCTGATCGCTTACAACAAAATAACCAAAGACAGGTATTTACCCACCGGCCCCGAACTGGCGCAGAGCGCACAGTTATTTGATATCAGTGGCGATAAAATGGAACTGATCCTCGACTTCCCCACCATTGGTGAACCACACTATGCACAGGCCGTACGGGCAGACCTCATCAAAGACAAATCTGTTAAAATATTTAAAATCGATAACAATAGTAACCCCTATGTTTCCAAGGGAGAAGGTGCTACCAAAGTAGTAAGAGAGGGAAACAAAGTGCATGTATATATGACAGCCATCCGTTCCCATTTCGCACCCGATAATATTGAAGGAATACAACTGGGTGATGAAGTATATTTCCATGTCACCAACCTCGAGCAGGACTGGGATGTACCGCATGGCTTCGCCATCAAAGGGGCCAATAATGCGGAACTGCTGATTATGCCCGGAGAAACACAAACACTCAAATGGGTAGCAGACCGGGTAGGCATCTATCCATTCTATTGCACCGATTTCTGCAGCGCCCTGCACCAGGAAATGTCGGGATACCTGCGGGTATCACCCAGGGGATCCAATATCCCCCTTCGTTTCAGCACCGGAAAGACCACTCCCGAAGCAAAATAAGTTGTACAGGTTGATTTTTGAAAGTTGGGGGGAGCAGGTGGTCCAGCCTGCTCCCTTTTTATTCTGATTAAAGCAATACCATATGAACCATCCACCATTGCAAAAAATATCCAGGATACTACTCATGACCTCTGGCATATTATTATGGGCGGTACTTTTTTTTCCGCTATGGCGCATAGACCTGATTGCACCCCAATACCCGGAGGGATTAAAACTCCTGATTTATCCCCATGAACTGGCTGGCAATGTAGACATCATTAATGGCCTGAATCATTACATAGGAATGAAGACCCTGCATACCGCAGATTTTATAGAATTCCGGCTGCTACCCTATCTTATTGGCTTTTTTGCACTGGCATATATGATTGCAGCATGGCTAAACAACAAAAAAGTCTTCTTACTGCTCTTTGCCCTCTTCATCTGTTTCGGCATACTGGCCATGTATGATTTCTGGAGATGGGAATACAACTACGGACACGAACTCAATCCCGATGCAGCCATACGAGTACCAGGCATGAGTTACCAGCCACCCCTGATCGGATTCAAACAACTACTCAATTTCGGCGCTTATTCTTTCCCCGATATAGGCGCCTGGTTATTCATAATAGTCGGACTCATCTCTTTTGGCCTGTTGTTCCTGGAATGGAAACAAAAAAACACCATTTCCACCAGAAACCTGGTAATGCTGTTCCTGCTCCTCAGTATAAGCGCCTGCAACAACGGTCCCGATAAAATCATGATCGGAACAGACCATTGCAGCTCCTGTAAAATGCGCATCAGCGATGTCCGCTTCGGTGCTGAACTGGTTACCACCAAAGGTAAAGTATACAAGTTTGATGATGCCGCATGCCTCAAAAGGTATATAAGCACCGAAAAAAACAGGGACAATCATCAACTCTACATCAGCCTGTATAATAGCAACCATGAACTCACTGAAATCAGTAAAGCCATCCTCGTACAAAGCAAGTCACTCAGAGGCCCTATGAATGGCAACCTGATCGCTTTCCCGGATTCGGCCAGTATTAATATCGATCTGAAAAACGATGGCAGGATCATAAGCTGGAAAGAATTCATGCAACAATGAAAAAGACATTACTATACATCCTATGCTGTCTGCTATCGCTCAATACCTATGCCCGGACGATTACAGTGGGTAAAACAGCCGCTGTAAACTGTATACAGCAAGCACTCCGAATGGCTAATAACGGAGATACCATCCGCATATTAGCAGGCATCTATCGCGAAAAAGGATTGGTGATCCGGAAACCAGTAGTGCTAATCGGTCAGGACTACCCGGTAATCGATGGAGAAAATCAATATGAAGTCATGGCAGTCAAAGCCGACAGTGTTACCATAGCAGGGTTCCGCGTGATAAACTCAGGAGTATCCAGTTTGAACGACTATGCAGGGATCAAAATATACAATAGCAAAAAAGTAACCATCCGGGACAATATACTATCTAATAATTTTTTCGGCATCTATACACAGCTCGGCAGTAACTGCACCATCTTAAACAACCAGATTACCGGTTGTGCAAAGAATGAACAACAAAGCGGTAATGGTATACATTGCTGGAAAAGCGACAGTATGCTGATTGAGCAGAATCAGGTAAAAGGGCACCGGGATGGTATCTACTTTGAGTTCGTTACGCATTCCCTGATCAGTAACAATAAAGTAGCCAGGAATCTGCGATACGGACTGCATTTTATGTTTTCCAATAACGACAGCTACCTCAACAACGAATTTGAACAAAACGGAGCAGGTGTTGCAGTAATGTTCTCACATCATGTAACCATGACGAACAATCTTTTCTCCCAAAACTGGGGAGATGCTGCCTATGGTATATTGCTGAAAGAAATCAGTGATAGCAGGATTGAAAAAAACCGCTTCAAGGAAAACACCATGGCCCTCTTCCTGGAAGGCAGTAACAGGATTACAATTCAGAAAAACAGTTTCCAGCGTAATGGGTGGGCCATGAAAATACAGGCAAGCTGTGTAGACATCAATGTAACCAACAATAATTTCCTCGGAAACACATTTGACGTAGGTACCAACGGCAGTCTCGTACTCAATACATTTCAACAAAATTACTGGGATAAGTATGAAGGCTATGACCTCGACAGAAATAACAAGGGAGATATCCCATACAGGCCAGTCAGTATGTATGCCGTGATTGTGGAAAGGAATCCCACCGCCATGATACTATTTCGCAGCTTCATGACTACACTTTTTGACAAGACAGAAAAACTGATACCCTCGCTCACGCCGGAAAATCTGAAAGACAATGCTCCTTTAATGAAACCGCTGAAACTATGATCATCGCCACCAATGTAACCAAACAATTCGGAAAGCTGAAGGTCCTCGACAACTTCTCCGTAACCTGTAACAAAGGAGAATGTATTGCGCTCATAGGCCCTAACGGAAGCGGCAAAACCACATTCATCAAAGCCATATTAGGCATGGTCATATGCGATAGTGGTTTTATTACATTCAATGGAATGAATATCAAAAATAACTGGCTGTACAGGGAGCAGGTAGGTTATATGCCACAGATTGGCCGTTACCCCGACAATATGAGCATCGGGCAGTTATTGGCCATGATGAAAGATATACGGAAGAAAGCCAATAATGAAACAGATGAAGAACTGATTCACGCTTTTGGCATTAATCGCTTGATGGACAAAAAAATGCGCACATTATCAGGTGGCACAAGACAAAAAGTGAGTGCTGTACTGGCATTTCTTTTCAATCCACAGGTAATCATCCTCGACGAGCCAACAGCCGGACTCGATCCGCTTTCTGCAGAAATATTAAGAGACAAAATGATGCGTGAAAAAGAAAAAGGTAAACTCATTCTCATCACTTCGCATATGCTCAGCGAACTGGATGACCTGGTAACCCAGCTGATCTATATCCAGGATGGGCAACTCTGTTTTCAGCAATCCATTAGTGCCTTACAGGAAAGCACCGGCCAGAAAAGGCTTAGCAAAGTCATCGCAACCATTATGAACCAAAAAGGGCTGACCACATGAAAAAGATCATCAAATACGTCATGATCGATATCCTGCAGAACAAAGTAATCCTTATATACACCTGTTTCCTGTTCTTCATATCCTTGATGCTCTTCGGTCTGGAAGACAATACAACAAAGGGACTCCTGGGCTTGCTCAATATCCTGCTCATCATCGTCCCAATGGTAAGTATTGTTTTTGCAACCATCTATGTGTACAACAGTACAGAATTTATAGAGTTACTGGTGAGTCAGCCCATCAAAAGAACCACTATCTGGTTTAGTTTATATATCGGTATGTCCGTTTCCTTATCACTCGCATTTATTATGGGTGCAGGTATTCCACTGTTGTTGTTTGTGCCCAATGAACTAAGTATAACCATGTTGGTGATTGGTTTGCTGTTAACCGTCATATTCGTAGGCATAGCCATGTTGGCATCAGTAAAAACAAGGGATAAAGCCAGGGGTATTGGAGTGGCTATATTATTATGGTTGTATTATTCACTGCTCTTTGATGGCATAGTGTTATTCTTACTATTTCAGTTCGCAGATTATCCGATGGAAAAACCCATGATCCTGATCAGTGCGCTTAACCCTATTGATCTGGGCCGGATACTGATTCTCCTGAAAATGGATATCTCAGCATTATTGGGTTATACGGGTGCTGTATTCCAGCAGTTTTTCGGAACTCGGTGGGGACAGTTATTATCGCTGGTTGTGTTACTGGCATGGGCTTTTGTACCCGTCTGGCTCTCGATGCGCCGATTCAAACACAAAGACCTTTAAGAGAACCCCTCATGAAAAAAGATATTACCCATCGGGAAGACATAGAAAAAATGGTACAGCGCTTTTATGAAAAAGTGGCGGCCGATCCCCTCCTGGGTCCTATATTCGAAGGCCCCCCATCCATCAACTGGGAGAAACACCTGTCAGCCATGTGTGATTTTTGGCAGAATGCATTGTTTTATACCGGAACCTATACCGGCAATCCTGTCAATCTGCACCAGCATCTGCACCGTTTAATGCCCTTGAATCAGCAACACTTTCAACAATGGAATAGATTATTTATCGAAACGGTGGATGAACTTTACAGTGGCAAAAATGCTTTATTGGCCAAGCAAAGGGCATTGAATATCTCCCAGATCATCCAGGGAAATTTATTCGGCTGAACAACCGGTAAAAACAAGCCGCACAACCGGAATATTGCAATAGCCGGAACCGTTTTGTATATTCATCATAAAATCAATTCCGCCGCCATGCATCCGGATATACAGGCATACCATACAACCCTCAGCGCTACGGATAGCGACATCTGCGAATTACTGGCTGCCGAAATCTGCAAACACCTGCCCAAAGCCGAAAACAAAATCTGGCACCGGCACCCCGTATGGTTTCTCGAAGGCAATCCCATTGTAGGGTATAGTAAGTTGAAAGACTGTATCCGTCTGCTTTTCTGGAGCGGACAATCATTTGCAGAAGACGGTTTACAACCCGAAGGCAGTTTCAAAGCCGCCGAAGCCCGTTACCACGATGTGAAAGAAGTAAACACCAAAGACCTCCAACGCTGGCTGAAAAAAGCCCAAACCATTCAATGGGACTACAAAAACATCGTCAAGCGAAAAGGCCAACTGGAAAAGCTGGGGAATTTTTGATTTTTTGATCTTTGATTTTTTGATTGGATAGCGTGAAGGTGATGTCGGATCTCAGATGTCAGA
The DNA here is from genome assembly GCA_009996675.1 of Chitinophagaceae bacterium. Lineage (GTDB taxonomy): Bacteria > Bacteroidota > Bacteroidia > Chitinophagales > Chitinophagaceae > Sediminibacterium. The sequence continues at coordinate 6,139 of JAACZQ010000058.1, forward strand.
TCGCAGATAGGTGACCTGGGGCAGCTGTTGGCGCGTTGGCGTATTGGCTATTGGCTGTTGGCAGTTGGCTGTTGGCTATTTGCGTATTAGGTATTAGGAATTAGGTATTAGGCGTTAGGGTTTGTCCGCCTGAGGCGGATATTGGCTAATTCCCGTAAATCAAAAAATCAAACATCTGAGATCTGAGATCTGACATCCGAGATATACCATCTGCATACTGACTACTCACTTAATCAATCAAAAAATCAAAGATCAAAAAATCAAACATCTGAGATCTGCCATCTGCCATTACCTCCCCCAAGGGTATCCAAATACATACTAAAGGGTATCCCTATACAAGCGATAGGGTAACCAAATACATACGATAGGGTATCCCTATACATACGATATAGGAATCATTATCAATCAAAGTAAAATCCAGAAAAACCAGGTTTTAGAATACAATGCATTGATAATAACCAGCGTTCACACCGTTCACAGTAACACTGCCAACAAAACCCGCCGGAATTAGCGCTATCTTTAGGAAAGGAGGAAGTTTTTAGTTTATAGTTTTTAGTGTATGGTTTGTGGTTAGTGGAAAAACAGCGTTCCAACCAAAAACCAAAAACTATACACCACAAACCATAGATATTATCTATCGAATCATAATTAAAATCAATTGGCTTTATCAGCAAACAATTGGTAATCTTGCGGTCCGGCGGTTTATGGAGCCGGTATTCAAACTTGTAAAATCATTTATTATGGGAAATAATTCACATCCGGCAGGTGACATCAGTCAATGTCCCTTCCACAATGGCACCCTGAAGCAGAGTGCCGGTAATGGTACTGGCAACCGCGACTGGTGGCCCAATCAGCTGAAGTTGAATATCCTGCGCCAGCATTCGGCCTTATCCAATCCGCTGGGTGAGTCTTTTAATTATGCAGCAGCATTCAAACAACTGGACCTGGCTGCCGTGAAAAAAGACATCGAGCAGTTGATGACTACCTCACAGGACTGGTGGCCGGCCGATTATGGTCATTATGGCCCCTTCTTCATTCGTATGGCCTGGCATAGTGCCGGAACCTATCGCATCCATGATGGTCGTGGTGGCGCCGGAACAGGCACCCAGCGTTTTGCGCCCCTGAACAGCTGGCCTGATAATGCCAACCTCGATAAAGCCCGTTTATTGCTCTGGCCCATCAAACAGAAATATGGTAAAAGCCTGTCCTGGGCAGATCTTATGATCCTCACCGGGAACGTAGCACTGGAATCCATGGGTTTTAAAACATTTGGTTTTGCCGGTGGCCGTGCCGATGTATGGGAACCCGAAGAAGATGTATACTGGGGTTCTGAAACCACCTGGCTGGGCGATAAACGTTATACAGGCGACCGCGAACTGGAAAACCCGCTCGCTGCCGTACAAATGGGTTTGATCTATGTAAACCCCGAAGGCCCCAACGGTAACCCCGATCCCATTGCCGCTGCACGTGATATCCGCGAAACCTTTGGTCGCATGGCCATGAATGATGAAGAAACCGTAGCCCTGATTGCAGGCGGACATACATTCGGTAAAACCCATGGTGCTGCCGACCCATCCAAATATGTAGGTCGCGAACCCGCAGCTGCCGGTATTGAAGAACAAAGCCTGGGTTGGAAAAATACTTATGGTACCGGTAATGCCGGAGATACCATTACCAGTGGTCTCGAAGGAGCCTGGACCACCACCCCTACCCGGTGGAGTAATAATTTCTTTGAAAACCTGTTTGGCTATGAGTGGGAACTGACCAAGAGTCCCGCCGGTGCGCACCAGTGGAAACCCAAAAACAATGGCGGTGCCGGTACCGTACCCGATGCACATGATGCTTCCAAAAGCCATGCACCCACCATGCTCACCACCGACCTGGCACTGCGTCTCGATCCCGCTTATGAAAAAATATCCCGTCGCTTTTATGAGCATCCCGACCAGTTTGCCGATGCATTTGCCCGTGCCTGGTTCAAACTCACACACCGCGATATGGGACCCCGTGCCCGTTACCTGGGACCTGAAGTACCAGCAGAAGAACTGATCTGGCAAGACCCCATTCCTGCTGCAACCTATCAGCAGATCGATGATCAGGATATTGCTGCACTGAAAGCGCAGATACTGGCATCCGGACTCAGCACCAGTGAACTGGTAAGCACGGCCTGGGCTTCTGCCAGCACTTTC
>JAACZQ010000059.1 GCA_009996675.1 Chitinophagaceae bacterium
GATAAACGCGGTGGTGCCAATGGCGCCCGCATTCGACTGGCTCCCCAGAAATACTGGGCTGCCAACAACCCTGCACAATTAAGCAAAGTGCTGGATGCCCTGGAAAAAATACAGCAGTCATTCAACCAGGCCCAAACAACGGGTAAACAAGTTTCCCTGGCCGACCTGATTGTACTGGGTGGTGTTGCCGCCATTGAAGCTGCCGCTAAGCAAGCCGGACATACCATCACGGTGCCATTTACAGCCGGACGTACCGATGCATCACAGGAACAAACCGATGTGGAATCCTTTGCTGTACTCGAACCTGTAGCCGATGGCTTCCGCAATTATTCCAAAGGAAAATATGCTACATCCGCAGAAGAAATGCTCATCGATAAAGCACAATTACTCACACTCACCGCACCGGAAATGACTGTGCTGGTAGGTGGTATGCGTGTATTGAATGCGAATTTCGATGGTTCTAAACATGGGGTATTTACCAATAATCCCGGTACATTGACCAATGACTATTTCGTGAACCTGCTGGACCTGGGTACCCAATGGTCTGCCACCAGCGATGCACAGGATGTATTCGAAGGACGCGACCGCGCAACTGGTACTATTAAATGGACCGGCACCCGCGTAGACCTGATCTTTGGTTCCAACTCAGAACTCCGCGCCATTGCAGAAGTATATGGCTGCGCCGATGGCAAAGAAAAATTCGTACAGGATTTTGTTGCCGCCTGGACCAAAGTCATGAACCTCGACCGGTTTGACCTGGCCTAATACAAAGCAATCCCCCACATAAACAAAGGTGATCTGAATCAACAGATCACCTTTTTATGTATAATGGATCAGGGGGTTAGTGAGTAGTGAATAGTGAATAGTGAGTACGGAATAAAAATAGCTGCACTCACTACTGACTACTGACTACTCACTTCATCCAATCAAAAAATCAAACATCCAAGATCTGAGATCCTACATCTGAGATCTAACATCTACCTCCATCCTCCCCCCAGGTTCCTGTACAAACTCACCACAGCATTCATTTGTTGTTTTTTGGTTTCAATGAGTTCCAGTCTGGCTTCGAGGGCATCGCGTTGGGTCATAAGGACTTCAAAATAATCCACCCTTGCCGATTTGAAGAGGTCATTGGATACACTGATACCCCGGGTAAGTGCATCTACTTGTTTTGATTTTAAATCATACCCTTTTTTCAGGTTATCAATCCCCGATACCTGCGTAGCTACTTCGATATATGCATTCAATACCGTGCGTTCATAATTATAGATGGCCTGGATCTGTCTGCTGTTGGCATTATTGAATTCAGCACGAATGGCATTCTTATTAATCAATGGTCCCGCCAGATCGCCTGCCAGAGAGAACAACAGCGATTCGGGAAACTTCACCAGGTAACTGGGTTTAAAAGCCTGAAAACCCAGTCCGGCTGAAATACCAAAAGAAGGCAGGAATTCAGCCCGGGCCACCTGAATATCCAGTTTGGCGGCTGCCAGTTCCAGCTCCGCCTGTTTAATATCAGGCCGGTTAACCAGTAACTGCGAGGGAATACCGGTTTGCACCATGGCAGGCATCACAGACAAAAGGTTGGATTTACTGCGGGGTATCTCCTGCGGAAAGCGGCCGAGTAACAGATTGATGCGGTTTTCGGTAGCGCGGATATCCTGCAGGATCTCAAACTCCAGGCTCTGCGTCTTCAATACCTCAGCTTCAAATTTCTGTACAGCCAGCTCGGTGGTACGGGCCGCTTCTTTCTGAATTTTTACAATGGCCAGTGCACCCTGCTGTAAAGCAATGTTCTGCTTCACAATATCAAGCTGACTATCCAACGCCAGCAACTCGTAATAAGAAGAGGCAATTTCAGCCACCAGGTTGGTCAGGACAAAATTACGCCCCTCAATAGAAGACAGGTAACGGGTAATAGCTGCTTTTTTGGCGTTACGCAGTTTCTTCCACACATCAATTTCCCAGGTAGCATAAGCGCCCACCATATAATCCATCAACACTTCCGGCACTTCTTTACCAGGCGTAATTTCTGTGGAAGCATCACCGGCACCCTGACTGGTATAGCGACCTACTTTTTCGGCACCAATACCGGCCCTGCCACTCACACTGGGCAACAAAGCACCCTGTCGCATGCGGATATCATTACGGGCAATTTCAATTTCCTGTAAAGTAATCTTCAGCTCCTGGTTGCGTAACAGGGCAGTATCAATCAGACTAACCAGGTAGGGGTCTGTAAAGAATTGTCGCCATTGCAGGCTTGCCGTATTAACCGTATCACCGGTATCTGAAGTGCTGAAAGCTGCAGGGACAGCTTTATTTTCATTCCGCTCCACCAGCGCCGGGAGTTTACATCCCGTGAACAGGAGTCCCAGCGCCAATACAGCTATTGTTGATTTTTGCTTATACATTATGATCAATTTCTTCGGTTAAAGGATTCTCGTCTTCATCTTTCACAAACATGCGTTTCTCCGCTATTTTACCAAACACATAGTAGAGGCCCGGAATAATGATCACACCAAATACGGTACCCAGTAACATCCCACCGGCAGCGGCAGTACCAATGGTACGGTTACCGATCTTACCAGGACCACTGGCCAGCATCAGCGGTATCAAACCCGCAATAAAGGCAAAGGAAGTCATGAGAATGGGACGGAAGCGGGCTTTGGATCCTTCCATAGCTGCCTGCAAAACAGTAGCACCGGCACGGTGACGTTGTGCTGCAAATTCCACGATCAGTACTGCGTTCTTACCCAAAAGACCAATCAGCATGACCATGGCCACCTGTGCATAGATATTGTTTTCCAATCCCAGCATTTTCAAAAACAGGAAGGCGCCGAAAATACCTGCGGGCAGTGAAAGGATTACAGTCAGCGGCAGAATAAAGCTTTCATATTGCGCGGACAGAATCAGGTATACAAAACCCAGACAAATCAGGAATATATAAATAGCCTGGTTACCCTGCGCTACTTCATCGCGGGAAATACCAGCCCAGTCAATACCAAAACCACGGGGCAGTGTTTTCTGTGCCACTTCACTGATGACTTTAATGGCTTCACCACTGCTGTAACCGGGAGCCGCAGAACCACTGATCTCGGAGGCATTGGCCATATTGTGACGGGTAATTTCGGAGAGACCATATACTTTCTCCATTTTCATGAAAGCAGAGAAAGGCACCATTTCATCGCGGTCGTTCTTCACATACAGTTTCAGGATATCTTCCGGTAAAGCCCGGTATTCGGGAGAAGCCTGAATGATAACCTTATACTGCCTGTCGAACTTAATAAAGCTGATCTCATAGTTACTACCCACCAGTGTTGACATGGTACTCATCGCATTATCAATGCTCACACCTTTCTGTTGGGCAATATCATTATCGATACGCAGCATATACTGGGGGAAACTGGCGCTGTAAAAGCTGAATACGGAAGAGAGTTCTTTTCTTTTACTCAATTCACGGACCAGATCATTACTCACCGTTTCCATTTTTTTATAGTCGCCCGAACCTGCCTTATCCAGCAAACGCAATTCAAAACCACCGGCCGCACCATAACCCGGTACAGCGGGGGGCTGAAAGAACTCAATAGTGGCACCGGTAATATCTTTGGCTTTTTCTTCCAGCTCCTGCATGATCTCCTGTACCGAATGTTTGCGTTCTTCCCAGCTCTTCAGGTTAATGAGACAGGTACCGGAGTTGGCGCCTGTACCTTCCGTAAGGATTTCATAACCTGCCAGGGCAGATACCGATTGCACACCTTCCACAGTTTCAGAAATACGCTGTAACCGTTCAGCGATTTCATTGGTACGTTCCAGGGAAGAACCGGGTGGGGTTTGAATAATGGCATAAAACATACCCTGGTCTTCATTAGGAATAAACCCGGAAGGCACTTTACCATTGAGGAACCAGGTACCGGCACTGAACGCCAGAAGCACACCAAACGTAATCACCCGACGGGTAATCACTTTACCCAGTATCCGTTGGTACACATTGGTTGTTTTATCGAAGCCACGGTTAAAGCTGTCGAGGAACAGGTTAACCGGTGTACGCTTGCGTGGCTTGCCGTGATTATTCTTCAGGATCATGGCACAAAGCGCCGGCGTAAGTGTCAATGCCACAATACCCGACAGTATAATTGAAGTAGCCATGGTAATGGAGAACTGGCGATAGAAAATACCGACGGGTCCCGACATGAATGCCACAGGAATAAACACTGCCGCCATGAGGAAAGTAATGGCAATTACAGCCCCCGCAATTTCATGAATGGCTTTACGCGTGGCTTTCAGCGGAGACAGATGTTCTTTTTCCATCTTCGCGTGTACTGCTTCAATCACCACAATGGCATCATCCACCACAATACCAATAGCCAGTACCAGTGCAAACAGGGTAATCAGGTTCAGGGTAATACCAAAGAACTGCATGAAGACAAAAGTTCCGATCAATGATACAGGAACCGCCATGGCAGGAATAAGGGTCGAACGCCAGTCGCCCAGGAACAGGAACACCACCAGACCTACAAGGATAAATGCTTCTACCAGGGTATGGATTACTTTTTCAATAGAAGCATCCAGGAATTTGGATACATCGTAACTGATTTCGTAGTTCATGCCTTTGGGGAAGGAATTGGCACGAATCTCTTCCATCTTCTTTTTCACATTCTTAATTACCTGACTGGCATTACTACCGTAAGACTGTTTCAGTACAATAGCCGCCGAAGGTTTACCATTCAGGTTGGAATAGATATCGTACATGGAACTACCAAACTCCACATCGGCCACATCTTTCAGGCGCAGTATCTCACCATTGGCACTGGCTTTGATCACCACATTCTCATAGCCTTCTTTGGTGGTAAAACGACCGGGATATTTCAGTACATATTCAAAAGACTGAGAGCGTTTACCGGAGCTCTCCCCTGTTTTACCGGGTGAAGCTTCCAGGCTTTGCTCATCCAATGCTTTCATCACTTCATCGGCTGATACTTTATACGCCAGCATACGGTCGGGCTTCAACCAGATGCGCATAGCGTATTCCCGGTTACCCAGGATATCGGCATAACCCACCCCATCTACCCGCTTCAATTCAGCCAGGATATTGATATCGGCAAAGTTGAAGAGGAATTTCTGGTCGGCATGGGGATCATCGCTGTACAAATTAATGTACATAAGCATATTCGATTCTTCACGGGATATCTTCACACCTTCGCGTACAACCAGTGGTGGTAATTTATTAACCACTGACGCTACGCGGTTCTGTACGTTTAAGGATGCCTGGTTGGGATCGGTACCCAGGTTAAATACCACCTGGATCATGGCTTCCCCATCATTACCCGCATCGGATGCAATGTATTTAAGACCCGGAACACCATTGATGGCTCTTTCCAGAGGAATCACAACCGACTTAATCAACAGTTCGTTGTTGGCTCCGGGATACTCAGCCACCACGTTTACTTTGGGTGGTGAGATAGAAGGGAACTGTGTAACCGGTAACTGAATAATGGCCAGTACACCCAGGAAAACAATGATCAGTGAGATCACTATGGAAAGTACAGGCCGCTGTATAAATTTATTAAACATGGATCTGATGAATTAAAGGGTTCTTTATTCTGCTTTCAATCGTAAATGAGCAATTACTTCCTCCGGCTTCTGGAATTCATAATTGATCTTATCATCGTCTTTCACTTTCTGAACACCCTCCAATAATATCTTCTCATCCACTTTCAATCCGGAACCCACTACATAGAGATCGGCCATGCGACCGGCAATGGTAATCAAACGGGAATGCACGGTATTATTTTTATCGATGACAAATACATAGACTTTATCCTGTATTTCATAAGTGGCTTTCTGCGGGATGATGAGCGCGTTTTTATAGGGCATCGTCATCATGACTTTACCGGTCTCGCCATTCTTGAGCAAACGATTTGGATTGGGGAAAATGGCGCGGAAAGCAATATTGCCCGTTTCATTATCAAACTCCCCTTCAATGGTTTCTACTTCACCCTTTTGTGGCAGCAGGGTATTATTCGCCAATAACAGGTTTACTTTATTACTGCCACGGTTTTTGGCATTAGTCTGGTAATCGAGGTACTCAGGTTCCGATACATTGAAATAGGCAAACATCTGGCTGTTGTCGGACAGTGTCGTCAGTAATTCGCCTTCATCAATCAGACTACCCAGTTTTTTGGGTATCCGGTCCAGCACACCATCGAAAGGAGCACGTATTTCGGTGAATGACAGGTGTAGTTTGGCGAGTGAAGCAGCGGCTTTAGCCTGATCAAGCTTGGCCTGTGCCATCGCCTGCTCATTTTTGGATACCACATTTTTGGCCACCAGGGCACGGGTATTATCCAGTTCAATTTCAGCAGCACGCACTTCAGCTTCTGCTTTTTGTAGTTCAGCTTCATAAATCTTGGGCATGATGCGGAACAGGAGCTGACCGGCTTTCACCACACGGCCTTCATCAACATAAATCGCTTCCAGGTAGCCCTTCTCCTGAGCACGGATTTCAATATTCCGGATCGAGCGGATCTGGGCTACATACTGTTTTACAAAAGACGTGTCTACAACAACAGGACTGGTAGCCAGATAGCGAACAGTTTCTTCTTCTTTTTTAACTTCTTTGGACTTACAGGCAGTCTGGCACAACAGTGCAAACAGGCCTGCCAACAGGGTCATTTTTTTCATGATACTAACGAGTAATAATAAAATGGGAAATGCCGCAAGGGCAAAAACAGGTAATGGTGTTAAACCATACGGTTATACAGGAAATAATACCAAACGGTATCAGATACGGAGTACGCTCTGTTCGAGGTAAATACAGGGCAAACTGCGACCCGTAGGGGTGTGTGCAGTCATTTGCGCATGACGCCTGCTGAGTAATTCAAAACAGGCCGCTAAGGTTTGATAACGGGTCAGCAGTTTAAACTTCCTGACAACCGTATTACTGGTGTTCTCTTCATCTTCCCTGGTCTCCGCAATCAGGTATTCCGATTCGGTATTGAGGTAGATGGATTTGAAAAGGGTATGATCCCATTGCTGGGTAGAGCCGGATGAGGCAAGGTGAGCGGAACCTACAGGTGCATGATGAACCGGGGCGGCGATATTATGCCCCCCAAACATCATCAGGATCCAAAAAATGTACAATACAGCTGCTCTCATTTGCTCAGAACGGGCCCGAAAGTACTTAAAAACCCAATGAAGGGAAAGAATTGCCTCCCGAATAAGATATAAAAGAAGATTAAAATTTGTTGAGAAGCCGTCCGCAAGGGGCTTTCCTAACAGTCATTAGCCTGCCTGACCGGGGTATGGACCGGATGCAGCCCCGGATGGTATACAAGTCCGCCAGCACCCTTTTCTTATCCTGTGGTAATTTCCACCCGCTACCAAAACCGGAGTTTTGTACAATCAAATCATTCAACAAACAAGTATGGAACAGAAAATATTAGGCTTACACCATATCACAGCCATTGCGGGCCCTGCCCAGCGAAACCTTGATTTCTATACCCAAACCCTGGGTTTGCGGTTCATCAAAAAAACGGTGAATTTCGATGACCCCAATACCTACCATTTTTATTATGGCAACCAGCAGGGCGAACCTGGCACTATTTTAACTTTCTTTCCCTGGGAAAGGGTTAAGCCGGGTGTAAACGGACCGGGTATGGCCACCAATATAGGTTATGCCGTACCAGAAGGCAGTCTGGCTTTCTGGGCAGACCGTTTTACCAGCCGTCGGGTAGTACACGGAGAACCTGGTGAACAGTTTGGCGAACAGTACCTGCCCTTCCAGGATCCGGATGGTCTCCAGCTTCGCTTAATTGTACCCACAACACCCGATCCCCGTAAGCCCTGGACAACCGCTGATATCCAGTCAGATTATGCAACCCGTGGTTTCCACAGTGTAACACTCACCGTTCGAAGCATCACGGCCACCGCCACTATTCTCACGGATATTTTCGGCTATACCCTGGTGAAACAGGAGGGTAATCGTTTTCGTTTTACAACCGATGCCGTAGCCGGGGCTGCTGTGGTAGATATCATCGAAGCACCAGGTGATGCTGCCGGTCATGTGGCCGGAGGCACCAATCACCACGTAGCTTTCCGCGTTGCCAACGATGAGATACTGATGCATTTCCGGGAGAAGATCCTTGCAAAAGGGTTGCACATCACTGAGAAAATTGACCGTAATTATTTCTATTCATTATACTTCCGCGAACCCGGTGGGGTATTGTTTGAACTGGCCAGCGATAATCCGGGCTTCACCGTAGATGAGTCCCTGGAAGAACTGGGCCGTAACCTGAAATTACCAGCTCAATATGAACCCTATCGTGCACAATTGGAAAAGACATTAACACCCCTGAAATATTAAGCGCTATGCATACCAAAGAAATCATACAGGCAGGTCTTCCGGTACAAGCAGGCAATAAGGTACTGATCATGGTGCATGGAAGAGGCGGAACAGCCGCCGATATCCTTGGCCTGGCCACACATTTGTCTGTACAGGATTTTAGCCTGCTGGCGCCACAAGCCACCAATCATACCTGGTATCCGTTTTCATTCCTGGCGCCCCGTGAAGAAAATGAACCCTGGTTATCATCTGCATTGGATATCCTTACAGACATGGTCAGCGATCTCAACCAGCAGGGCATTCCTTCGGAAAATATTTATTTCCTGGGCTTTTCACAGGGCGCCTGCCTGACACTGGAATTTGTGACCCGTCATGCCCAACGCTATGGGGGCGTGGTGGCATTCACGGGGGGACTGATTGGCAAAACCCTGGACACAGAAAGTTATCAGGGTGATTTTAAAGGAACACCGGTATTTATCGGCACAGCAGATCCCGATCCGCATGTACCTGTTGAGCGGGTGAATCAAACCGAAACAATTGTACAATCATTGCATGCCAATGTGTTGAAGAAAGTGTACAAGGGTATCGGGCATACCATTGTGGCAGATGAGATAGCTATGGCCAATGAACAGGTGTTCAGCCGATGAATAAGATCAGCTCGACATTTCATCTTCGTCGTCATCGGGAAGATGTCGTGGAGGGCTCGTGCTACCCAGATCGCCATCCGGAAACCAGGGGGCGTCATAGGGTTGTGAGGCACTGGGGTCATGTGAGCTGTGCTGCGACTTTAGATACTCCCTGTGTTCGTGTGCGGCCCTGGCTGCTGGATCGGTGAGTGACTGAGGTGTTACACTGTTGGAAGCAAAAGGTGGTTGAGCGCCTCTCCGGGTAGAAAAAGCAATCGCACGATCGCTCATATCATCAGCATCTGTTCCCGCTGCAACATGGGCAGCCCGGGCACGATCGAAACTGGTATGACCTACCCAGCGTGGATTGCCTTTGTCAGACATGGGTGCACCATAAGGCAAGGTATCGGGGGATGTAGGATGAATAAACTGACTGGAAGCTGAAGACGCTGCGGCGGCGGCACCGGGATGGGTTACATGGTGTGCCATGAATGGTGTAGGAAAGCGAATGGAATCGGATCGCGCTAAAAAAGTACGGGCCGCATCTTCTCCTTCCGCGTTGTAAATGCGTACTGCTTCGTGATAAGTTGTTTCGCAACTGATCCATTCATCCTGGCCTGGCTGCATCGCGCGAAAGACATCTTTGAAACGGGCTTTATCGCCATTCTTGACTGCTTCGACCAGACCATCCATATTACGCTGAACCACTGCGCCGGATCCGGTAACCATTCTTTGAATGGGAACCGCCGGTCTGCTGAGGATTTGCGCTGATACTGTTTGGCTTCGACCACCATGCAGTAAGGCAGCTGGCTGTTGTTCGGTATTTTTCGGTGCTGTGGCAAACATATTGGATCACATAAATATAATTATTTTTTCATGCAACTAGGTGTTCTGCAACCGAAACACCGGTTTACAGATTCGTACCTTTACAAAAACAAGTATTATGATAGAATTGGGTGTTGGCATGTTTGGTGATATTCCCACCGATGATAACGGAGAAATTCTTTCGGCTGGTGATCGTTTACGCGATATGGTGGAAGAGATTAAGCTGATGGATGCCGTGGGGCTGGATTTTTTTGGCATTGGTGAACACCACCGCCCTGAGTATGCTGTATCGGCACCGGAAATCATTTTAGCAGCAGCAGCAACCGTTACCCAAAATATCCGTCTGGGCAGTGCTGTTTCCGTGCTCAGTTCTGCAGACCCCATTCGTCTTTACCAGCAATACAGCAGTATTGATCTATTATCAAAAGGCCGTGCAGAACTGGTGGTTGGCCGCGGCAGCTTCACCGAATCATTTCCGCTCTTTGGGTATAAACTTGCTGATTACGATGAATTGTTCGAAGAAAAACTCGACCTGCTTGTTCGCATCAACCAGGAGCCTACACTCAGCTGGAAAGGTAAATTCCGGGAGCCGATGGTAGAGCAATCCGTTTATCCCCGCACCGAAAAAGAACAACTGGATATGTGGATTGCGGTAGGTGGCACTCCCGAATCGGTATTACGTGCCGGCAAATACGGACTACCCATCATTTTTGCCATCATTGGTGGTAATCCCGCACAGTTCCAGCCTTTGTTTGAGTATTACCGCAAAGCGTATGCACATTTCAAGCATCCACAGGTTGCTCAGAAAACAGCCGTACACATGCATGGCTTTTTTGGAAAGGATGGCGAACAGACAGCCCGCAATTATTTCCCGCATTATGCATCGCAGATGAATCGCATCGGTTATCAGCGAGGTTGGCCTCCATATACACGCGAACAGTTTCAATTCGGTCGTGGGAAAGAAGGAGCTTTACTGATAGGAGATGCGTCGGCTGCTGTTGATAAAATACTATACCTGCACGAAATACTGGGATTTGATCGTTTTTCTGTCCACATGGATGTGGGCGGTCCCGATCATCGATCCCTCATGCAATCCATCGAAATACTGGGCACTGAAATTGCCCCGGCTGTTCGTAAAGCACTGGCTCATTAAGCGATCATCCTGCAAAAAAGAAGGTGGTCTAAACAACAAGGGCTGACGAACGGCCCCTTTGCGCAATGCGAAAAAATCAGTATATTTAATCAGACCAATTGGCATGAGAAAAAATATCCTGATACTGTTGCTGGTATTTATGGTTGCAAGACTGACTGCACAGGATTTTCCATGCAATGACTTGAAACGCGTAGCCGGGGCCACCGCCAATAAGCAATGGGAAACACTGGATGCGGGCAAACTGGAAAAGAGCCTGATTGATGGCTCTCCTTCATTCCGCAAATCCACCATTCAATTACCAGGGGCTCTCGAAACCCGTTTATACCTGCCTGGTGCAAAGGGCGCACGCATTTTTTCCTGGGAAGCCTTATACAATCAATACGCTACCGATAGTACTGCCAACAGTAATTTGTTTGATCAAATGGCGGCGGAGCTCAAACAATGCTTCCCCGATCTCACCTGGAATTACCGCCCCATTCCTTCCCTCAGATACCGACGTTGGATTGCCCCCCTGACAGATAAAGTGACCATGACGCTGAATGCATTTTATGCAGACCAGCGAAAAGGATGGCAGGTAAACATATTAATTAATAATTGACAAGAAGGCCTGATACCCCTAAAGCTAAACCTGCCGGCTTGAACCGGTAAACCCCTGACTATGCAGCACCATACCCCATCCGGCATGCACACAGACTTAGCGGCTGCACAGGCGGAGATTGCGCAACTGAGGCGGTTCTATGCCTACTTCAGCAGTATCAACCATCTTATTATTCACAGCAAAGACGAATCCACTTTATTTACAGAAGCCTGCCGTGTGGCCGTTGAAAAAGGCCAGTTTCGCATGGCCTGGATAGGTATTCTCAATCCCGATACCAGGGTTATTGATCCCATTGCCTATGCTGGGGAGGCCGGGAGTTACCTCGACAATATCAATATTCACATCGACCAGCCGGAACGCAATAATGGTCCAACCGGGCAGGCTTTTTTAACAGGCCGGGAAGTGTATTCCATGAATATTGATACCGATCCCAAGATGGCTCCCTGGCGGGAAAAAGCTTTACAACACGGATTTCTGTCTTCCATATCCTTGCCCATTAAACACCGGGGACAGGTTTACGGGGTATACACGATGTATGCAGGTCAGCCCGATTTTTTTTCCATGGATGAAATTGACTTGCTGGTGAACCTTGCCAATGATATTGCTTTTGCACTCGATGTAATGGAAGCTAAAAGAAGTATCAATGAGTATGCTGCCCGCCTGGATCACCTGCTGCATGCAATACCCGATTTATTATGGCTGAAAGATGTGAACGGCATCTACCTGAGCTGTAATCCTGTATTCGAACAATACTTCAATGTAAAAGAAGCAGATCTTATTGGCAAGTCCGATTTTGAACTGGTGGATCCGGAACTGGCCCGTTTTTTTCGCGAGCAGGATCTGAATGCACTACAGAATAATAAGCCTACCATCAATGAAGAATGGGTTACGTATGCGCCTACCGGTGAAAAGGTATTATTGGAAACCATTAAAACCCCTACGTATACTGCCGGTAATCAGCTACTGGGTGTACTGGGCATTGCCCGCGATATTACGGAGAGGAGAAGGAATGAGGAAAAAATAACGCGGCTTTCCGCTGCTATTGAACAAAGCCCTGTTTCCATACTGATTGCTGATCTGACCGGCCATATAGAATATGCCAATCCCCAGTTTACAAACCTTACCGGTTACCGCATAGAGGAGATCCCACATCAGAATATCTGGTCATTAAACAGCGCTTACCAGCAAGAAACCGATGGGTGCAGCATACGCGAGCAGGTCATACAGGAAAGTAAATGGCGGGGAGTGTTGTCCAACAGAAGCAAAACGGGTGAATTATACTGGGAATCTACTTTTATTACCGTGATCCAGGACAGCAACGGCAATCCTTCGCATATTCTTCATATCATGAATGACCGCACGGAGGAAAAGAAATACATTGAAAGCATTGAGCAGAAAAACCAGAAACTGCACGATATTGCCTGGGCGCATGCGCATGTGATCAGGGCTCCGCTGGCGAAAATCATGGGACTGATTAATCTGATTCGTTTTAAAATCCCCATTCAAACAACCGATCAGCAACAGTTGCTGGATTTACTCAACAGCGCCGCACATGAGCTGGATGCTGTCATACTTGATATTGCCAATAAAAACAGGGAATAGCTTATACACCCTGTTGCCGGCTGATACAGGCTACCTGTTGCTTATTGTCCCGGAACATCTGTAAGCCCTGTTGTCGGTTCATAAAAGGAATACCCTTCCGGTGATTGGTGATGCTGATGCGGTATAACAATCGCCAGTGTCTTACAATTTCCTTCCAGGCAAAGAATACAGTATGTTTCGGATCATAGATATGGGTAGGTTCGCTGCCTGCCCCATTCAACTCTACGATGGAAAAATCTTTTCCCTGTTCCAATAATTCCCAATTCCTGAAACGAATATCCAATCGTCCATAATAAAACCCCGGTATCTGCAAAGCCAGCGCATCGATGGTTTGTTCCAGCGCCGGGGTAATACGATGACTATAGTCCAGGAACTTGGCACCACGTGCATGGTTGCCAAAGGGAACCAGTATCTGCTGCTCTCCGGCCGGTAGTACTTCTGTTCGAATAGCAGGCATAGAAGCCAGCAGTACCGGAAGCTGTAATACAAAACGGGAATCTTTACCCAATAGTTCTGCTGTTGTAGATACACCATCCCCGGTAACAGTCAGAAAAGTTTTGTACACGATACCCGTAATTTTTCCATTGGGTTCACCGGGCATTCTATAATAAAAAATACCCACTTCCTCATCGAAGGGAATAAGGTTCTGTACCAAAAAATCTACACGGCTTTCGTTCGCATACCGGATCAGTTCCGCATCGCTGTATATTTTTTCCACTGACATGCCCCGCATACCAATATCCGGCTTGAGGATCAGTGGATACTGCATGTTTTGTTGGCGGACCTCTTCCAGTACTGTTAGCGCGCCGGTACCAGCCGGGAAATAACAGGTAGCGGGATAAGAACCGGCCGGCAGCAGTTCATTGATCTCATGTTTTTTTTCCATCAGAAATCCGCCATGCCTGATAGAGGGGTTCGCAGCGCTGAAAAAGAAAAAAGACCTTGCCCGTAAACAAAGCCAGAACCAGATCGGGAAGATGGGTGCATATAAAACCCCAAAAGGCCAGTATTCCCAATGCATAATCCGGATGAAGATGGGATGTAAACGCAGTTTTTGCCAGAGGAAGACCATGCACGGAAATTAAGACAGCTGTGCTTGCGAAGCAAATGCAAGCATGGATTCATGAAGGGTATTTGCCTGTAAATCGCGATACAGCATACAGGCGCCATGGGGGTTGCCAGTCCACCGATGTAATACTCACCGTTTTCAGTACATCGAAACGATTCATTTGGATATTGTTCTGTATATCCCCTTCTCCGCCCCACAAATGAAAGTCTACAATATCTGTCAGGGCAGGTGCCGGATATTGTTCCAGCCACCGGGCAAACCATTGCTCTCTTTTACGGATGGTATCAGCAGTATACAGTGTTACAGAAGACCAGATATGGGGTTGATCTGCATTCAATAAGCGCCTATACTTTTCTTCACCACTCCACCGGCATTCGTACAGGCTGCCATTATCCCAGATCACCAATGTAAAAGGCTCGATACCCAGCAGTGATAGGCGTTCGAAAGTTTTCAACGGGGTCCCTGTTTCCAGTATATCCAGGAATACCAATCCGCGGCTTTTGCGGTAAGCTGCCAGTGGCTCATGCGGTATAAATCCACCGTTTAATAAAACCGCGAGGGCGCCATTACCCGCAACCCCTATCCAGGTTCCCCCGGCCTGCCCGTCTTTCGGATACAATAATGGCATTACACCATGCGAGTATACGGCTGGGGCAATAGCCGGTAAACGCACTGTTTTTTCGTCGCGGTTTGAAGTTAACAGCAGCCCTTTATCCGAGGGCAGATAAGTTACTGTGCACATAGTTGCCGGTGTTTGATGGTGGAACTGGCAACGCCAAAATCGGCTGGCAGGGTAATGGAAGTCAATTCACGCACCCCCACACGTATCAATGCCATATGATGTATCGTATGTTCCAGGTTATACATGATTTCGCGGTAATAATTACTTTGTACAACAACCATATTACCAGACTGCTGATCATAATCTGCTTCCAGGCTGAGGTTTTTGTCGGGACGTTGCAGATTGGCACCAATGGTTTGCAAAAGCTGAATGGCCAGCATAGGATCGGTTTCGATGGCCATATCCCTTTTTCTTTTTTCATAATTAACCACTCCTGCCACATAACCCAGTTCCAGGCACTGAAATAATTCAATGATATGACGTACGTGCTGACCAATGCTTGCATTGAACAGTGTATGACTGGGGGCTGTGTACTGATGGGGGGTCAATTGTCGCAGGGTCTGCTCCAATTGCACAAATACCTGTAAAATGGCATGGGCAAGCTGCATGGCAATCGTAACTGCAGGGGGTATATCCCTGTCCTCCGGATAAACAATATCTGTATTTTTCATGCACGATCAAAATAGAAATGATGAATAATATGCAAAAACCTGCCAGCCTAAGAGAAGGCAGGCATCCTTATTCAGCCTTGCGCCATTTATGAAGGATTTGCAGCAATACCTGCTTATGCAAAAGCAACAGCATTAAACAGCTGATCCACACCAGCACGGCATACAGAAATAATTGTCCTCCGTCGCCCTGTATCTCAATGCCCAATACCAACAGGTGCGACAGCATGGCTCCACTCATAATACCCAATCCCAGTAAAGCACCAAATGCAATGGTAGAAGGATAGAGTATGAGTATGGATGCTACGAGTTCGGCAATACCTGTTAAGAGGCGTCCCCATGGCTCCATTTTCAGGGTGGAAAAAATATAGACCGATTCAGGAGCTGCTGTGAATTTAAAAAACAGGGTTTGCAGCATCAGGATAGCCGCAAGTAAACGCAATATCCAGCTGATAATTTGTTGTGTGGTTGTTTTCATCAGTGTGTTATTTTTTGCCAGGAAGCATCAGCCTTATTCTTTAAATTGATTTCATCTTTATTCCAGTCCTTCAATGTGTTGTTGAAAAAACGGTTGTAAAAAAGATAGAGTTTGTGATCTATGATCTTGAATGTTTCCGGGTCAATACTAACTTTCTCTCCCTTGGCACCCATGGCATAAGCACACCAGCCGCCATATTCCGGTTCGTATGCTGTGGGGTTTTTCAGGAAAAGAGCCTTGTTGTCTGCTGTTGCGAAATAATACGTGATGCCGGCATAGACTACTGCCAGTTCCTTTTTCCCTTTGATGGCTTTTTGCTGGGTAAAATATGCTACGGGATCATAACCCTGGATAGCCGGACCATCGGTCACATTAAAGTGTTTCTTGCGGAAAGCCGGGTCCTGTGCCCGTACTTGACTGGAAAGACCCAGCATGAGAAAGAGGGCCAAACAGATAAAGCGCATGATGTTGGTTTTAGTGAACAGTAAAAACACTGCGGGAGTATGGACGGCCGGACCAAGCCTCCCTTACAGGCAAATCAAAAAATCTTTTCCCGGACTGTATAATTCCATACCTGTGTCTTTTCACAGTCTGGCCGATTTTAAGGGATATATAATAGGTTACGCTACAGAAACTTCTCTTTATTGATTATCTTTATATGAACACCACCCCCATGACCACCACATTACGACCTACTCGTATAGCAGGGCTATTTGTATCCCTGATGGGTGCCATGGTATGTTTGGGGTGGATTGCTGATATCCGGGTGCTCACGACAATTATTCCCGGCTATACAGCCATGAAGATGAATTCTGCCCTCTTATTGGTTTTACTGGGTATTGGCATCTATACCTATCCCAAACAGGGGCAACCGAGGGTATTGATGGTGATTGCGGGTATTACAGGGGCTACAGGCCTTTTTTCCCTGCTTCAAACCATTTTACATTTCAATATTGGCATCGATGAATGGCTGATCAGGGATAAATATGCAGTGGTTGAAGGAGCTTTATATCCAGGCAGAATGGCCCTGAACAGTGCAATCTGTTTTACCCTACTTGGTGTGGGTTTTCTTTTTCACCGGCACACAAGGCAATGGATTCGGGTATGTGCACAAATTGCTTTTCATATCGTTACCCTCATCAGCCTGCTTGCCATCATCGGATACCTCATGAATGTACCTGCCTTTTATCAACTTTCTTCACTGGCCAGCATGGCCATTCATACCGCTATCGCTTTGGGTATGATCTCAGTAGTGGGAAGTTTATATAATAAAGAGCTGGGTATAACCGGTTTATTCACCGGTATGGGTATTGGTAATCTCATGGCCAGACGGTTATTCCCCTTTCTGGCATGTATGATACTATTACTGGCGCTGATTCGTATCGGTTTGCATCGCTATCAACTGGTGAGTGTTGAATTCGGTATTGCTCTGTTTGCTATTTCATTTTTGCTTGTATCATTATTCACCATCTGGAATACTGCTAATATTCTAAACAGGATCAATGCACGGAAAAATGTTGCAGAAAACAACCTGGTATCATTAAACAGGAATCTGGAACAAATCATTGCCAACAGAACTTCTGAACTGAGCGACAATATCCACAAACTACAGCAAAGTGAATCCAAGTTGTGGAAGAGTCAACAAATGCTCCGGGGCATTGTAAACAATACTTCAGCTGCTGTATTTGTGAAAGATGTAACCGGACATTATATACTCGTCAATGCAAAATTTGAAAGCGACCTGGGTGTCAGCAATGATGATATTCATTTAAAAACAGCTTTTGATATATTCCCCGAGGAAATTGCACGGAATTTATCTGCCAATGAACCAGAAATTGTACAAACAGGCAAAGGCATTACGCTGGAAGTAATCATTCCCAATGGGGATGACTATAAAGTGATGTTAACCAACAAATTTCCGCTCTTTGACGAAAACCAGCAGGTATTTGCGCTTTGTGGTATCTCTACCGATATCACCGATCTGAAAAAATCAAAGAACGACCAGGAAATATTATCCACCCAATTGCAAACCAAGAACCAGCAATTACTGAACTTTGCCCATATCACTTCACACAACCTGCGTTCTCCCGTCAGTAATCTCAATTCCCTGTTGTGGCTATACAACGAAAGTGAAACTGCAGAAGAGAAAGCAGTTTTATTTGAGAAATTCGAAACGGTTATACACAACCTTTCCCAAACCCTGAACGAACTGGTTGATGCATTAAAAATTCAGGAAGACACCGGTAAAAAAAGGGAAACACTTCATTTTGAAGAAGTGTTCAAAAAAGTAAAAGAGAGCATGGCAGGGAAAATCCTGGAAACAGAAGCCGTTGTAAGTTATCATTTCTCCAAAGCTCCTGTTATTGAATATCCCCGCCTTTACCTGGAAAGTATTTTACAGAACCTGTTGTCCAACTCCTTAAAATACCGTTCCCCCAAAAGAACACCGGTTATTCATGCTGAAACACATTTTGAAAATGGCACCCTCGTACTCAATTTCAGCGATAATGGCCTGGGGATTGATATGGCCCGGCACAAGGAGAAACTATTCGGACTGAATAAGATATTCCACCGGCACGAAGAAGCCAAGGGTGTTGGTCTCTTTATCGTTAAAACCCAGGTTGAAGCGATGGGCGGACATATCTATGCCAGCAGTGAAGTAGACAAGGGCACTACTTTTTCCATTCATTTCAATAAGTCGGTCTGATTTTATTCGACTTTTACCGGCACAGTTCTTTTGCCAATACCATTTTCATTAAATGCTTCGATCTGAAAATACAGGGGCTTGTCTTTATCCAATGCTGTAAAATAATATTCATTTGATCCGTATACCATTATACTAGTGTACATTTTATCGGGTGCCGTTCCGGCATATATCACATATCCCGTTGCCAGTGGATTCACCGCCCATTTTAACCAGGCATTTTTTCGTTCACTATCGCCCCGTAATACAATGAATTCTTCCACTGGGTCCGGCAGTTTCCCATGCCCTTTCCCAAAAACACGTAACCCGCTGATGGCAAACTTCCCGGTTGGCATATGTATGTTTTCCATTTTTAGATATCGTGCTTGAACAGGCCGTGCCAATTCAATATAATCGTGTGGTACATCTTTCCGGTTATTGGATTTATCGATCAGCAGTTTCCATTGTTTTCCATCGATTGACGTATACAGTTTATATTGATGATAAAGGTTGGGCTGCTTCCCCATAACGGTTGCATCCTGATCGGCATAATTGATCTGAATAGCATGAATATCCGATACCGACCCTATATCGGTTTGTATCCATTCCCCTTTATTACCGGTAGCCGCACTCCAATAGGTTTTAATATCTTCATCAACCGCTTTATTAGCATAGAACCCACCCAGTGTAGAAGATACCTGTACCGGCTTATTGTAGTTCAGCAACATCCAGCCTGCCATCTGACTTTGTGCGTGGTTTGCTCCTGCATGTGGCAGAAAATGCGGATAATCGCCATAAGCAGTGTTTGTTGTCAACACCCCGTCTTTATCAAATTGTGTGGGCCAGATACCCAATCTCCGTTCAAAGTTATTTTTGACTGCGACCACCATGGTAGAGACATGCCACCAATTTCCAAACAGGTCCTGGCAAGTAGCTCCATGTCCTGCGCCCCTGGCAAAACCGCCGGGTTTATAGGCAAAGGGATTATGCTCCTGATACCGGAAGGGGCCAAGCGGATGGTCACCTACATAAACACCATCCCCATACCCGCTGAATTCGGTTCCTGGTCCCGCATATTGCAGGTAATACTTACCCTGGTGTTTATTCATCCAGGCCCCTTCCATAAATGGATTCAGAAAAGTATTGTCGGCATGTTCCCCAAAACGTTCCCAACCATGTTCCGAAGGATGTAGCTTGATCAGTTCCTTTTTAGCCCCGATGGGTTGTAATGTTTTCCGATCCACTTCCTGTCCGTATAAAGGATACAGATTACTCGAGCCCCAGTATATATATACGCGCTGGTCATCATCAGCAAAAAAAGCCGGATCCCAGGCGCCTGCCTGAAAAGAATCAACAGCTTCTTTCCATTCATCCCTTTGTGGATTGGTACTCATCCATAAAGGGAAGTTTTTTTCGTGTGTGGAACCGATCACCAGCAATGTATCACCCAGCACTAAAGTAGCCGGAGCGCAGAGTTCATCGTACACTTTATGCCAGGGTTTGAGAAATAAACGTGGCACAAAATTCCAGTTCAGCATATCGCTGCTCCACCAGTAACCCCACTGATTGGTGGAAAACAGATAATAATGTCCTTTGAACAGCGTAATCACCGGATCTGCCGTAGCCCTGTGTTTACCCTGTGTTGAAAAATTAGGGATCGGACAATACCCATAATCAATATTAATGGGGTTGCAGTACGTTTTTTGCTGTGCCTGAACAGATCGGTCAGGCAACCAAAAGATGGCAGCAATAGCTATAACATACAGGTGTTTCATGCAGCAAGCGTTTACCGGGTTCTTACATGAAATCTACACAATTCCATCCCATCGGCAGAAGGATGTTAGGAAATCATTGGTTTTTGTTATGGTTGTATCAAATCTGTTCAGACATCATCTGCTCTTTCAATGCCTGAAATAAAGGCGGCAGATCGGTAAACTGCGATGGCTTTTGCATGAGCGGCAAGAGTTTATCCGGCATGGTAAGTTGCCTGCCAATAGCAGCTTCCACCACTTCGGGAAATTTTACCGGATCCGCTGTACCCAGCAAGACTCCCCTGGCATGTGGGTGGGTTTCCAGGTATTGACTGAGTGCAGCATAGGCTACTGCTGCATGTGGATCGAGTATGTATTGATACTGCTGATAGACCGATCGGATAGTATCTTTTGTGGTAGCATCGCTGATACGGTATGCGGTGAGCCACTTACTGATAGCAGCTGGGGATTGACCCAGCAACGCCTGTATGCGCACAAAATTGCTGGGGTTACTTACATCCATGGCATTGGATAGGGTTGCCTGTGCATGACCCGGCTGGTACTTTCCTGTTTGCAGGTAAACAGGAACAGTATCATTACTGTTACAGGCTGCAATAAAACGGGTAACCGGTAATCCCATTTTTTGGGCCAGCAGTCCCGCCGCTATATTCCCGAAATTTCCACTGGGAACCGACATCACGGGAATAGACCCCTCTTCCTGCCATTGCTGCCAGGCAAACCAATAGTACAGTTGTTGCGGCAGCCAACGGGCTACATTAATAGAATTGGCAGAAGTGAGTCGGTATCTTCTCCGGAGTTCCTGATCCATAAAGGCATCTTTCACCATCTGCTGGCAATCATCAAAACTACCTGCTACAGCAAATGTTTTGATGTTAGCCCCGCAGGTCGTAAGCTGTTTTTCCTGAACAGAACTGACCTTCCCCTTCGGATACAGTATAATAACATTCACTCCTTCTACACCTGAGAAGCCCGCTGCAACGGCACTACCCGTATCGCCAGATGTAGCCACCAGGACGGTTGTACTGTTTTCGGATAATCCGGAAAAATAACCCAGTGCCCGGCTCATAAACCTGGCGCCCACATCTTTAAAAGCAAGTGTTGGTCCATGAAACAATTCAAGACTTTGTATCAGGCCTGTGACTGGTACCATTGGAACCGGGAATGCTATGGTTTCACTGATGATCCGGAACAGTGCAGCATCCTCGATTGCAGAACCCACAAAGGGTTTTAATAAACGAAACGACAATTCGGCTTTTGACAGATACCGAGTTTGTTTCAGCAGATCCGGATCCAAGGCCGGAATCTGTTCCGGAAAATATAAACCACGGTCTGGTGCCTGGCCATTCAGCGTTGCTTCCCTGAAATCAACCAATGCAGTATGCCCGTTTAAGCTATAATAACGCATGATCAGAATTTTTTACTATGCCAGAACTTCAACACCACTGGCATTAATGGTAGTAACATATGTGTAATGCTCCAGGCCTATTGCCTGATAAATGTCCTGCATGGCTTGTGCTACCGCGCCGGCTTTTTCTGCTGTATCGCTGAGCATGAAAACAGATGGCCCCGATCCGGATATACCTCCGCCCAGGGAACCGGCAGCTTTACTAGCCTGCTTGATCTTGTCAAAACCGGGTATCAGTATACTACGGGCCGGCTCAATCAGTACATCTTCCATTGACCTTTCAATCAATCCATGATCGTTTTGCAAGATACCTGCTACCAATCCCGCAATATTACCCCACTGACGGATAGCATCTTTCAACAGTATTTGTTGCCGTAGTATGCTTCTCGCATCCGCAGTTTTCACTTCAATCTGCGGGTGTACAATACTTACATATAACTCCGGCGAAGGAAGTGTTATAATATCCAGCGGAAAAGCTGAACGGATGAGGGTCGTCCCCCCATAAATACATGGCGCAATATTATCGGCATGTTTCACTCCAGAGGCAAGTTTCTCCCCATGCATGGCGAAGCGCACCAGGTCCTCTTTCGAAAAAATATCTCCAAGCAGCAGGTTGGCCGCAACTACCGCCCCGGCAGCACTGGCAGCACTGGAACCCAGGCCACTACCTGGTTTGATTTGTTTCTCAATACTCAACTCAAACCCTACAGGTGTATTGATTGTTTCCATCAGGGCCATCAGAGCAACACCTGCTACATTTTCAGTTGCTGCTTCCGGCAAACCAAAAGAATCCTTATGTCTGATCAGAATACCTGGTTCTTCCCGAAGCCTGAGTGTCATGAGGTCATAGGGCTCACGAACCGCAAAACCTAGCACATCAAAGCCACAAACCATATTGGCTACGGTAGCAGGCGCTTTTACTTGTATCGATTGATTGTATCGCATATACTGGGTTTATCGGTTAGATACACGAATGATGTCTGCGAATACGCCCGATGCTGTTACTTCAGCTCCAGCGCCTGCTCCCTTAATTACCAGTGGTTGCTCGGGATACCGGTCGGTATAAAACAATACCAGGTTATCCTTTCCATAGAGATGATAAAAATCCGACTCCTCTCTAACCTGCTCCAGTCCTACCCGCGCCTTACCTGCTTCCCAGGTCGCCACAAATTTTAGTTTAGCGTTTTTGTCCCTGGCTGCCTGGTACAGTGAACGGAAATGTTCCTCCGCTGTCAACATAGCTGTATAAAAATCTGCTACCGTACCCTGCATGCAAGTATCGGGGAGGAAACGCTGGTTGCTGATATCTTCCATTTCCAGTACCTGACCGGCTTCCCTGGCCAGTATCATGATCTTACGCATCACATCTGTTCCACCCAGATCAAGCCTTGGGTCTGGTTCTGTATAGCCCTCAGCCTGTGCCTGCCGTACTATTTCAGCAAAAGGTTTTGTCGTGTCATAATGATTGAATACAAAATTCAGGGTACCCGATAAAACTGCCTGAATACGGCGTATTTTGTCACCACTACGCAATAAATCATTCAGGGTACCAATAACAGGCAGACCGGCGCCAACATTGGTTTCAAACAAAAAGCTGGCATTATAATCCCGTGCCAGTTTTTTCAGACCGGCATAATAGCTGTAGCTGGCTGAGCAGGCTATTTTATTACAAGCCACTATCGAAACAGATTTTTCCAACAACCTGCCATATACCTGCGCAACAGATTCACTGGCGGTAACATCTACCAATACACTATTACGCAAGTTGCTATGCCGTATCGTTTCAACAAACACATCAATATCCGCCGCGTCGCCTTCATCCAGTACCTGTTTCCAGTTCTGCAAATCAATCCCCTCTTCTTGAATCAGCATCTTCCGGCTATTGCAGAGTCCCACTACCTGTATCTGCAGGCGTAGTTGTTCAAGCAAAAACTGAGCCTGCTGTTGCAGTTGCGCTATCAGCTTAGCACCTACATTACCAACACCCACAATAAAAATATTCAGCTGTTGGTAGCTCGTTTCAAAAAACGCTTCATGCAATACATTCAATGCTTTCCTGACATCTGCTGAAGCCAGTACTGCTGAAATATTTTTTTCGGATGACCCCTGTGCGATAGCTCTTACATTGATACCATTCCGGCCCAATGCACCAAACATTTTACCGCTTACGCCGGGGTGGCTTTTCATCTGTTCACCCACGAGTGCTATAACCGATAACCCGGTCTCAACCTGGAGGGGCTCTAATTTACCTGACTGTATTTCATGACTGAAAGCATGGTCAATAGCTCTTTTGGCTTTGAGAACATCCGCTTCATTGATGCCCACGCAAATAGAATGTTCCGAAGAACTTTGTGTAATCAATATCACATTCACCCGCTGATCGGCCAGTGTTTCGAATAAACGTTTTGAAAAACCCGGTATCCCAACCATCCCACTGCCTTCCAGACTGAGAAGACTGATACTGCCGATACTGGATATGCCGCGGATAAAACCCTCTGCCTGCGGGGCTGTCTGTTCAATAAGCGTACCGGCGGCTTCGGGGGCAAATGTATTTTTGACAGCAACCGGTATCTGTTTTTTCATCACCGGCTGTATGGTGGGTGGATAAATGATCTTGGCCCCAAAATGAGAAAGCTCCATTGCCTCCTGGTATGATATACTTGGAATGGGTTTAGCATGTGGAACTATTCGCGGATCAGCTGTCATCATACCACTCACGTCTGTCCATATTTCCAGCACAGGTGCTGATAAAGCGGCAGCAAAAATAGCTGCGGTATAATCCGAACCACCCCTTCCCAATGTGGTTGTCTGATTATCCGCCGTTGCAGCAATAAAACCCGGAACAACATAAACACTGGCTGCTGCTTCACCAAAATAGCCGGCAATACGGGAGTTGGTAACATGAAAATCGACCAATGCATTGCCATACTGATCGTTGGTTACAATTAATGCACGCGCGTCGGCCCATATTGCCTGTACCGTATGCAGCTGCAAACAGGCAGTTATGATCTGTGATGACAGTATTTCGCCATAGGCAGCCACACGATCCCGGATCCGGGGTGACCACTCCCGCAACTGGTATAACCCTTCACAAATAGCAGTAAGTTCATTGAATATTTTTTTTACCAGGCTCAGCGTACTGCTTTGATGCTGTACCGGCAGTAATTCACGAACAATATCCAGGTGTCTATCTTCCAGTTTCTTGAGCAATACAGTATAATCTGCATCGCCGTCTGCAGCCTGGCCTCCCAGTTGCAGCAGGGCATCTGTTACACCTCCTACGGCAGACACAACCAATACCAGCGGCCCCTGCTTTAATGACCCGTTAACAATACTGATGACTTTATTCATATTGGCGGCGCTGGCAACCGAGCTGCCGCCGAACTTGAGCACTTTCATAAAATGATTTATAGCGTAAAATATAGGTATACACAAAGCTTTTCCTGATCTGGCAGCTTTAAAGCCCACTGGTAATATGCTAAACTATAACCCCAATGGGGTCGTAATGGTAATGGTAGTTGTAGTAATATCCATGGCAGCGACAGCCCGATCAATCAGGTGGTAATCAGAAGGAATAATATGAATGATACGCTGCATCATATTGCTTGTCGGACTATACTAAATAGCCAAAAAGACTATCGTTTTTATTCAGTTCGGTATAATGAATCTGGTGTTCAGCCATACGGCGGATCAGTTCTTCATAATCGGTTTTGGTTTTCAGTTCTACGCCCACCAATGCGGGGCCTGTTTCTTTGTTATGTTTTTGCATATACTCAAAACGAGTGATATCGTCATTCGGTCCGAGTACATCATTCACAAAAGATTTGAGCGCCCCGGGTCTTTGTGCAAACCGAATGAGAAAATAATGCTTCAATCCCTCATACTGAAGGGATCTC
Source organism: Chitinophagaceae bacterium (assembly GCA_009996675.1). Lineage (GTDB taxonomy): Bacteria > Bacteroidota > Bacteroidia > Chitinophagales > Chitinophagaceae > Sediminibacterium. The sequence continues at coordinate 25,739 of JAACZQ010000059.1, forward strand.
TCCTTGATTTCCTGCATCCGGTCAATATCATTGTTACTGCCACTCACCACACAGACCACAGTCGTGCCTTTGATGAGGCCGGCATAATGATCCAGTGCGGCAATAGATAATGCACCTGCCGGTTCTACAACAATAGCATCTTCATTGTATAGCTGCAGAATGGTGGAACAGACTTTCCCTTCCGGAACAAGGTGCATTTCATGGAGAACCTCCTTACAGATCCGGAATGTCAGGTCGCCTACCCTTTTAACAGCAGCTCCATCAACAAATCTTTCTATCTGATCCAGCACAACCGGATGGCCTGCATCCAGGGCTGCTGTCATAGAAGCCGCTCCTTCCGGTTCTATACCGATGATTTTAGTTGCCGGTGAAAATGTTTTAAAATAGCTACCCACGCCAGCACCAAGTCCACCACCACCGACTGGTACAAATACATAATCAATTCCTTGTACATCTTCCCGGATTTCCATTGCCACAGTGGCCTGGCCTTCTATAATACGCCAGTCATCAAAGGGTGGAATAAAATTCATCCCCTGCTCAAGTGTATAAGCCCTGGCCGCTGCAGCACAATCATCGAATGTATCTCCTACCAGTTTGATCTCAATAAAGTCTTCTCCAAACATTCTGGTTTGTGTGACTTTCTGATTAGGCGTGATGATGGGCATAAACACTACGCCTTTCACCTGCATGAGCTTACAACTATAAGCAAAACCCTGCGCATGATTACCGGCACTGGCACAGACAACACCGCGCGACAACTGTTCTGCAGACAGACTGCTCATCATATTATAAGCGCCGCGGATTTTATAGGAACGAACCACCTGCAGGTCTTCTCTTTTCAGGTATACATTACACTGATACCTGCGCGAGAGCGTACGGCTGTACATCAGTGGAGTTCGATGTACCACCGTACGCAAACGACGCGCTGCTTCATCAAACTGAAAAGTATATGGTATGGTTGTTGGCATGTAGGCTGGTATTATGCTTCCACTGCTTCTCCAACGGGTTGATTTTCCGGACGAAGGCTGCGAACCGTTTTACCCGCCTGCCACAACTCACTTTCGCGCAGTTCTTTTAGTTCCGCTTCCAGTTTTTCACGGTAGTCAGCTTTACTATTACTTTCAATAGATTTCGCAGCCTCTTTTCCTGCTGCTACGCTCTCGTACAACTCAGTGAATACCGGTAAAGTGGCATCGCGGAATTTCTTCCACCAATCCAGTGCACCGCGCTGAGCAGTAGTAGAACAATTGGCATACATCCAATCCATTCCGTTTTCGGCAACCAATGGCATCAGGGATTGGGTAAGCTCTTCTACTGTTTCATTGAATGCTTCTGAAGGTGAGTGTCCTTTGGCGCGCAGAACTTCATATTGAGCAGCGAAAATACCCTGGATAGCACCCATCAGTGTGCCACGTTCTCCCGTAAGATCACTATACACTTCTTTTTTGAAATCTGTTTCAAACAAATAACCACTGCCAATAGCAATACCTAATGCGATTACACGATCAAAGGCACGACCGGTAGCATCCTGAAAAATGGCATAACTGCTGTTCAGTCCGCGACCCTGCAAGAACATACGACGCAGTGAAGTGCCCGATCCTTTCGGTGCAACAAGGAATACATCTACATCAGCAGGCGGAACGATACCGGTTTGGTCGTTATAGGTAATACCAAAGCCGTGAGAGAAATACAGGGCTTTGCCTGCTGTCAGGTGTTTTTTAACAGTAGGCCAGAGTTGTATTTGTGCAGCATCACTGAGCAGGTAACAAATAATTGTTCCGCGTTCCAGTGCTTCTTCTATTTCAAACAAAGATTCACCGGGTACAAAGCCATCTTTTACCGCTTTGTCCCAGCTTTTTGAATTGCGACGCTGACCAACAATAACATTTACGCCATTTTCACGCTGGTTCAGTGCCTGTCCCGGCCCCTGCACACCATAACCAATAACAGCTACCACTTCGTCTTTCAGCACTTCCTGTGCTTTTGCAAGTGGGAACTCCTCCCTGGTTACTACATTTTCCAGCGTCCCGCCAAAATTTAACTTTGCCATGTTTACTTGTTTTAGGTTGTTTGTTTGATGTTTTACTATTGACCGAGCTCAGAGGCTGAATACCTCCTGTTGCTTATTTAGAAATTCGTTTTCTACAATTTCGCTTCCCGGTTCTTTTGCTTCAAATTCTTTGATCTTTTCATGAAATCCGCTACTGGCTTTAATGATCGCTACACGGGCACTGCGCACAAATTCAATCAGTCCATGAGGCTCCAGTACACTTACCAATCTATTGGTTTCTTCGCGGTGGCCACTGGTTTCGAAAATGGTATAATCCCTGCGGATCACCACTGCACGGGCGCCATACTCCCGCAGCAACCGCTCTACTTTTACTTTCTCCGCTACCGCATCGGTTGACACTTTATACAAAGCCAATTCCTGCCAAACGATTTCATCATTGGTATTATAATAGGCTTTTAATACTTCTACCTGTTTTTCAATTTGTCTGACCAGCTTACGAACCACTTCTTCCGACTCATCTATCACGATTGTAAAGCGATGTATCCCCGCCACTTCCGACGGCGAAGTATTCAGACTTTCTACATTGATTTTGCGTCGGGAGAATATAATAGCGATCCGATTGAGTAATCCGATCTGATTCTCCGTATATACGGTTATGGTAAATTCCTGCTTGCTCATACAATTCAATTATTTTAAACGGATTTCACTGACACTACAACCCTGTGGCACCATGGGGAATACATTATTTTCTTTCCCCACCATTACTTCCAACAGGTACGCACCCGGATGATCCAGCATACGCTGCAAAGCCTGTTTCAATACGGAACGATCTGAAACCTTATCTGCTTCAATGTGATATCCCCTTGCAACAGTGGGATAGTCCGGACTGGCAATATCTACAAATGAATAACGCTTATCATGAAACAATTGCTGCCATTGGCGTACCATTCCGAGGAACTGGTTATTCAGGATCAGGATTTTTACATTCACTTCACTTTGCATAATAGTACCCAGCTCCTGAATAGTCATTTGTACACCTCCGTCACCAATAACGGCTACTACAGTTCTGTCCGGCGCCCCCAGCTTGGCACCAATTGCGGCCGGAAGGGCAAACCCCATCGTACCTAATCCACCCGAAGTAATATTACTCCTGGTTTGTCGGAACGCTGCATAACGGCAGGCCACCATCTGATGCTGTCCCACATCTGTTACTACAATAGCTTCTCCATTGGTTAGCTCATTCAATACACGGATCACTTCGCCCATGGTAAGCGTATCAGACAGCGGATGAAGCTCCTCGTCTATAACTGCTGTTTCTTCGTCGCGGCGCAGTTCCCTGAATTTTTCTATCCATTGCGGGTATACTTTGGTATCCAGTAATCTCGTCAGTAAGGGTAGTGTTTCTTTACAATCACCCCAGACTCCAACGGTAGCTTTTACGTTTTTATCAATTTCTGAGGGATCGATATCCAGGTGTATGATCTGGGCCTGTTTGGCATATTTATCGAGCCTTCCGGTTACCCGGTCATCAAAACGCATACCAACAGCAATCAGTACATCACATTCATTCGTCATGACATTGGGTGCGTAATTACCATGCATACCCAGCATGCCCATATTCAAAGGATGTTCACTCGGCAGTGCACTTAAACCCATGATGGTCCAGGCCGCAGGGATGCCCGCTTTCTCCAGCAATTGTTTTAATTCAGCCTCTGCCTTCCCCAATATCACACCCTGACCAAAAATCAGGAATGGCTTGCTGGCTTTATTGATGATGGCTGCTGCTTCTTCTATATAACTCTTCCGAATAATGGGCTTAGGCCGATAACTGCGGATATGGCTACATGGCTCGTAACCGGTATTGGCGAAAAGCTGTAACTGCGCATTCTTGGTAATATCTATGAGCACTGGGCCGGGCCTTCCACTGCCAGCGATATAAAAAGCTTTGGCCAGTACTGCGGGTATTTCTTCTGCATTGGTTACCTGGTAATTCCATTTGGTAACAGGTGCAGTGATATTGATCACATCTGTTTCCTGAAACGCATCGGTACCCAGTAAGTGAGCGTATACCTGCCCGGTAATACAAACCAATGGTGTACTATCGATCTGCGCATCGGCCAAACCAGTTACCAGATTGGTAGCACCAGGCCCACTGGTCACAAAGACTACACCTGTTTTTCCGGAAGACCGGGCATATCCCTGTGCTGC
>JAACZQ010000060.1 GCA_009996675.1 Chitinophagaceae bacterium
AGTGATCAACTGCCAGACCATTCATATTGAAGACGATGCCAGCATAGACATTAATACTGATGGCGGGGCGAAGCTGAATGTACTGGAAGATTGATCGGGTTTTAACAGCCAAATGCTGCAAAATCCGGACTATGTTATACCTTTAATATCATGTGCAAAACCCTTAAATCCCTGGTTGCAATTAGTGCAGTCTGCCTGATACTGGTAGGTTCAGTCCAGGCACAAAAAACAAATACCAAACCGGTAAGTACTCCAGCCGTAACCAAGCTGGGGAATATGAATGATACCCTTCAATATGCTATTGGGGCGTTTCTGGCGCAATGGGTAAACAATCAGGGCTTCCTGATCAACAATCCAAGCTTGTTTATCAAGGGCATGGATGATGTATTTCTCAACAAGCCCAGACTGGTGGCCGATTCGGTCATAGCACCGCTGATCACGGCCTACCAGCAGATTACTTCCCGTGACCGGGCACTCAAACTGGAACAGCAATTGTTTACCAATATCAAGCAGCGCCCGGGGCTGGGTATTTTGCCCAATGGGGTTCATTATTTCATATTAAAAAGCAGTCAGGGGCTTCGTCCGGTTTATACCGATACGGTTACCATACACCTGAAGGGGACCCTCGCCGACGGGACGCCTTTTGAGGATACCTATAATAAAAAACCGATGGTGACAGCCGTTAATGAGCTGATTCCCGGGGTGGCAGAAGCCATCCAATTGATGACGGTGGGAGCTAAGTGGCAATTATATATACCGGCAGCATTGGCATTTGCTGATAAGGGAACGGCTGTGATCCCTCCCAATAGCGCTCTGGTGCTGGAGGTAGAGTTGCTGGAAATACGCAAACCTGCAGTAACAAAATAAAGGCTTAAATAAATATTAAATTGATTTAATATTTAAACTCTTTTAATAACTTTACGAAAATTGATAAGACCCATGAAAAAATTAATACTAGCTCCCGTTGCATTACTGGTGCTTTGTACAACCGTTTTTGCACAGAAACCTGATGCCAAACAGGCTGCAGCACAGAAAGCTTATATGGACACCCTTCAATACGCCCTGGGTGTTTACCTGATGAAGTCATTAAAAGATAATGGCATGACCATCAGCAACCCGGCCATGCTAAAAAAAGGCATGGATGATTATAATGCGAAAGCCAAGTTGATGGTAGCAGAAGCCAGCATTGAGCCAAGGATTGCTGCTTACCAGAGTTTGTTGAAAGACGGACAGGGTAAGATCATGGAAGACATGCTGTTTAATTTACTGAAAAAGCAACCTGGTGTTTTGGTCATGGGTAATGGTGTACATATTGCCGTTGTGAAAAACGGACAAGGACGTAGACCTGATTTGGTGGATACCGTGGTGATGAATGTGGTGGGTACACTGGCAGACGGGACTAAATTCATTGATTCACAAAAAGACAATTCATCGTTCATGATTCTCGTGAACCAGTTGGTTCCAGGTTTACAGGGGGCGGTGATGGAAATGCGGGAGGGAGCAGTTTGGCGCATTTTTGTACCCGCAGCGCTGGGGTATGGTGCGGCTGGCAATGGCAGTTCGGTACCGCCCAATTCTCCTTTAATTTATGATGTGGCATTGGTGTCTGTACGTGTTGCCAAGCATTAAATCTGGTATCCCGTTTTCGGGGAATCACCGATTTATTTCAACAATTTATTGATTATCAATTGTTTAATAAAGCCCTGGTAATTTATTACCGGGGCTTCTTGCTGGGGATAATTTAATCTCGGTCAAATATTCGTGAAATAGGGATAATTGCTACCTTTGCCGCCTCGAAAATGGGGGAGTGTATCCCCTTCAAAACATTCAAAACAAGCACACATTTATGGCTGACCTGAAATTTCAACGCAACTTTGGTATCGCCGCGCACATCGACGCCGGTAAGACCACTACTACCGAGCGTATCCTGCGCTATACGGGTATGATCCACAAAATTGGAGAGGTACACGATGGTGCCGCTACCACCGACTGGATGGAGCAGGAAAAAGAAAGGGGTATCACCATTACATCTGCAGCGGTAAGCTGTCAGTGGAATTTCCCCACTGTAAAGGGTAAGGCTGATGCCAATACCAAAAAATACTATTTCAACATCATCGATACTCCGGGTCACGTAGACTTTACCGTAGAGGTAGAGCGTTCTATGCGTGTTCTGGATGGTTTGATTGCCCTGTTCTCAGCTGTGGATGGCGTTGAGCCCCAGTCTGAAACCGTATGGCGTCAGGCAAACCGTTACAAAGTTCCCCGTATCGGTTTCGTGAACAAAATGGACCGTTCCGGTGCCGATTTCCTGAATGTGGTTAACCAGGTAAAAGAAATGCTGGGTGCCAAAGCGGTTCCCCTGCAGTTACCCATTGGTGCAGAAGACAACTTTAAAGGTGTTGTGGATCTGATTAAAATGAAAGGTATTATCTGGCACATGGAAACAGAAGGTATGACATTCGATGAAATCGATGTACCTGCTGATATGAAAGAAGATGTTGAATTCTGGCGCCAGAACCTGATTGAAGCAGTTGCTGAATATGATGACAAACTGATGGAGAAATTCTTTGAAGATCCCAACAGTATTTCAGAAGATGAAGTACACGAAGCGATCCGCAAAGCGACAATCGACCTGAGCATTGTTCCGATGATGTGTGGTTCTTCATTCAAAAATAAAGGTGTACAAACTGCACTGGATGCTGTTTGCCGTTACCTGCCTTCTCCTGTAGATGTAGAAGATACCGTAGGTACCGATCCCGATACCGGTGAAACCATCACCCGTAAGCCTGATGCAAAAGAACCTTTTGCAGCCCTGGCTTTTAAAATCATGACCGATCCTTTCGTAGGTCGTCTGGCATTCTTCCGTTGCTACAGCGGTCACCTCGATGCAGGTTCTTATGTACTGAACGTGCGCAGTGGTAAAAAAGAGCGTATCAGCCGTATCATGAAGATGTTTGCCAACAAACAAAATCCGATCGACTTTATTGAAGCTGGTGATATCGCCGCTGCAGTAGGTTTCAAGGAAATCAAAACCGGTGATACCCTTTGTGATGAAGATCATCCCATCACCCTGGAAAACATGTTCATCCCCGAGCCGGTAATCGCTATCGCGGTTGAACCCAAAACCCAGGCCGACGTTGATAAAATGGGTATGGCTATTGCCAAACTGGTAGAAGAAGATCCTACCCTGCGTGTAAACACCGATGAAGATACCGGTCAGACCATCCTGCGTGGTATGGGTGAACTGCACCTGGAAATCATCGTTGACCGTATGCGTCGTGAATTCAAAGTAGAAGTAAACCAGGGTGCTCCCCAGGTAGCTTATAAAGAAGCATTCGGAACTACCATTGAACACCGTGAAGTGCTGAAGAAGCAGTCGGGTGGTCGCGGTAAGTTCGCTGATATCCAGTTCTCAATCGGACCTGCTGATGAAGAGTGGCTGAAAGAAAACGAAGGAAAGCATTTCCAGTTTGTGAATGATATCTTCGGTGGATCTATTCCTAAAGAATTTGTTCCTGCTATTCAGAAAGGCTTCGAAACAGCAATGACTACCGGTGTTCTGGCTGGTTATCCGCTGAACAACATGAAGATCCGCGTATTCGATGGTAGCTATCACGATGTGGATTCCGATTCAATGTCGTTTGAATTGTGTGCCAAATCCGGTTTCCGTGAAGCTGGCCGCAAAGCAAAACCAACATTGCTTGAACCTATCATGAAAGTAGAAGTACTTACGCCAGATCAGTACATGGGTGATGTAACAGGAGACCTGAACCGTCGTCGTGGTATGCTGGAAGGTATGGACAGCCGTTCTAACCTGCAGGTAATCAAGGCAAAAGTTCCCCTGAGTGAAATGTTTGGTTATGTAACACAGCTGCGTTCACTGTCATCCGGACGTGCTACTTCAACCATGGAATTCTCTCACTATGCACCTGCTCCGAACAATATCGCTGAAGAAGTGATTGCCAAGAACAAGGGTAAAGTGAAAATAGAAGAATAATCGATCTGAAAGGATAGATGCTACTATACCAGAAGCCCCTCCACTGATAGTGAGAGGGGCTTCTTCGTGCTGGTTATAACCAGTGCTATTTGCAATAGGTATTGATCATATTGTCGGCACCAACATATCCTTTCTGTCTGGCCAGTTGCAAGGACTGACAACCGGCTTCTTTCTGACCCAGGTTGATCTGACAAATACCACGGAAGAATTCTGACTTGCCATCCGTTGTGATTTTCAGTGCAATGACTTTATTGAAATAGATCAATGCCTTATTATAGTCCTTCAGGTTAAAATAGCTCACACCTGCGTTTTCATAAATACTGTAGCTGAAAGCACTGATGGAAGCTGCTTTGACAAATTTTGATGCGGCAGTGGCAAAATCACCCTTACCAAAAGCAGCTACGCCTTCATTGTAAATAGCGGTAGCCCTGTTAATATCATCCTGACTGCTTACAGGAAGTCCGGATACACTATTGGGTAGATTCGTTAGTATCTCGGTTCTTCGCTTTAATAATTCCTGGTAAAGCGTATTGGAAGCTTCGGTACCAGCAGGGGGCTTAAACAATTTCAATGCACTATCTGCCATGGCCAGCAGTTTGGGCGTACCGCGGCGTTGCGCATTGAGCATGCCCATCAGGTAAAGGTTCCAGGCAAAGGGCTCATTGCGGTAGCCGCTGTAAAGCTTAAATGCTTTTTCAATAGCAGTAGTGTCAAAGCGCCTGGACTGCACAGCTATAAAAGTCTGGTAATAGGTATTGGCCCTGGGACGATTATAAAATGCTTTGGTGGCATACACATTTGCACTGTCGTATTGCTGCAGGATGAAATAAATATTAGCGGTCAGAAATTCACTGTAGTAGATATAGGGATTGGCGGGGATACCGGCCCGTAACATTTTCAGGGCTGTATCGTACTGTTTGTTTTCATAATAATAACGGCCCAGGATGGAAATAATGGGTTGGGAAGAAGAAGTGAGGTTGGGAATGGAAGTGGAAATATTTTTTACTTCATCCAGCGGTATTTGTAGCGGCTCATTATTCAGGTCGGGCACAATTTTCATCTGACTGCGAAGCGACTGGTAGGTCAGATTAGTGATATAGGCAGTAGGTATCAACAGCAGTATACAGATCAGTCCGTACAACGGTTGTGTGAAACCGGAAACATTGCGTTTATCGCTTGATTCGCCGGCATGCGCCATCAAATAGGTTCCCAGGTTAAAAGCAGTGACCAATGCAAAAAACACTTGCATGATGGGGCGTTCAATGGGGAAGTTCAGGGACGAATCCACGGCATAGGATAAAACGGCCATAAACGAGAAAACCGATATCCATTTGACCGACTCATCTGCTTTCGAGCGCCAGGTTTTTATGGTGCAGATCAGCAGGCAAACAAAAAGCGATAGATAGAGCAAACCACCAACGATGCCCAGTTCGGCAAAATATTCCAGGAAGTCGTTGTGGGCATGAGCGGGAACATTGAGGTCATTGATATATTCTTTCTCGTAGGGGATGGAAGCCAGTTTCCAGTTACCGTAGCCGCAGCCCATCATGGGGTGCTCTTTGATATAGGCGAATGCATGTTTCCAGAGTGTAAAACGGTAGCTGGAATTATCTTGTGTAAGCGAAATGGAGCTGATACGGCTGCCAATATCACTAAAACTGCTGGTAGATTTTTCTTGGTAAAGATTTGCCTGCGCAAAAACCGATTTGGCAAGGAAGAAACCAGCAATCAGTGGAACGATGATATAGGCTGCTTGGTATAAAAATAGTTCTGTTTTCTTCGATTTGCGGAATTGGATAAAACAGAAAAGCAGAAAACATGTAGTGATCAGAAACACACTTACAAATGAAGCCCTGGCACTGGAAAGAAAAATGGTGGTTATTCCTAATGTAAGGCTAGATAAATGAAAGATTCGTTCTGCTGTTTTGGCTTGTAATAAGCAGTATAATACAAAAGGTACTTTGATGGCCAGGCTTGCAGCAAATATGTTTTTATTACCAGTCTGACCATTAAGTTGGATTATCAATTGGCCTAAAGGAACGTTATCTATTTCATTAAAAAAATCCCGGAAATACAACAGTGACTCTATAAAAAGAACACCCGATAAAAGGAATGCGATGTTCCGGAATATGGGCAGATGGTTTTTAAAAAGGATTGAAATATTAAAAAAAGCGATAACAGTAGCGGTGAAGCGCACAAAACATACCCAGGATTCAACTGGGTTGATGGCGAAAAAAATGGAAAAAGCTGCCCAGATATATAAGGCCAGGTATAGTTTGGTGTAATTATTCCGGAATATATATGTTATTTTTTCTCCATAAGAAGAGCGTCTGGCCAGAATATAGCATACGACCAGCAGGTCTATCAGGCTGATGTAGAGCCATTGAGCCCCCATCACATCAATTCCCCCCAGATTGGGTATAAAATGTACTGCCAGGTATAGGCACAGTAGCAGGGAATTTATCCAATTGTAGCTATTATTATTTGTATAAACCTTATTATCAGGTTTTTGTATTGAATTTTGCTGATTTGTTGATTTCTTTCTGGTCATACAATGCGGCTTGCCGTGAAATTAAATGATTTTCAGATAATTAGGGTAGGGGCGAGGGGTGTATATACTTTTTAATGCAATTTTGAACCTTCTTGGTTAGGAAAGGGCTTATTTTGAAGAATTCCTGCAAAATTCTTGTGAAATTTCTTGACCATTACAATAGAGTCCCCTACCTTTGCAACCCCAATGAGAAAATTGGGTTTCGACTATGTCTCAACGAATCAGAATCAAATTGCAATCTTACGATCACAATCTGGTAGACAAATCTGCCGAGAAAATCGTAAAAACTGTACGCAGTACAGGTGCCGTAGTAACTGGTCCAATTCCCTTGCCTACACACAAGAGAATTTTCACTGTACTGCGTTCACCCCACGTGAATAAGAAGAGCCGTGAGCAGTTCCAGCTGGCAACACATAAGCGTTTGCTGGACATCTATACGTCTTCTTCCAGAACGGTTGATGCGTTGAGCAAATTGGATCTGCCCTCTGGTGTTGAGGTTGAGATCAAGGCCTGATAAATTGGCGATGAGCTACGGGCTATGAGCCGCGAGCAAGAAGTTCTTATAAACGAATTTTCACCTGCCAACTCTCCGCTAAGGCGTAGAAGAAAGCAGCTCTGAATAAATAAACGGTCTGAGGTTTAGGTTTTCAATCAGAAAATCGAAAAATCAAAGATCATACATATAAACAGGCCCTTCGAGGTTTGTTTACTTCCGGTACTTCCAACGACCACCGAAGCCTTGGCAAAGGTGGTTAGCTAAAAGCAACCCTCCTTCGCAAAAGCTACGGCGGGTAAAGGGAAAAGGTCGGCAGCGAACAAGGATTGAATTCCGGAACATCATCTCCGGAATGTCCTCAACAACCTTGCGGGGCATAAACCGCAAAAAGATGAAAGGTATTATTGGTAAAAAAATCGGGATGACCAGCATCTTCTCTTCCGATGGCAAGCAGACCGCCTGCACCATCATTGAAGCTGGTCCTTGTACCGTAACACAGGTGAAAACCCAGGAGACTGATGGTTACACCGCACTGCAATTGGCATTTGGCGACAAAAAAGAAAAACACTCCACTAAAGCCGAGCTGAATCACTACGCAAAAGCTCAGACCGCCGCCAAAAAATTCGTTAAAGAATTCCGCAATTATTCCATAGAGAAAGCGCTGGGAGAAACCGTAACTGTAGACATTTTCGCTGAAGGCGATAAAGTTGAAGTTGTGGGTACTACCAAGGGTAAGGGTTTTCAGGGTGTTGTAAAGCGCCATGGATTCTCTGGTGTGGGTGAGCAATCACACGGTCAGCATGACCGTCAGCGTGCTCCCGGTTCTATTGGTGGTTCTTCTTATCCTTCCCGTGTATTCAAAGGTATGAGAATGGCCGGCCGTATGGGTGGCGACAGGGTTAAAATGAAAGGCCTGAAAGTGGTTAAGATTTTCCCTGAGAAAAACTATATCCTGATCAGCGGTTCTGTTCCTGGTCATAACGGTTCTATCGTTTTAATCCAGAAGTAATCACATTTTAATTGAATCGATCATGCAAGTAGATGTATTAAACATAAAAGGACAGAAGACCGGCAGAACGGTTGAATTACCGGCAGAGGTTTTCGGTATCGAGCCAAATGATCATGTGATCTACCTGGCTGTAAAACAGTACCTGGCTGCTGCTCGTCAGGGTACACACAAAGTTAAAACCCGTGCCGAAGTAAAAGGTGCCAGCCGTAAGCTGCACAAGCAAAAAGGTACTGGTGGTTCCCGTAAGGGTAATATCCGTAACCCTTTGTATAAGGGTGGTGGTACCATCTTCGGACCCAAACCTCATGCTTACGATTTCAAACTGAACCGTAAAGTGAAGGATCTGGCTAAGATTTCTGCACTGAGCTATAAGGCAAAAGAGAATGCCATTGTGGTACTGGAAGATATTCAATTGGATGCTCCCAAAACCAAGCAGGTGGTTGAGGTAATCAAGAACCTGAACCTGTCCAGCAAGAAAACACTGGTTGTGCTGCCTGAGTACAATGATAACCTGTACCTGAGCACCCGTAATGTACCCAATGTTGCCAGCACACTGTTGGCGGACATCAATACTTACGAGATTATGAATGCCGATGTACTGGTAATAACTGAAAATACAGCCAAGATCTTCTCTGATGAAGAGGCCGTAGCATAAAATTTAGAAACGTTTCAACTGAAATACAATGAAACTGACCGAAGTATTGATCAAGCCTATTTTAACTGAGAAAGCGAACAGCCAGCAGGAAAAACTGCGTCGCTATGCTTTCAAAGTAAACCGTAAGGCGAATAAACTGGAGATCAAAAAAGCAATTGAAGAGTTCTATGGTGTAAGTGTGGTAGATGTAAACACTGCTGTTGTTCCCGGTAAAAATAAAACCCGTTATACCAAAGCTGGTTTTATCCAGGGTATGAAGTCTGCCTATAAGAAGGCACTGGTAACAGTTGCTGAAGGCGAAACCATTGACCTGTACGCAAACATTTAATTTATAGTACGCGGAGCTGAGAATTCCGCATTTAAACAAAGAACGAAATGGCACTTAAGAAGTACAAACCGATGACCGCCGGCACCCGCTGGAGAATCGGTAATGCTTATGCTGAGATCACTACTAACAAGCCTGAGAAGAGCCTGTTGGAACCCCAGAAAAAGACTGCTGGCCGTAACTCCCAGGGTCGTCGCGCGATGCGTTATATGGGTGGTGGAAGCAAGCAACACTATCGTATCATCGATTTCAAGCGTAACAAGAGAGATATTGCAGCAACTGTAGTATCTATTGAATATGATCCCAACCGTACTGCATTCATCGCCCTGCTTCAGTATACTGATGGCGAGAAGCGTTACATCATTGCTCCCCAGGGTCTCCAGGTAGGTGCAACTGTAATTGCCGGTGATGAAGTAGCTCCTGAGATTGGTAATGCCCTGGTTATGAAAAATATGCCACTGGGTACCATGATCCACAATATTGAGCTGCAGCCTGGTCAGGGTGGCAAGATGGCCCGTAGTGCGGGTTCATCAGCCCAGTTGGCTAACAAGGAAGAGAAGTATGCTGTATTGAAAATGCCTTCTGGCGAATTGCGTAAGGTATTGATCAACTGTTATGCTACTGTGGGTGTGGTTTCCAATAGCGACCATAACCTGGAAACAGCTGGTAAAGCAGGTAAGAATAGGTGGAAAGGTATTCGTCCCCGCGTTCGTGGTGTGGCAATGAACCCCGTAGATCACCCGATGGGTGGTGGTGAAGGTAAAGCTTCAGGTGGTCACCCCCGCAGCAGAACCGGTAAGTATGCAAAAGGTGAGAAAACCCGTACCAAAGGTAAGGGCAGCGATAAGCTGATCATCCAGCGCAGAGACGGTAAAAAATTAGCCAAGTAATTTTCAAATTTTTCAAATTAACTCATTACTATGGGTCGTTCGATTAAAAAAGGTCCTTACGTTGATGCCAGCCTCGAAACCAAAGTGGTTGCCATGAACGACGGTAAAAGCAAGAAAGGTGTAATCAAAACCTGGAGCCGTCGCAGCACCATCACTCCTGATTTCGTAGGACACACATTTGCTGTGCATAACGGAAACAAGTTCATACCTGTGTATGTAACAGAGTTTATGGTAGGCCATAAACTGGGTGAATTTGCTCCTACACGTAACTTCAAAGGACACGCCGGAACTAAAAAATAAAATAGTTTGTAGTTTTTAGTTTAAGGTTTATGGTTTGAAGTTCATTACTGAGAAACATCAAACCTTCACACAAACTAAAAACGTCAGACCACAAACCAATAAAGAAATGGAAGCAGTAGCTAAACTGAACAATTATCCTACCGGGCCCCGCAAAATGCGTTTGCTGGCCGATGTGATCCGTGGTATGGAAGTGGAGAAGGCCTTAGCCATTCTCCAGCACAACGCAGTACCGCTGGCTAAATTGCTGAAGAGCGCCATCAGCAACTGGGAACAGAAAAATAATGGTGCCAGCGCAGCCGATAGCAGCCTGGTGGTAAAAACTGTGTTTGTTGACGGTGGACGTACGCTGAAGCGTATGCGTCCTGCACCCCAGGGCCGTGGCTATAGGGTTCGTAAGCGCAGTAACCATGTAACATTAATCGTAGATTCTAAAAACTAATTGTAAAACCACTATATGGGTCAGAAAGCAAATCCAATTGGTAACAGGTTAGGTATCATCCGCGGATGGGAAAGCAACTGGTATGGTAGTAAGAAAGACTATGCATCCAAGTTGATTGAGGATCATAAAATCCGTACTTACCTCAACGCCCGTATCAACAAGGGCGGTATTGCCAAAATTGTCATCGAGCGTACCCTGGGTAAGCTGATTGTAACCATCCATACTTCCAAACCTGGTATCATCATTGGTAAAGGTGGGAATGAGGTTGACCGCATCAAGGAAGAACTGAAGAAGTTGACTGGTAAGGATGATGTGCAAATCAATATCCTGGAGATCCGTCGTCCTGAACTGGATGCGAACATCGTAGGCGATACTATTGCCCGTCAGATCGAAAACCGTATCAACTTCAAACGTGCTACCAAAATGGCGATTGCTTCTACACTCCGTATGGGTGCAGAAGGTATCAAGATCAAGCTGAGTGGTCGTTTGGGTGGTGCTGAAATCGCCCGCAGCGAAGAATTCAAGCAAGGCCGTGTGCCCCTGCATACTTTCCGTATGGATATTGATTATGCCAATGTATACGCACAAACTGTATACGGTAAAATCGGTATCAAAGTATGGATCTGTAAAGGTGAGGTTTTAGGTAAGCGTGAACTGAATCCCAACTTTGTTGGTGGTAAGAATGATATGAATGAGCGTCGTGGCGGTGAAGAGAGAGGTGGTCGTGGTGATAGAAGAGATGACCGTGGCGGACGTGGTGGTGATAGAAGGGATAACCGCGGAGGTGGCAGAGACAGAAAGTAATTTGAGAATCGGGCGATTGGGAAATTTGAAAAGGACAATATTCAAATTTTCAATTAGCCGGGAGTGATCATACTTCACTCGTTTTCAAATTCCCAAATTTTCAAATTTTCAAATTGTAATAAAAATGTTACAACCTAAAAGAAGTAAACACAGGAAACAGCAAAAAGGCCGCATTCGCGAGGTAGCTAAGCGTGGTACTTCCATTTCGTTTGGTTCATTTGCCCTGAAAGCGCTGGAGCCCATCTGGCTGACCAACCGTCAGATTGAATCTGCCCGTCAGGCCATGACCCGTGCTATGAAGCGTGAGGGTAATGTATGGATCCGTGTATTCCCAGATAAGATCATTACCCGTAAGCCACTTGAAGTGAGGATGGGTAAGGGTAAGGGTAACCCCGAATTCTGGGCTGCTGTGGTAGAACCAGGTCGCATTATTTTTGAGTGCGATGGTGTAAGCCAGCAGGTTGCTCAGGAAGCTATGGAACTGGCTGCCCAAAAACTGCCCATTAAAACCAAATTCATCGTTCGGAGGGATTTGCAAGCTTAATAATAAAACGAATTTGCAATGGCAAACAAGAAAAATGACTTCAATAAAGGGTTAACAGATTTGACTGTTACAGATCTGCAGGCCAAGATTCAGGAAGATCAGCTGAGACTGAAAAAGCTTGAGTTCGCTCATGCGATTTCTCCCCTGGAAAATCCCGTTAGTATCCGCAGTCTGCGCCGGGATATTGCCCGTTTGAAAACGGCATTGAAGAAAAAAGAATTAGGCATCTAAAACGGCTACGAGCTGCGAGCCACCAGCCGCTAGCTTGTATAAAAAAAATGCTCGAATCGGCCCCAGGCAGATCAGAGCTCAAAGCTTAAAAAAATAAACAATGGCTGAAGTTAGAAATTTACGTAAAACAAGGATCGGGGTTGTAACCAGCGATAAGATGGATAAAACCATCACGGTTGCTGTGGAAAGAAAAGTAAAACACCCTATCTACGGTAAATTCGTAAAGAAGACCACCAAGTTTCATGCACACGATGAAAAAGGAGAGTGCGGTATTGGTGATATCGTGAAGATCATGGAAACCCGTCCCCTGAGCAAAACAAAGCGTTGGAGACTGGTGGAGATCGTAGAGAAAGCGAAATAATTTTAGCGGTGGTGATAAGCCATCAGCTGCAAGCTGCACGCTGCAAGAATTTGAGCTGTAGCCTCTGTAAAAATTGATAAATAATTCGGCAAGAGCAAAACTCGAACTGAAAGTTAAAGCTAAAAAAATGATTCAGCAAGAAAGCAGATTGAATGTAGCTGACAACAGTGGCGCGAAAGAGGTACTCTGTATTAAGGTACTGGGTAACAGTGGACAGGACTATGCCAAGATTGGCGATAAAATTGTGGTTACTGTAAAAGATGCCATCCCTGCAGGTGGTGTAAAAAAAGGTACAGTATCCAAAGCAGTTATCGTTCGTACCAAAAACAAGTTGCGTCGTAAGGATGGTTCATATATCCGTTTCGATGATAACGCTGTGGTGTTACTGAACAACGCCGACGAACCCCGTGGTACCCGTATTTTCGGACCAGTAGCCCGGGAACTGCGCGATAAAGGATACATGAAGATTATTTCATTGGCTCCTGAAGTATTATAAAAAACGAGCCGTTAGCCACTAATCGTTGGCAACGGTAAACAATAAAATGGTTGGCTACTAGCTATCAGCTAACCGCTAAAAGTTAAAAGATGAGTACAAGATTCAAACCTAAATTCAACATCAAAAAAGGTGACACCGTAGTGGTGATTGCCGGTGATGACAAGGACTTGAAAAAGCCCCGTAAGGTGTTGGAAGTGATCGTGGATAAAGGCCGTGTGGTGGTTGAGGGCGTTAACATCGTTACAAAACATACCAAGCCTTCTGCCCAGAACACAAAAGGTGGTATTGTAAAGGTGGAAGCCCCCATCAATATCAGTAATGTGATGTTGTGGGATGCCAAGGCAAGTGCAGCTACTAAAGTTAAGCGCACCCGTGAGGAAGGTAAATTAGTTCGTATTTCTAAAAAATCAGGGGAGGTAATCAAATAATGAGTACTGTAAAATACACTCCGAGATTAGCAGATAAGTATACCAAAGAGGTTATACCTGCTTTAATGAAGAAGTTTGCATACAAAACTGTTATGCAGGCTCCTAAACTGGAAAAAATCTGTATCAACCGTGGCGTTAACGGTGCTGTTACCGATAAGAAACTGGTTGATATTGCAGTAGAAGAACTGAACATGATTACTGGTCAGAAAGCAGTTCCCACCCTGTCTAAAAAAGATATCTCCAACTTTAAGTTGCGTAAGGGTATGCCCATTGGTGCCCGCGTAACACTGAGAGGAGAGAAGATGTACGAATTCCTCGACAGGCTGGTATCTGTAGCACTGCCCCGTGTACGTGATTTCAAAGGTATTAGCGACAAGGCTTTTGATGGCCGTGGCAACTATACCCTGGGTGTTACTGAGCAGATCATTTTCCCAGAGATTGATATTGATAAAGTGAATAAAATCACTGGTCTGGATATCACTTTTGTGACTACTGCCCGTACCAACGAAGAAGCGTATGAGTTGCTGAAAGAGCTGGGTATGCCTTTCCGTGGAACTAAAAAAGACAATAACTAATAAGTAACTGGTAGCAGCCGTTCTTCCTTCCGGGAGAGCAAACGGAACCTACTCAAATCTAAACAGAATAAAATGGCAAAAGAATCAGTAAAAGCCAGACAAAGAAAGCGCGAGGCATTGGTTGCTAAATTCGCACAGAAGCGTGCTGCTTTGAAAGAAGCCGGTGATTATGCGGCGCTGGATAAGCTTCCTAAAAATGCTTCCCCTGTTCGTCTGAAAAACCGTTGTCAGCTTACCGGTCGTCCGAAAGGATACATGAGATACTTCGGTATTTCAAGGGTTATTTTCCGCGACATGGCACTGAATGGTAAAATCCCCGGTGTAAAGAAAGCAAGCTGGTAATACAGCCAAGCCTGATGGTTTTTGTAACAAACAATTTTTGAACTGATTTAATTTAAATACAATGGTAACTGATCCTATAGCAGACTTCTTAACCAGGATTCGCAATGCCCAAATGGCTGGCCACAGACTGGTAGAAATTCCTGCTTCCAATCTGAAAAAACGTATGACAGAGATCCTGTATGAACAGGGTTATATCCTGAAGTACAAATTCGAAGACGATAACAAACAGGGTCTGATCAAGATCGCACTGAAGTACGATCCTTCTACCAAACAACCCGCTATCCGCTCTCTGGAAAGAGTAAGCCGTCCGGGTCTGCGTCAATATGCCAAACCCGCCGAGATCAAACGTGTAATCAATGGTCTGGGTGTAGCTATCCTGAGTACTTCAAAAGGTGTACTTACCGATAAGCAGGCTAAAGCCCAGAATGTTGGTGGTGAAGTATTGTGCTATATCTATTAATAAACTGCCGGTTCTGATAATTAAGCTTTTAGTCGGAGCTGAACACGGGCCGGAATTCCAATCATAAAAACTAAAACGACTATGTCTCGTATCGGAAAGAAACCCATTGTTGTTCCTGCTGGTGTTACTGTTACAGTTAGCAATGACAACGTGGTAACTGTAAAAGGTCCCAAAGGTGAACTGAAAGAATCGGTTGACCGGGATATCACTGTATCAGTAAAGGATAATGAAGTAATCTTCACCCGTCCTACTGATCAAATTCGTCACCGTGCCATGCATGGTTTGTACCGTGCCTTGGTTAACAATATGGTAAAGGGTGTAACAGAAGGTCTGAAGAAAGAACTTGAACTGGTGGGTGTGGGTTATAAAGCCGCCAATACCGGTAATGTTCTGGATTTGGCACTGGGTTATTCTCACAATATCATTTTCGAAGTTCCCAGTGAACTGAAAGTGACTACCACAACTGAAAAGGGACAGAACCCGAAAATTTTGCTGGAAGGTATCGACAAGCAATTGCTGGGTCAGGTTGCTGCCAAACTGAGAAGCCTGCGTAAGCCTGAGCCGTACAAAGGTAAGGGTGTGAAATATGCTGGTGAGATCCTGAGAAGAAAAGCAGGTAAAGCAGCTGGTAAGTAATCGGATCTGAACAGTAGTGTGAAGATCATTCTTTCAAACAAACAACCCCGGCCGTATCGGGGAAACAAATAGAAAAAAATGAGTAAGTTAATTCAAAGACAAAAGATCAGATACCGTATCCGCAAGAAAGTTGCGGGTACCGGATCAACGCCTCGCTTAGCTGTATTCAGAAGTAATGCAGATATCTATGCGCAGCTGATCGATGACAATAATGGTGTTACCCTGGCTGCCGCTTCATCCCGTGACAAGGATATCGCTGCCCAGAAAGTTACCAAGTCTGAGAAGTCAAAACTGGTTGGTACAGCCATCGCACGTAAAGCTGTTGAACTGGGTATCCAGGCCGTGGTATTTGACCGCGGTGGTAACCTGTTCCATGGTCGCGTTAAGGCTGTAGCCGATGGCGCCAGAGAAGGTGGTCTGCAATTCTAATCTGCTAACAACAATTAATCGTTAGATAAATGTCTAAAGTAAACGTAAATAAGGTAAAAGCCGGTGGCGACATGGAACTGAAAGAAAAAGTAGTTGCCATTAACCGTGTAGTGAAAACTACTAAAGGCGGTCGTACCTTCAGTTTTTCAGCCCTGGTAGTTGTAGGTAATGAGAATGGTGTGGTAGGTACAGGTCTGGGTAAAGCCAAAGAAGTTCAGGAAGCCATTACCAAGGGTATTGAAGATGCCAAAAAGAATCTGGTGAAAGTGCCCGTAATGCATGGTACTATTCCCCATGATCAACTGGCCAAAGATGGTGCTGCTAAAGTACTCATCAAACCCGCTGCACATGGTGCTGGTGTAATTGCAGGTGGCAGCATGCGTGCTGTACTGGAAAGCGCTGGTGTTACCGACGTACTGGCTAAAAGCCTGGGTTCTGCCAATCCGCATAACGTGGTAAAAGCAACTATCAAGGCACTGAGCCTGTTGCGTGAGCCCATTCATGTGGCCAAAGACCGCAGCCTGAAGTTGAGCAAAGTTTTTAACGGATAAAATTGGTTAATAGTTCATAGTCCATGATTCATGGATTATGAACTATGGACTAACTCAATAAAGTAGTTATGAAAAAGATTAAGATTACACAAGTTAAAAGTGGTATCGACAGACCCGAGCGTCAGAAGCAAACCCTGATTGCACTGGGCCTGAAAAAGCTCCATGCTTCCCGTGAAGTAGAAGCTACTCCTCAGATCCTGGGCATGGTGAATAAAGTAAGCCACCTGGTGAAGGTTGAAGAAATTGCCGGTTAATTAAATCTGGTAAAGAACTAGTTAAAAATGAGTCAATTTCCTGATTGATTCATTTTTATTTTCTGTTACTTTGCTGGATTCTGTAATCCGGAATAGGTTATATATTTTTTAATTGCGAGGGGTGATTCCCCGAAAGTTCAAAATCAATAAACAATGAAATTACATTCTCTCAAGCCTGCTGCAGGCTCAACTCACAAAGAAAAGCGTTTAGGTCGTGGTGAAGCATCCGGTAAGGGTGGTACATCTACAAAAGGTAACAAAGGTGGTCAGAGCCGTGCTGGTTATAAAAGCAAGATGGCTCACGAAGGTGGTCAGATGCCTATTCAGCGCCGTATCCCCAAGCGTGGTTTCAAAAACAATAACCGTATTGAGTTCAAAGTATTCAACCTGGGTCAGATTGAGCAGCTTACAGAAAAATATGGCTTCACTGAATTTTCACTGGAGAACCTGTACATCAATGGCCTGATTAGCCGCACTGATAAGGTTAAAGTCCTTGCCAATGGTGAACTGAAAACCAAACTGAGCTTCAAAGTGAATGCTATTAGCGAAAAAGCTAAGAGCGCTATCGAAGCAGCCGGCGGAAACGTTGAAATTATCAAATAATTTTCCCGTAAATTGCCAGACGCACCTGGTGCGTCTTTTTTTGGTTAAAGACAATTAACGCTTTCAACTGCTATTCAAGTGAAAAAATTAGTTCAGACTTTCAAGAATATTTGGGCAATCGATGAGCTGCGTAACAAGATTGTGGTTACCCTGGCTTTGGTATTAACTTATCGCATAGGGACCCATATTGTACTGCCCGGTATCGACCCCAATAAAATCGAAGCTGCCCAATCCGCTGCCAAAAGCAACGGTTTGCTGGGTATCTTTGATATGTTTGCCGGTGGTGCTTTTTCACAGGCTTCTATCCTGGCACTGGGTATCATGCCCTATATCTCTGCTTCTATCTTTATGCAATTGATGACCATTCTGGTTCCCCAGTTGCAGAAAATTCAGAAAGAAGGAGATAGTGGTCGTAAAAAAATCAATCAATGGACACGCTACCTCACCGTAATTGTAACGGCTTTCCAGGCCGGCGCTTATGTTGCCTACCTGAACAGCCCCGGTTACCGTGAAGCGATTTTACCTGCTTATGCCGGTTTTTTCTGGTTCTCTACCGTAATCACACTTACTGCAGGTACCCTGTTTGTTATGTGGCTGGGTGAGAAAATCCAGGATAAAGGCCTGGGTAACGGTACGTCTATCATCATCATGGTTGGTATCCTGGCCCGTTTACCTCAATCTATTATACAGGAATTTGCTGCCAAGAGTGAAAAAGGTGGCGGTGGTTTACTGATTTTCCTGATTGAAGTAGCCATCCTGGTAACCATCATCATGGGATTGATTGTACTGGTTCAGGGTGTTCGTAAGATCCCTGTAAACTATGCCAAACAGATTGTTGGTAACCGTCAGTTTGGTGGTGCACGCCAGTTCCTGCCCATTAAGGTAAACAGTGCTGGTGTAATGCCCATCATCTTCGCACAGGCGATCATGTTCCTGCCTACACTGGTATCATTCACCAATCTCGATTCAGCACAGGGTATTGTAAAGATCTTTAACGATCACAGCAATGCCTGGTATATGGTTATTTATTCAGTTATGGTAATCGGATTTACCTTCCTGTATACTGCCCTGATTTTTAACCCCAAGCAGATTTCTGAAGACCTCAAGCGTAATAACGGATTTATTCCTGGTGTGAAACCTGGTCAGCCTACTGCTGATTATATTGGTTCCATCATGGATAAAATCACCCTGCCCGGCGCTATTTTCCTGGCACTGGTAGGTATTATGCCCGGTTTTGCCCAGCGTTTACATGTGACCCAGGGCTTCAGCACTTTCTTCGGTGGTACTTCACTGCTGATCATGGTGGGTGTTGTGCTGGATACACTTCAGCAAATCGAAACCTACCTGCTGATGCGTCAGTATGATGGATTGATGAAAGGTGGCCGTGTACAGGGTCGTCAAACTGTTTCAACGACTACCATCTAATTCCCAAAAAATAATACGAACTTTGCAAACCTGTCAGTGTAACTGGCAGGTTTGTTTTTTTCATGACCAGAAGACCTAATATGATTATTTACAAGACAGAAGCAGAGATTGCGCTGATGAAAGAAGCCGCCGTATTGGTAAGTAAAACACTCACCGAAGTGGCTAATGTGCTGAAACCGGGAATGACCACGCTGCAGATTGATAAAATTTGTGCTGATTTTGTGAAGGATCATGACGCCATCCCTTCTTTCCATAATTACCGTGGTTACCCGCATCATGTGTGTACTTCTGTAAACGATGTGGTAGTACATGGCTTCCCCAATGATACGCCTTTGCAGGATGGAGATATTGTATCTGTTGATATGGGTGTGATACTCAATGGCTGGCATGGTGATCATGCCTACACTTTTATTTTAGGTGAAGTAAGCGATGATATCCTGCAATTGGTGAAAGTAACCAAAGAGTCTCTGTACAAAGGCATTGAACAGGCCATCGTGAATAATCGTATTGGTGATATCTCTTTTGCCATCCAGGACTATGCTGAAAGGAAACATGGTTATGGCGTGGTAAGAGAACTCGTTGGACATGGACTGGGACGCCAGCTGCATGAAGATCCACAGGTGCCCAATTATGGCAAAAGAGGTAATGGGCCCAAGATGAAAGAAAACCTGGTACTGGCCATTGAACCCATGATTAATATGGGTACCAAAGACGTATATACTGATGAAGATGGCTGGACCATTCGTACAGCAGATGGTAAACCGGCCGCACATTTTGAACATGATGTTTGTATCAAAAGGGATAAAGCACTGATTCTATCGGATTACAGCATCATAGAAGCGGCCGAAAAAGCCAATCCTAATTTGAATACCAGTTATTATTAATCCCGGATAATATTTTCCCCGTTATTCATCAACGCGCGCTCAACAAATTACCATGTCTAAACAACTGATCGTAATAGGAGGGGGTGCTGCTGGTTTTTTTTGTGCAGTGAACGCAGCCAGAACCAATCCTGATCTCCGGGTTGTTTTGCTGGAAAAAAGTAATAAACTGCTGTCTAAAGTCAAAATCAGCGGCGGCGGGCGTTGCAACACCACCCATGCCTGTTTTGATATCGTTGAACTGGTTCGTCATTATCCGCGGGGCCAGCAATTCCTGAAAAAAGCCTTTCACTGGTTCAATCCCAATCATACCCTTGAATGGTTCCGGCAAAGAGGAGTGCAACTGATAACAGAAGCGGATGGCCGTATGTTTCCGTCAACACACCAGTCGCAAACGATTATCGACTGCTTATTGAAAGAAGCAGACCGTTATGGTGTACAGGTGTTATTGCATCAGGATGTAACAGCTATTAAGCGAAGTAAAAATGGGTTTACACTTACCATTAATAAAACAGAATCGGTACAGGCCGATTATGTATGTGTTGCTACAGGTGGTTTCCCCAAAGCTGCGATGTTTCAATGGCTGGAAGAATTGGGACATACGATAGTTTCTCCCGTTCCATCTCTCTTCACTTTTAATATGCCAGGCAATCCTGTTACCAGCCTCATGGGAGTAAGTGTACCCATGGCTACGGTAAAAGTAAGCGGGTCGAAATTAACGGCATCAGGTCCATTATTGATTACTCATTGGGGTATGAGCGGACCGGCTATACTGCGTGTATCGGCCTGGGGTGCGCGTGAACTTTCCGATAAGGGATACCAATTCTCCATTATGGTCAACTGGTTGCAGGATTATACTGAGCAAAATCTGCGTGATGCATGGCCCGGGATCAGGCAAACACAGGCCGCTCAACCAATGGGGAATAAAAATCCGTTTGGGTTACCGGCCCGGTTGTGGTTGTACCTCCTCGAACAATGTGGTATCAGTCCCGAACAAAGATGGGCAGATTTGAAATCGGGCTTACAGAATAAACTGATACAATATTTATGTGCACAGCCTTTTGAGGTACGGGGTAAAACAACATTCAAGGAAGAATTTGTAACAGCGGGCGGTATACAATTGGCTGAGATCAACCCTAATACCATGGAAAGCCGGAAATGTGCGGGTTTGTATTTTGCAGGCGAAATTATGGATGTGGATGGTATTACCGGAGGCTTTAATTTTCAGCATGCCTGGACCAGTGGTTATATTGCCTCTCAGGCCATTGCAGGATTGTAAATTGCTTTTCTTTATTTGTGTTTAGCAGACTGCAGTTACCCGCAAATTTGAACTATCAGTTTCTGGGCCCGGATAGTGCCATCGGGGAGCCAGTTATCCTATCAAAATCAATGAAAAGGCCGATACCCGGGTCCGGGATATCTGACCGCTTTTGTTAAAAAAAAGCCATTCATCCATTCTCTTGCGCAGGATATGAGATGAATGATTAATTTATCATCCACTAAAACATACTGTATGAAGAAAACCTTGCTTACCGCCACGCTCTGCGCGGGAATACTTTCTTTATCGGCCCAGGTACAAATGCCACCTGGGGTAAAACCTCCGGGTGCCGATAGCGCTAAAACGCCTGCTCCTCCCAAGAAACCCACGGTTGCAGAGAAAACCAAGGGGAATAAAAAAATGGATGGATTGTTCACACTCTATCAGGATACCGTTACCGGTAGTGTGCAGATGTATGTTCGGAAGGATCAGCTGGATAAGGAGTTTATCTACCAGAGTTTTTCCATCAGCGGCCCTACCAGTTTATTCCTGAACCAGAGCATGCACCGGGAGACCGGCGTATTCAAAATCAGAAAAGCATTTGATAAACTGGAGTTCAATGTTGTGAACACCAATTTCTATTATGATAAAAATAATCCGGTTAGTAAAACAGCTGAGGTAGATAAACCTGAAGCCATATTTTACAACGATAAATTCAGTATTGAAGATTCGCTGGGTTATCTGATCAATGTGGATGCCTTGTTTCTGAGTGAAAAAATGGACCAGGTAAAACCGCAGTTTGCACCGGGGCCAATGACTGCGTTCATATTCAACCTCGGTGGACTGAATCCTACTAAATCGAAATATGCCAATATCCGTTCCTTCCCCAAGAATACGGATGTGGTGGTGGATTTATCATACGATAACCCCAATGCATTCGTAAGTGGTGGATTGGATGTGGCCGATTCACGTTATGTACGTGTGCGTATGCAGCACAGTTTCCTGGAAATGCCGGCAGACGATTACCGCGCCAGGAGGGATGATCCCCGTGTTGGTTATTTCAGTGTACAGCGAAATGATCAGACCAGCATTAGTGTAACGCCTTTCAAGGATATGATCAATCGCTGGAAGCTGGTGAAAAAAGATCCCAATGCTGCGCTGAGTGAGCCGGTAGAACCATTGGTTTACTGGATTGAAAATACCACACCGCTGGAATACCGTGATGTAATCATGGAAGCTGGTCATAAATGGAATGAGGCTTTTGAGAAAGCTGGTTTCAAAAATGCGGTGCAGATGAAAATCATGCCTGATAATGCCGATTGGGATCCGGCTGATATCCGTTACAATGTAATCCGCTGGGTATCTTCTGCCTATCCGCCTTATGGTGCGATCGGACCCAGCTTTGTGAATCCGCGTACCGGTCAGATACTGGGTGCCGATATCACCGTAGAATGGTTCTCAGGTAGTGCTACCCCCATCAGTGATGAATTGTATAACGGGCCGGGTGGTGATAACAAACCTTTGTTCCGTGGATTTGATGTTCATGGCGGTGCTGCCTGCACATTGGCCGGTGAGCTAAAAGCACAGTACACGACTGGTTTAACAACACTGGAAACCATGGATGCGCCTGCTGCTGAGATCAAGGAAATGCACAAGCAATTCCTGACTTATCTGATTATGCATGAAATGGGCCATACACTTGGTTTGAACCATAACATGAAGAGCAGCCAGATGCTTTCACCTGCTGAGATTAATAATACCAGTATTACCCGCTCTATCGGATTGATTGGTTCAGTAATGGATTATCCTGCCATCAACGTATCACTGGATCGCAGCAAACAGGGCGATTATTATACAACCAAAGCAGGGCCTTATGATCTGTGGGCTATTGAATATGGTTATACACCATTCTCTGAATCTGCAGAGGAAGCAGGAATTACGAAAATTTTATCTCGCAGTACCGATCCCAAACTGGCATTCGGTAATGATGGCGATGACATGCGTGCACCTGGTAAAGCCATGGATCCTCGTGTAAACGTAAACGATCTTACCAATGATGCCATTGGTTACGCAGAAGACCGCTTTAAACTGGTGAATAACCTGATGGGTAAACTGGTGCAGAAATACAGTAAACCCGGACAGTCTTATGCCGAACTGCGTTCCCGCTATGGTTCCCTGCTCGGACAAAGGAACAGCATGATTAATGCGGTAAGCCGTTATGTAGGAGGTGTGTATATCGACAGAAGTTTCCCTGAGCAAAATT
Source organism: Chitinophagaceae bacterium (assembly GCA_009996675.1). Classification (GTDB taxonomy): domain Bacteria; phylum Bacteroidota; class Bacteroidia; order Chitinophagales; family Chitinophagaceae; genus Sediminibacterium. Next base: position 23,204 of record JAACZQ010000060.1, read on the forward strand.
CAGGTAACAAGCCGTATACTCCCACACCGCTGGCTACGCAGAAGAAAGCCATGGAGGTACTTACCAAATATGTATTTGCTCCCAATGCATTTGATGCCGATGCCCAGGTTTTCCCTTACTTGCAGTTACAGCGCCGTGGTTTCAACCAGCCGGGCAATGGTGAAGATTATAAGATAACCGGTAATATCACTGCCATACAGGTGGGTGGTACACTGGCGCATATCCTGAATCCCTCCACACTGCAGCGGATTAATAACACACGCTTATATGGTAATCAGTATAGTGTGGCAGATGTCATGAACGATCTGGTAAAAGGTATTTTTGATGCTGACATCAATGGTAATGTGAATGTATATCGCCAGTACCTGCAGACTTCATTTGTGAAGGGGGCCATTAATTTAATGGCGCCGCAGTCGCCCGTGGATGATGTATCGAAGGCAGCTGTTTTGTACACTTTACGCAAAGTACGTACAAAAGTGGCCGCTGCTGTTTCTACCAATGAAGAAACGAAAGCCCACAGGGCCAATATGATATTTCTGATCGACAAAGCCCTGAAAACAGATTAAGGGAACCGATCGCAAGAATCGTTGAATAAGAACCCGGCTGAAGCTTCAAACGCTATCAGCCGGGTTCTTTTATTCCGGGGAGGGGCTTGCAGGAATCATTTAAAACCTGTATATTAAAGCTATAAAACCCCTTGCCATGCGAAAAGTAAGCAATGTTCTCCAGCGAAAAGGAAACAGGGTAACTACTGTGCCGCCTGATATGACGGTGATTGATGCACTGAAACTCATGGCCGAACAAAATATCGGTTCAGTTGTGGTTATGAATGAAGGGCGGTTTTCCGGCATCATGACGGAAAGGGATTATTCCAGAAAGGTAATATTGAAAGGACGTCATTCCAGTGAAACCAGGGTAGGGGAAATTATGACTACAGATTTCCCGTATGTGAGTCTGCACGACAGCGTAGACGCCTGTATGCAATTAATGACATCGCATCGTCTGCGTTATCTGCCTGTGATTGAAGAGGAACAATTGGTGGGTATTATATCCATCAATGACCTGGTTACAGAGACCATTCTTACGCAGGCTGAAACCATTAGTCAGTTACAGAGTTATATTCAATCATAGTGATAGAATTAATCTTTACGATTTCTGCGAATAATGGTATGCGCAACTGATGTATTCCCATACACATCCAATGCTGTGAAGCGGGTGTAAAATACTCCTAAAATGGGAAAGTATGTGAAATAATTAAATATGTCACCTGTTTTTACCCCTCCAACAGCCCTTTTATGTCTCTTATGGGGTCAAAAACCTGATTTTCGCCCTTCGATAGCACCCATTTCCCACAGTTTTCAGTACTTTTGCACCCCCGAATTCATTAAACCATCGGGGTTATTTTATGAACATTTTTCGTAAACAATTAAACGCAGAAGCCCAGGACAACGCGGGAAATCCCGAAGTTGCTACTGCGACAACAAATGCACCTGTGGCGGCGCCTGTAGTAGAAACAGCGCATGATGACTTTGACTGGAGCATTGACAAGCGCAACGTGAGTCATTACTCTGAAGCTGAAAAGCAGAAGTACGACAAAGTGTATGACAACACTTTCGTACAGATTGAAGATGGCGAAATCGTAAGAGGTGGTGTTGTGGCTTTGACCAAGACTGATGTGGTTGTAAACATTGGTTTCAAGAGTGATGGCCTGGTATCCCTGAACGAATTCCGCGATGTACCTGGTCTGAAAATCGGTGACGAAGTAGAAGTGATGGTTGTTGAGAAAGAAGACCGCAATGGTAATCTGCACCTGAGTCGTAAGTCTGCCCGTATCTTCCGTGCATGGGAGCGTATTGTGGAAGTACATAAGACTGGTGAAGTAATTACCGGTACTGTAACCAGCAAAACCAAGGGTGGTCTGATCGTGGATGTATTTGGTATGGAAACCTTCCTGCCGGGTTCACAGATCGATGTGAAGCCTGTAACTGATTACGATCAGTTTGTAGGTAAAACCATGGAGTTCAAAGTGGTGAAGATCAACGAAGCCATCAAGAATGCCGTAGTATCACACAAAGCCCTCATCGAAAGCGATATCGAAGCACAGCGTGCAGAGATCATGAGCAAACTGGAAAAAGGTCAGGTTCTGGAAGGTGTGGTGAAGAATATCACCGACTTCGGTGCCTTTATGGACCTGGGTGGACTGGATGGTCTGCTGTACATCACCGATATTTCATGGGGCCGTATCTCTCACCCGAGCGAAGTGGTGAAGATGGACCAGAAATTGCAGGTGGTGGTACTGGATTTCGACGACGACAAAAAACGTATCAGCTTAGGTCTGAAGCAACTGACCCCGCATCCATGGGATGTGCTGCCTGAAGGTCTGTCTGAAGGTTCAGTAGTAAAAGGTAAGGTTGTAAATATTGAAGATTACGGTGCGTTCCTGGAAATTCAACCTGGTGTTGAAGGTCTGGTACACGTGTCTGAAATCACCTGGGCTAATACTCCCATCAATGCCAAAGAGTTCTTCAAACTGGGCGATGAGTACGAAGCCAAAGTGGTTACCCTGGACAAAGATGCCCGTAAGATGAGTTTGAGCATCAAACAAATGAGCCAGGATCCCTGGAGCACCATTGAAACCCGTTTCCCTGAGGGAAGCAAACACAAAGGTCTGGTGAAGAACATCACTCCTTATGGTGTATTTGTGGAACTGGAGCCCGGTATCGGCGGTATGATTCACATCAGCGATCTGAGCTGGTTGAAGCGTTTCAATCACCCATCTGACTATACCAAGGTTGGTGAGCACATCGATATCATTATCCTGAGCATCGATAAAGAGAACCGCAAGCTGCAACTGGGTCACAAACAACTGGAAGAAGATCCCTGGAATGCCCTGGAAGAAACTTTCGCCGTAGGTACGATCCATGAAGGTACTGTTACCCGTAAGGATGACAAAGGTGCCCTGGTACAACTGCCTTATGGTCTGGAAGGTTTCGCCCCTAACCGTCACCTGAATAAGGAAGATGGTAGCCAGGTGAAAGCCGATGAGACTGCACAGTTTGTGGTGATCGAGTTCGACCGCAATGAAAAGCGCATCGTACTGAGCCATGCCCGTATCTGGGAAAAGGCTGTAGCTGAAGAGAAAGACATGGCCCGTAAAGAAGCCAAGGCTGAATCTGAAAGCACTAAAAAAGCCGTTAAAAACATCCAGAACAAGGTAGAAAAAGCTACCCTGGGTGACCTGGGTGCACTGGCCGAGATCAAAGCCAAATTACAGGAAGGAGAAGGTGATAACCAATAACCTTCTTTTGAATAGGTAGAGAAAAGCCGCCCCCGGGCGGCTTTTTCTTTTAAACCCCTTCCGGGGGGCTATATTTTTGTTTTTCTTAACTAATTGATTCTCAGAACCTCAAATCGAATTTCTAAATTGCCCGTAATTCGTTAATTTTGCCAACTTGTATGAATAGGATTCTATCGATTTTACTGGCTTCCAGCTTACTAATCTCTTGTGCTTCCAAGTTCTCGAAGGTTTTGAAGAACAAGGATTATGAGTATAAATACAAAATGGCGGAGCAGTACTACGCCAAGAAAGATTATTCCAAAGCACAAGTGCTCTTTGAAGATATCTTCCCTTATGTAAAAGGTACTACGCGTTATGAGGATATGTACTACAAGTTTGCCTATTCTTATTATTACCAGCGTGATTACCTCAATGCAGAGAATCTGTTCAAGAGCTTTGTAGAGAATTTCCCTACAAGCCCCAAGAATGAGGAGTGCGATTATATGCGCGCCTATTGCTATTTCAAGCAATCTCCCAAGGTGGACCTGGATCAGACCAATACCAATAAAACCATGCAGCTGATGCAGGCTTTTATTAATAGTCACCCCGGTTCCAAACGCATCCAGGACGCAACAGATATTATCGATCTCTGCCGCGAGAAACTGGAAGCCAAGGAATACAAAGGAGCACAGTTGTATTATAACCTGGGTTTCTATAAAGCTGCCGCTATTGCTTTCGGAACGGTATCGGATAATTTTCCTGATTCCAAGAAAGCAGATGAATACAAGCTGCAGGTAATCCGTGCTTATTACCGCTATGCGGAAATGAGCTATGAAGAAAAACAAAAAGAACGTTTTGAGAAAGTGGTGTCGGAATGTGTTGAATTTTCTGACCGTTATGCAGACAGTAAGCTTCTTGATGAAGTGAACAAATACAAGAATTTATCTACCAATTTTTTAAAAAACCAGAAAAATGAGCAAGCTAAGAAGGCAAATGAGCGCTAATACGGCGAGTGTGGTGGAAACCAAAAGCCTGATTGAGATCAAATCAAAAACAGGCAACCTGTATGAGTCAATAGCCATTATTGCTCGCAGGGCCAACCAGATCAATGTGTCGCTGCGGGAAGAGCTGCACAATAAACTGGAAGAGTTCGCCAGCCATACCGATAGCCTGGAAGAAATTCACGAGAACAAAGAACAGATCGAAATTTCCCGTGCATACGAGAAAATGCCCAATCCCGCTATCCTGGCTACCCAGGAATTCATGGAAGGCAAGGTTTACCATCGCAGCAACAACGATAACGACCTGTTCCGTTAAGCGAATATTTTACAAATGAAATGTGAACGACAGTTAGTATAACTGTCGTTTTTTGTTACTTTGACATACCAATGGATTGTAAGGAGCGGAATGCTTTGCCGTCATCGCAGTACAAAAACAGTTCAAACGATTGTATATGTTACAGGGCAAGAAAATATTGATTGGCATATCGGGTAGCATTGCTGCCTACAAATCCATTCTGCTGGTACGATTGCTGATTAAAGCAGGTGCTGAAGTCAAAGTAGTCATGACACCCTCTGCCCGCGAATTTGTTTCTCCACTGGTCTTATCGACCCTTTCTAAAAATAATGTTGTACTGGGCCTGGCTGAAGCAGATGAATGGGCCAATCATGTTATGCTCGGACGCTGGGCAGATCTTATGATCATGGCTCCCCTGAGCTGTAATACACTGGCCAAAATGGCTCATGGCCTTTGCGACAATATATTGCTGGCAGTATACCTTTCTGCTACCTGCCCGGTTGTAGCAGTGCCCGCCATGGATGAAGATATGTGGCATCATCCGGCTACGCGGCAGAATATCACACAAATAGCTGCTTACGGTAACCATATTATTGCTGTGGGCAAAGGCGAACTGGCCAGTGGTTTGTTTGGTGAAGGCCGCATGGCAGAGCCGGAAGACATCATTACATATATAACGGAACATTTTTTTCGTACGGAAGAACTGAAAGGTAAAAAGGTATTGGTGACAGCCGGGCCCACGCATGAAGCCATCGACCCGGTTCGTTTTATCGGGAATCATTCATCTGGTAAAATGGGTTTTGCTTTAGCGGAAGAATTATACCTGCGCGGAGCTTCTGTAGTACTGGTAACCGGCCCCAGTCACCTGCAAACGGCTTACCAGGGTATTACCATACAAAGCGTAGTATCGGCTCAGGATATGTATGATGCCTGTTTAGACCGGTTCCCGGATTGTGACCTGGCCATCATGTCGGCAGCTGTGGCTGATTATCGCCCCGAGTCTGTAGCCGATCAGAAAATCAAAAAACAGAACGATCATTGGTCATTAAACCTGGTGAAAACAAAAGATATTCTGAAGCAGTTGGGTGCTTTGAAAAAACCGCACCAGTTCCTGGCAGGTTTTGCCCTGGAAACCCAGGATGAGCGGGCAAATGCACAAGGGAAAATGCAATCCAAAAATGCAGATATTATTGTACTCAATTCCCTCAATGATCATAATGCCGGGTTTGGTGTTGACAGCAATACAGTAACTTTATTCCATAAATCCGGAGCGGAGGAATACCTGAGCAACCGGCCCAAAAAACAGGTGGCATCCGCCATCGTTTCATTCATCATAAAACACTGGTATGCGCAATAAGAGCTTGTTGATACTAACCCTGGTGCTGATGCTTTCTATGGCTTCGCAGGCACAGGAATTGCAGGCCAGGGTTACTGTTTTGGCAAACCGGGTAGCGAGTACGGTAGACCGTAAAATCTTCACCACTTTACAAACACAACTCACCAACCTGCTGAATAACCGTCGCTGGACGAACGACAGTTACAGGCAGCAGGAAAAAATTGAGTGTAGTTTTATATTAAATATCGAGTCGATTGTTGAAACCAATATTTATAAAGCGAGTCTGAATATACAGGCAGCCCGACCGGTATATCGCAGTACCTATCAGGCTGCGTTGGTGAATTTCATGGATCCGGATGTGACTTTCAAGTATGTGGAATTCCAGCCTGTGGAGTTTAATGAAAACAGGGTACAGGGTACTGATGCAGCGGTTGCGAATCTTACAGCTGTATTTGCTTATTATGCTTATATGATCCTTGGGCTTGATTACGATTCCTTTGGCGCCAAGGGAGGGGATCCTTATTTCCGGAAAGCCCAGAATATCGTCAACAATGCGCCTGAGGGGCGCTCCATCACCGGCTGGCGTTTGTTCGACGGATTGCGTAATCGTTATTGGCTGAATGAAAACATGATCAATACCCGGTATAATACCATACACGATATTTTGTATACTTATTATCGATCCGGGTTGGATAATCTGCAGGATAAGGAAGAAGAAGCCCGTGTTAATATTCTGAATGCATTGATACAGATGCAGGCTTTTGCAAAAGAAAATCCGAATACCATGATCCAGCAGTTTTTTTTCCAGGGTAAATACCAGGAACTGGTGGGCATTTTTAAGAAAGCATCCCCTGCTGATAAAGTAAAAGCAGCTGAGTTACTCGCTTCGCTGGATATCACGAATGCATCTAAATATAAACAGGAATTGAAATGAGGAAATGGATCCTGCTCTGTATAATAACCGGTTGTATTTCCTGCGGTAGGAGTAGGGGCAAAGACGCTATTATTCCAACCGATAGCATGAAACTGATTATGTGGGATCTCGTAAAAGCCGATGAATGGTTTGCGCGCATGGTTGTAAAAGATACAGGTGTGGTGAGGAGAAAGGAAGACGTGAAATTGTACGAACAGGTATTCAAAATACACGGGGTAACCCGGGAACGATTCTTCAAAAGCTACCGGTATTATGAGGGGCATCCGCTGGAGTATAAGTTGATCTTAGATTCACTGGAAACATTTTCAGCCCGCGACCGGGTAAACCGACTGATGGATCAACACCATCGTTAGTAAAATATATCAGCTGTTATGAATAAAGTCTATACAAATGCTTCTGCCGCCATTCATGATATTCCAGATGGAGCAGTGCTGATGCTGGGCGGCTTTGGATTGAATGGCATTCCTGAAAACTCTATTCAGGCATTGGTGGCCAAGGGGGTGAAGATCAAAAAGATGATGAGTAGTTATGTAGGCGAGAATGCCGAATTTGAACGGCAGTTGCTGAGTGGTGAACTGGAGGTAGATCTTATACCACAGGGAACGCTGGCAACACGCATACAAATGGCTGGCATGGGTATCCCTGCTTTTTATACACCTGCCGGATATGGCACCGAAATCGCTATTGGAAAGGAAACCAGGGAATTTGATGGCAAAATGCACCTAATGGAAACGGCCCTGCATGCCGATTTTGCTATTGTGAAAGCCTGGAAAGGCGATACACTTGGAAATCTGGTATTCCGTAAAACCACCCGCAATTTTTCTACATCAATGGCTAAAGCTGGTCGCATTACCATTGCAGAAGTAGAAGAACTGGTACAGCCCGGAGAAATCGATCCTGATGATGTACATGTAGCAGGTGTATACGTACACCGCATTTTCCAGGGAAAAGATTATCAGAAAAGAATTGAGCGGAAAACAGTGCGATTGTAAGTGAAAAGGGTGGTCTCTATTCACTACTCACCACTCACTGTTTATACAACACATAAATGATGCATTATGGCCCTTGATAAATTTGGTATAGCTAAACGAATTGCGCAGGAGCTGCGGGATGGCATGTATGTGAACCTGGGTATTGGCATACCTACCCTGGTGGCCAATTATATACCGGCAGGAATGACCGTTATTTTCCAGAGCGAGAATGGTATACTGGGTATGGGTCCTTATCCAACCGAAGCGGCGGTAGATGCCGACCTGATCAATGCAGGTAAGGAAACCGTAACCCTGATCCCCGGTGGGGCTTTTTTCGACAGTGCTGAAAGTTTTGGCATGATCCGGGCAGGGAAAATTGACCTGACTGTATTGGGTGCAATGGAAGTGAGTGAACAGGGCGATATTGCGAATTGGAAAATACCCGGCAAAATGGTGAAAGGTATGGGTGGTGCGATGGATCTGGTAGCCAGTGCCCGTAATATTATTGTAGCCATGATGCATACCAACCCCAAAGGGGAAAGTAAATTATTGCCATCCTGTACATTACCATTGACAGGCGTAGGCTGTGTGAAAAAAGTTGTGACCGAACTGGGAGTTATGGATATTACCCCGGACGGATTTTTATTATTGGAGAGAGCACCGGGTGTAACCGTATCAGAAATCCAGGATAAAACAGCCGGTAAGCTGATCATACCGGACCATGTGCCGGAAATGCAGTTGGCATAAACCAATAAACTTCCCTGTTGTTATACAACAAATGATTAATCTACTTGTTGTATGTTGCAGATTATTCATCAACCAAAAATAGTGATATGAGCATTCAAGCCGGACAAAAAGCACCCGATTTCACCTTGTATGATACCGAGAAAAACAAAGTAAGCCTTGCAGAACAGCAGGGGAGTAACGTAGTATTGTTATTCTTCCCGCTTGCTTTTACAGGTGTTTGTACAGCAGAACTCTGTAATGTGCGCGACAATATTGCCACGTACAACAATACCAATGCGAAAGTCTTTGGTATTTCAATTGATTCCCTGTTCACGCTGGGTAAATTCCGGTCTGAACAAAACCTGAACTTCCCCTTACTGAGCGATTTCAACAAAACAGCTGCCAAGGCATACGATGTACTGTATGAATTATTCCCCGCCTTTGAAATGCAGGGGGTAAGCAAACGTGCCGCATTTGTGATCGACAAATCTGGTGTGGTACGTTATGCAGAAGTATGCCCAACACCCGGTGATCTGCCCAATTTTGCAGCTATCCAGGAGACACTGGCGGGTTTACAATAAGTAATGCCAACCCTCTTTTGCCTGAAAAGCGGGCAAAAAACTTCAAAAAGCCCTGTTTTAACAGGGCTTTTTGCATAAATCGGGTTCTTTGACTATTTTAGTACTAAGAATCTGCATGAAGCAACTCTACACTTTGGGCATACTGACCTTGTTTACATTCGGCACCAGCTTTGTGCCGGATCGTGCTGTAACAGGTGAATGGCTGGAAACCCAGACCAAAGTGCTTCGTTTTTATCCCAACCCGGCCACCAGTTTTATCAGTTTTGAATTCGATAAATCGGTTGATAAAACCTATACACTCCAGGTTTACAATTTTATCGGCAGAAAGATGACGGATGTGCGTATTACCGACAGCAAGATCACTCTGAATCTGGATGACCAGTACCTGCGTGGGCTTTATATCTACCAGCTTCGGGACCAAAGCAGCCGGATCATTGAATCCGGTAAGTTCCAGGTATCCAAGTAAACATCTTACTTAAACGATTCCTGTTGGTGTATTTTCTGCTCCCACAGTTCCGGAAACAATACAATATTAATATATTTAGTATCGGGGATATAAACGATCCCTTGCCAAAACCCAGCTTATGAAAAAACTATTGCTTTTTTCCGTCGCTTCTTTGTGCCTGGCAACCAGTTGGTCGCAAGTTTCCAATAAACCATCTTCCGAAACGGTATTGAACAGTGCATCGTTCAATGCACTTCGTTTTCGTTCCATCGGGCCTGCCGTAACATCGGGACGCATATCCGATTTTGCAGTGAACCCCAATAATACCAGTGAATACTATGTGGCTTCATCGGGAGGCGGTGTCTGGAAAACCACCAATCATGGCGTTACTTTTCAACCCATATTCGATGCGCAAGGCACATCTTCTATTGGTTGCGTAACAATTGATCCGGTGAATACGAATATCATCTGGGTGGGCAGCGGTGAAAACAATAATCAGCGGGCTGTTGCGTATGGCGATGGTGTGTATAAAAGCGAAGACGGTGGCAAGACCTGGAAAAATATGGGCCTGAAAAATTCGGAACATATTGCCAAAATCATAGTCGATCCTAAAAATCATCAGACTGTATATGTGGCTGCTTATGGGCCGGTATGGAGTGAAGGCGGTGACAGGGGTGTTTATAAATCTACGGATGGCGGACAAACCTGGACCTGTGTGAAATCTGTTAGCACCTATACGGGTTGCAGTGATCTGGTGATGGATCCCAGTGACCCCAATACACTCTATGCTTCTTTTCACCAGCGGATGCGGAAAGTGTTTACTTATATTGGAGGTGGTCCGGAATCGGCCTTGTTTAAATCAACCGATGGTGGCGCAAGCTGGAAAAAAGTAGAAGGTGGTTTCCCTTCCGGTGAACTGGGCCGTATTGGTATTGATGTGAGCCCGGTAAATCCCAATCTTGTTTATGCCGTTGTAGAAGGAAAGGATAATAAAGGCGGTGTATATGCATCGAAAGACAAAGGTGCCAGCTGGGAGAAAAGAAACAGTTACAGCACTTCGGGTAATTATTACCAGGAACTCACCTGCGACCCCATTAACGCGGATCGTTTTTTCATTACCGATGTGTATTACAAAGTAAGCAGTGATGGCGGCAGAACGTTGGTCAACCTGGGAGAGATCAATAAACATATCGACAACCACGCTATATGGATTGACCCCAGGGATGGTAATCACCTGCTGGTGGGCTGTGATGGCGGCGTGTATGAAACCTGGGATTTTGCCGGCAGCTGGGATTTTAAATCCAATCTGCCTGTTACACAATTTTACAAAGTAGCCACAGATAATGATTACCCCTTTTATGGCGTACATGGCGGTACACAGGATAACCTGAGCCTGGGTGGCCCCAGCAGAACAACTTCTGCCAATGGTATTGTTAATGCCGATTGGTATGTAAGTTCTATCGGCGACGGATTTGAAACACAGGTAGACCAGTCGAATCCCAATATCGTATATGCGCAAAGTCAGTATGGCGGATTAAATCGTTTCGACCGGAAAAGCGGTGAATACCAGGATATTAAACCCGCTGAGCAAGCCGGAGAAGCGCCTTATCGCTGGAACTGGGACGCACCTTTGTTGATCAGTCAGCATAACAACAGCCGGCTTTATTTTGGAGCCAATAAAGTTTTTCGCACCGATGATCGCGGTGATTCCTGGAAAGTCATCAGCCCGGATCTTACCCGGCAGATCGATCGCAATAAAATAGAATTGATGGGCAGGATATGGTCCGTTGATGCTATTGCCAAAAATGGCAGTACGGATATTTACGGACAGCTTACCAGTATTGCTGAATCCAAACTGGATGAAAATATGATCTGGGCAGGTACTGATGATGGACTGATA
>JAACZQ010000061.1 GCA_009996675.1 Chitinophagaceae bacterium
CATAATCCGCTGATCAAACGTAATATCATTGATCTGCAAATCCTGCAGGTGGTAACCCCAATCTTCCAGGGTTTTGTCGATCTGCTCTTTTACAAACTCTACAATCTCCCTCCGCAACAGCAGGATTTCGGCCTGGCGCTTGGTGGCTACAAAAGAGCGGATACTACCTTCTACGGTTCTGATCAGGGCCTGCATGAGATCCCTTTCACTGATGAATTTGAAGGCAACATTTTTAATGGTCTCTTCATCCTGGTTGATCACAGAATAAAGCAGCATATTTTTAAAGTTCACATTGGCCTGGTCAACGGTTACGGCCTGAAATTCCAGTTCAACCGAACGGTTCTGGATACTTACCGTTTTAAACACCTGTTCCAGGATGGGTATTTTTATACTCAATCCGGGTCTTAATACCCTCCGGTATTTTCCAAACATGGTAATAACAGCGATGGTACCCTGATTAACGGTAACCAGCGACAAAAAAAGCAGCAGGATCAGCACAATGAGCCAGCCGAATGACATTAGAAATTCCATAAAAAGGATTTTACGTTAGTAAATGACCGGGAGGTGATTACAATTTATTTATTAGTTGTCGTATTCCCGCATTTCTTACAACCTAAAAGACACAATATTTGTCCGGTAGTTGCAAATCTCAGGTTCCTTTGTTAATTTGATCACCATAATACCCCCACCTGCTTATGTTTATCGGACATTTTGGACTGGCGTTTGCTTCCCAGAAGGCAAAACCTACACTTTCCTTGGGCACGACTATTATGGCTGCCCAATTCCTGGATTTATTATGGCCTTTCTTTTCGCTGGCCGGCTGGGAATATTTTTCCATTGATCCGGGTAATACCAGGCTCACACCGCTGAAATTTGAACATTATCCCTATTCGCATAGCCTGGTTGGCAGCGCATTACTGGCACTGGTATTTGGAGCAGTCTATTATGTTTGTTGTAAAAACGGACGTGGTGCTATCATCTGTTTCCTGCTGGTGATGAGTCACTGGATACTGGACTTGATCACCCATCGACCCGATTTGCCGCTTTTGTTCGATGATAAGGAAAAATATGGCCTGGGGCTCTGGAACCATCCGGCGCTGAGTATTATACTGGAATCATTGATTTTTATCCTGGGTATTTATTGGTATAGATCCGCCACCACGGCACTGAATAAAAAAGGAAATATCCTGCTCTGGGTATTGATAGGCCTGCTCACCCTATTCTTCGTATTAAACCTGGCTGGCCCTCCCCCGCCATCTGAAGCCGCGGTCACTTACTCTGCCATGCTGATGTGGTTGTTTGTGGGATTGGGTTACTGGATTGGTGCCAACAGAAAACCAGCGATGCATTGAAGGCCGGACCGCAAAACTATTTTTTGGGTAAAATAAACTTAGCCCATACATTTGCAGTCCTCAAAGGGGAATTAGCTCAGCTGGCTAGAGCGTCCCGATTGACATCGGGAAGGTCACCAGGTTGGGTTAAAATAATTTAATAACAGGGGGAATTAGCTCAGTTGGCTAGAGCGCTTGCATGGCATGCAAGAGGTCACCGGTTCGACTCCGGTATTCTCCACAAGCTTTAAGCCACCTTCGGGTGGCTTTTTATTTGCTCAAATCCATCCCCGATCTTTATACAACTGATACCCGATTTTCAACGATGTTTTGATCTGAGACATAATTTGCGGATCGTTTTTTTTGATATGAAAGCAACTTTTGCCCTTCAGACATTTCAGCAATTCCTGCTGAAATACTTCTTTCATTTCCGGCGTCGTATACACGGGCATATAATAAAAGCCCACATAGCCTTTTTGTACGAGGATGGCAGCAAACCATAGTTCTTTGCGTGGCCGGTTGGCAATCACCACCGGCTTCCTGCTCACGAGGCATAACATACCACCTGTTCCATCCACCAACTCAATAGGGGCCTTCACATAAGGTAGTAACAGTTTCTTTATGTTTTCAAAGATGGGAATCAGTTCTGGCTGACCGGCCGATTTATCGGTATATTTTATGGTGGGCTTCCGCTTTTCGTCGGTTTTTTTATCCGGCACCGCTTTCCTGGCTACTTTCTTTACTGCTTTCTTGACCAGTTTTTTGGATACACCCGCCTTTTTGGGTGTTGTACTTTTTTTAGACGCAGCAGCTGCCATACTGTAAGTTTTCGTTAAGGTACCAATTCATCCCTGAAAAACAAAGGGTGAAAGCAATGCTTTCACCCTTTACTATATCGCAATGGCGGTGTTTAGTCGCCCCAGATTTCATCTTTTCCTTCCAGCCAACCTTTAACAGATTCGGTGGTAACCGACTTGGGTCTCTCCAGTGCAAAACCAAGGGCTCTGTCCCAGCAAAGACTGGCCATTACGCCCAGTGCACGGCTTACAGCAAAGAGAACGGTATAGAATTCATATTCTACCAGTCCGTAATGTACCAGCAGGGCTCCGCTGTGTGCATCTACATTAGGCCAGGGGTTTTTGATTTTACCCAGTGACTGAAGAATGGGCGGTACAGTTTCATAAATATTCCATACCGTATTCACCAGTTTATCATCAGGCATATGTTTTTTACCAAACTCCATTTGTGCAGTGAAACGTGGATCGGTTTTGCGGAGTACCGCGTGGCCATAACCCGGTACTACTTTACCGGATGACAGGGTTTGTTGCACATAGTTGGCAATCTGCTCTTTGGTAGGAGCATCTGTACCCAACTCCTGCTGCATTTCAAAAATCCACTTGATCACTTCCTGATTAGCCAAACCATGCAGCGGACCGGCCAGACCATTCATACCTGCTGCATAGCTCAGGTAAGGATCACTCAGGGCTGAACCTACCAGGTGTGTGGTATGTGCAGATACGTTACCCCCTTCATGATCCGCATGAATGGTCATGTATAAACGCATCAGCTCTTTAAAACTTTCATCTTCATAACCCATCATATGTGCCAGGTTACCGGCCCAGTCGAGTAATCCGTTGGGTTGAATATGATCGTTATTCTTGTATTTACGGCGATAGATATAGGCAGCAATACGGGGCAGGCGTGCAATCAGATCCATCGCATCATCATACACCGGATTCCAGTAATCTTTTTTATTAATGCCTTTGGCATATTCCTTGGCGAAATTGCTTTCGGTTTGCAATGCCATTACACCCGTAACAAACATGGTCATGGGGTGTGTATTGATGGGCAATGCATCGATAGTGGCAAACACGTGATTGGGAACATGGCTGCGACGCTGCCAGACACTGGTAATATGATTTACATCTTCCTCATTGGGCAGTTCTCCTACCAACATGAGGTAGAACAACCCTTCCGGCAATGGTTCACCACCACCGGGTGCAGTAGCCAGTTTTTGTTGCAGTTCGGGGATAGAATACCCTCTGAACCGGATTCCTTCCTGAGCATCCAGCAAACTGGTTTCAGTAACCAGCCCTGTAATACCACGCATACCCTGGTAAATCTGGGAGAGGGTTACTTCACCTATTTTTTTACTTCCATGCTCTTTCAGCATTTCCTTAATCTCGGCGTTGGCCAAATCGGCTTTGGCCTTAAACCGCTCTTTGATAATTCCCATTTCGTAAAATTTTAATAATATGGCAAGCTTTACATAATAAATTTCAACACTCGTCAGATTGCTTGCAGGGCTGGTTTCAGGGCGCTAAAGGTATGACAAGTTGCTATGTACAACAAAAGAAAAAGCCACATTGTTGCATATATAAGGCTAAAATCATTTAGGGGCTTTTCGATAAAGGGAAATCATGACCAATACGAAGATCATATTGGGAATCCAGGCAGCCAACAGGGGTGGCAAATCTCCCTTGGTTGAGAAAATGGTGGAAAAGCGATCGGCGAGGATAAACAATGCAGCTACCATGAAGCCGAAAGCCAGGTGTATGCCACTACCGCCCCGTACTTTTCTTCCCGCTACAATAGCCCCGATCATTGTTAGTAATACCACCGTTACACAGGTAGCATCGCGCCGGTAGCGTTCAACCTTCAGGCTGTTCAACCCTTCAGATCCCCTTAATTCTTCCAGCCGGATGAAACGGTCTAATTCCGGAGTGGTGAGTTTATCTTTTGTGTATTTATCGCGGCTCAGGTCCTGTGGTTTGAAATTGAAATTCATCACTCGGGTTGGTTCCATCTGCAATTGCTCTTTCAGACCGTTGATTTTTCGTTCCAGCACCGATTCCAGCCGCCATTTTTTCACAGATGTATCCCAGCTGATCTGATCTGACCGCAGGTTTTCTACCACCGTATTATTTTTCAGCCGGTAATAGAAAAAAGGTGCCCCGCGTTTGGTGAGGGTATCATAGCTATAGATACCCGCATAGGTAAATGAATCCATCCGCAGGTAGATATTACTACTCGTATTCAACAATGCATTATAGGAATTGTTCCGGTCGATATAATTAGCCTCAAAAGTTCCCCGGATCTGGTTGGCACGGGGTACCACATACTGATTCGCAAACCACAGAATCAGCGCCAGGAAAACACCGCCAATCCAGTAAGGACGCAACCACCGGTTATAACTGGTACCACTGGCCAGTATGGCAATAATTTCACTCCGACCAGCCATTTTGGAAGTAAAAAAGATAACGGCTATGAATACAAAAAGAGGCAGCAGCAATGCTACGATATGCGGAATAAAACCGTAATAATAATCAGTGATAATTTGTTTGATGCTTAACCCTGATCTCACAAAATCATCGGTTTTCTCGCTGATATCCACCACAACCGCAATCACCGCAAACAGGAAGATTGCGAAAAAGAAAGTGGTGAGGAATTTACGAAGTATATACCAGTCGAGTTTCTTCATGAGATCGGCAATAACCAAAGATAGGGACAGATCAGGGCAATCTGTCTGAATGAATCCTTAAAGCCTGGTTTTAACTTGTGTTACCATATCTTTTTTCCAGCTGTGGTAGGTTCCCGCCAGTATCTGTTCCCTGGCTTGTGTAACCAACCAGAGGTAAAACGACAGGTTCTGCAGGCTGGCCAGTTGCATCCCCAGTATTTCGTCGGCCGCAAAAAGGTGACGCAGGTAGGCTTTGCTGTAATACTGGCTCAGTTCATTGGGCAGGCCCGGGTCGATTGGTGAAAAATCGGAAGCCCATTTCTTGTTTTTAATATTAATCACACCCGCTGTTGTAAAAATCATCCCATTGCGGCCATTCCGGGTGGGCATCACGCAATCAAACATATCTACGCCCCTGTCGATACACTCCAGGATATTCCAGGGAGTTCCTACCCCCATAAGATAGCGGGGTTTGTCGACCGGCAAATTATCGGTGCAGTGTTCTGTAAACTCATACATCATTTCTTCAGGTTCACCAACACTCAATCCGCCAATGGCATTACCGGCAGCATTTTTGGAAGCAATGTATTCACAGGATGCTTTTCGTAAATCGGCATAAGTGCTGCCCTGTACAATGGGGAAAAGGTTCTGTGTATACCCATATTTATCGGGCGTTTCTGCCAGGCGCTGCACACAACGATCCAACCAGCGATGGGTAAGATCCATACTTTTCCGGGCATATTCATAATCGCTGGGGTAAGGCGGACATTCATCAAAAGCCATGATGATATCGGCGCCGATAGAGCGTTGGATATCCATCACCGATTCGGGCGTAAACAGGTGGCGGCTGCCATCGATATGTGACTGAAACATCACGCCTTCTTCCTTGATTTTCCGGTTGGCGGCCAGTGAAAACACCTGGTAACCGCCACTATCGGTAAGAATAGGCCTGTCCCATCCGTTAAAGCGGTGTAATCCGCCCGCTGCTTCCAGCACAGCGGCTCCGGGTCGCAGGTATAAATGATAGGTATTACCCAGAATGATCCGGGCACCCACATCTTCCTTGAGCTGCTGCTGGGTAACAGCTTTAACGCTACCCACGGTTCCAACGGGCATAAAAATAGGTGTTGGTATCTCTCCATGATCGGTGGTGATCATCCCCGCCCTTGCTTTTCCGCCCGGATCCAGGGCCATTCGCTCAAATCTAAGTGCTGCCATGGGCGCAAAAGTAGGAAAACCAGCCGTTTTGGTATTCTTTTCCACATCAGTGCCTTGTCTCGACACAAGATTTGCAGTTATGCTATTTTTGCCAAATGATGATACCGCAACTGCTCTGGGATATTTGCTTTTATGTTTTCTGTGGTGTGATAGCCATCCAGCTGGGCTACTATCTTTTTTATTTCACAAGACTGGCTTTTTATACCGCACCTGATCGGCAGACCAGTATGGAACACCCGGTTTCAGTAGTGATTTGCGCCCGCGATGAAGCCCATAACCTGGTTAAAACACTGCCGGGTATCCTGGTACAGGATTATCGAACCACGCATGAAGTGGTATTGGTTAACGACAATTCCACGGACGATACCAAATACCTGATTGATGAATTCAAGAAATCTTTCAAGAATATTAACCTGATTGAACTGACCCAGGAAGCCAAGATGATCAGTGGCAAAAAATTTCCCTTATCCATGGGCATCAAGAGCGCCAAATATGAAATAGTATTACTGACCGATGCCGATTGTACACCCGCATCCGAACACTGGATTCAAAAGATGCAGGAACAATACCAGGAAGGAATTGAAATTGTACTGGGTTATGGCGCTTATCAGAAAAGACCCGGCCTGCTGAATAAGCTCATACGCTTTGAAACCTTCCACACCGCGCTGCAATACCTTTCTTATGCCATTGCCGGAAATCCGTATATGGGTGTGGGACGAAACCTGAGTTATAAAAAAGATGTTTTTTTACGTAATAAAGGATTCTCTTCCATCAATCAAATACCCAGCGGTGATGATGACCTGTTTATTAATCAGGTAGCCCGTCCCGATAACACAACTGTTTGTATCGAACCGGAAGCGCACACGATCAGCGAACCCAAAACTTCCTGGGGCGACTGGATGAATCAGAAATACCGGCACTACACAACCAGTAAGTACTATAAACCCGGACACAAATTACTATTGGGTTTGTATTCGCTTACCTTATTCCTGTTATATCCATTATTGGCGGTGAGTATTATTTTTTATAACTGGTGGATCCCACTCGCAGTATTTGGATTGCGTTTTTTAGTACAGGCCGTTATCTGGTACAAAGGCATGAAAAAATTGAATGAGCAGGACCTCTGGCCCTGGTTCCTGTTCCTGGATATCTGGATGTTCTTTTATTACATTTTTACCTTACCTGCTATATGGAAAGCACCCCGCAAAAACTGGGATTAATCCTGAAATATTTTGATGATTTCACCGATGAACAGCTGACCAAATTTGCAGCATTGGATGAGTTATACAAAGAATGGAATGCCAAAATAAATGTGGTATCGAGAAAAGATATCGACAGTATTTACCTGCATCATGTATTGCATTCGCTGAGCATTGCTGCGATTGCGGATTTCGAACCGGGCACAGAAGTGATTGATATTGGTTGTGGTGGTGGATTTCCGGGGGTACCCCTGGCAATTTTTTTCCCGCAAGTGAAGTTTCACATGGTAGACAGTATTGCCAAAAAATTAAAAGTGGTGGAAGCTGTGGCTACAGCAACCGGCATACAAAATATTACTGTTCAACACACCCGCGCAGAAGAAATCAGGAACTGCAAATTTGATTTTGCTGTATCCCGGGCGGTAGCTCCGCTGAAAGATTTGTGGCGCTGGGCCGGTCCTTTGCTCAAAAAGGGACACAAACAAACCATGGCCAATGGGCTTATTTGCCTGAAAGGCGGTGACCTGGCCCAGGAAATATTTGAAAGCGGTTTACGCCCGCGTATGATGCCGGTTGATAAAATATTCCCGGAACCTTATTTCGCCGAAAAATTCATACTACATGTAGCCAAACCATAAAACGAAGATCAGGGATGATACAGTTCCTGTATTTTCTTTTTATTTCCCACGATCCAGACAATATCATCCCACTCCAGCTGGGTAAAAGATGATGGGTTCAGGATACGTTCCCCTTTACGCTCAATCCCCACTACCAGTCCATTGGTTTTTTCGCGAATCCCTGATTCACGTATCGTGAGACCTTTGAGGCGGGTATGTTCATCCACAACAATTTTTTCCAGTTCAACGGCTTCTTTTTCGGTGGTAGCTTCGTCTACAAACGGGGGAATGATTTTACTGAATTCCTGTAATTGCAGATCGGTTCCGATTACACCAATTGTATCAAAAGGAAATATTTTTTCAGTGCGTGCCGGAGCAAACAAGACCTGGTTACCTCTTTCAATAAATGCCACATTGATCCCGAATTGTTCACGCCAGCGGAGATCCTCCAGGGTTGTGCCGATATAAGATGCCTGCGGACTGATCTTGTAATGGGTAAGGTGTGCATCCCAGGGGGAAAGGTGATTTTCCGTTTTATTCTGTTCCAGTAATTCCTTTTCGTGCAGGTTTTGCAGAAAACGATCTTCAATGCGCTGGTAAAAACTTTGTAATCGCTGGCGGAAAACAACCATAATACCTGCCATAAATACAATGGTGGCACTGACGGCTATCCAGAAATCAAATAACTGACGAAGCAGGAAACCCACCAGCAGAACAGCTGTAATATTCCGGGCTATTTCGAGCATTACCAGCGGGCCATGGCTGTATTTTTTATCCAGCCAGAGTGCGGCGTAAGCACTCTTATGCATTTTTTTAACGGTAATGGCCCAGATAAAAGGCGCCATCAATGCCAGACCCAGCAAGGCTGCGATAATCCTGGCAATCATTTCGTTTTCGATATGCCCCATGAGGAATGGCAGCACAAAATAACGGATGAAAAGTATGAGTGCGATCATGATCACACCATTCAGAACAATGATCTGCATATAGAACCGCAGCAATTTTTTCCAGTTGCTTTCGCTTTCGATGATCTGGGAACTGCTGCTGTATCGTTCCAGTGAACGGATCCATTTTTCCGGTAATACACGCAGTAAAAAACGGTGCAGGGGCTCCGCGAGTTTGATCATATACGGCGTGGTAAAAGTGGTGATGACAGATACCCCAACCGCAATGGGATACAGGTAAGAACTGGTTACATTAAGCGAAACCCCGAGGGTGGCAATGATGAAAGAAAATTCACCGATCTGCGACATACTCGTACCTGCCTGAACGGCCTGTTTCAAGGGCCGGCCCGCCAGTAATGCACCCGTACTTACAAATATGGTCTTCCCCAGAATAACTGCCAGGGTGAGCATAATAACCGGGAATGCATATTCAACAAGAATAGCCGGATCAATCAACATACCTACCGAGACAAAAAATACGGCGCCAAACAGGTCTTTGACAGAAGTAATCAGGTGTTCAATTTTATGCGCCTGTGTGGTTTCGGCCAGAATCGACCCCATGATGAATGCACCCAATGCTGCTGAAAAACCTACCTGATCGGCCAGCACCACCATCCCCAGACACAAACCCAGTGACACCACCAGCAAGGTCTCACTGCTCATGAATTTATTGGCTTTTTTGAAAAAAGTGGGCAGGAGAAAAATACCGGATACAAACCAAAGGCATAGGAAAAACAGGAGTTTGAGAATCGAGAAAAGCATTTGAGTGCCTTCAAACTGACTACTGATGGCCAGGGTAGATAATAATACCATCAAGAGGATGGCTACCAGATCTTCGATCACCAGTACTCCCAGTACCAGGCCGGTAAACTGCTTGGATTTTAAACCCAGTTCATCGAAGGCCCGGAAAATGATAGTGGTGGAGGAAATAGCAATTATACCACCCAGAAAAAGGCTATCCATTCTTGGCCATCCCAATATTTGTCCCATGGAATATCCCAGGAGCATCATACAGATCAATTCGGTGATACCGGTAATGGCAGCCGAGCCGCCCACTTTGACCAGTTTTTTAAAACTGAATTCAATACCCAGGGCAAACAAAAGAAATACCACCCCTATCTCAGCCCATATTTTAATCCCTTCCATATCACCGATGGTTGGGAATAATTTGAAATTAGGTCCTACCAGCAAACCCGCAATAATATATCCCAGTACTACCGGTTGTTTTAATTTTTTAAACAGCAGTGTCATCACACCGGCAGCGCCCAGGATAAGCGCCAAGTCTTTGATCAGTACGGGTAAATGAGTCATAGGCAATAAACTTTAATCCGTCCGGTTTATGCGTCGGCAGAAAATACAAAAAAAATCGGAATTACTCAGGGATGAATCAGTTGTTCGAGTACATAATGTACTGCGGGACAGAAAGTAGCATTTTTGAGTGTGATAGCAGGCCGTTTGATCAATACGTCTTCATCGGTATACGGGAAGCGTTGACAATCAGAGGGGCGCTGTTCATAAATGCTACAAACATTATCTGATCCAAGAAAAGGGCATGGTTTAGTTTTGGCAACATAATCACCATCTTCGTCGAGGCTAAGATAAGTATCGATAAAAACACTCTCCTTTAACCGGAGGTATTTGCTGATGCGCTTGATATCCGGTGTTTTAAACCGGGGGGAATAATTCTTGCAACAATTGGCACAGGTAAGGCAATCAATTCTTTCAAAAGCGGCTTCGTGCAAATCCGGCAACTGCCTGAGAACCTTGTTTTTATCGGCTTTTTGTAAAAAATGCCGGTATTGCTTCTGGTGCTCGGCGCTGCGTTTTTCCCATTGATCCATATTAATATCACGCATATCCATCCTTAAGCTTACCCAAAAAATGGTTGATTCCGAGTTGCAAATTTACGACTAATCTCCGACTTGACCCTCGAAGGTCCTGTTAAGATCTTTTCACCGGTGTACACAAGCAATCCCCAGCGCATATAAAATCATTTTTTTGACCTTGCTTCATCGTACCTTTGCGGCGTTCCAGGCCTTATTCCAGGCAATCACATATTATCGAATTAATATACAATTTCCGTTATGAATCTTTTTGAACAGCAGTCAGCCGAATTCCAGGGACGCCATATCGGTCCCAGTGAGGCTGAAACCCAGTCAATGCTTGCCACCATTGGTATTGCTTCCCTTGAAGAACTGATCAGTAAAACGGTCCCTGATAATATTCGCATCAAAAAGCCGCTGGGTATTCCCGCAGCTGTGAGCGAGTTCCAGTACCTGAATGAGCTGAAACGAACTGCGTCCAAGAATCAGGTTTTTAAAAACTATATCGGCCAGGGCTATTATGGCACCATTACACCCAGTGTAATCCTGCGTAATATTTTTGAAAATCCAGGCTGGTATACCCAATACACCCCTTACCAGGCGGAAATCTCTCAGGGACGCCTGGAAAGCCTGCTGAACTTTCAAACCATGGTAGCCGATCTTACCGGTTTACCCATAGCCAACGCATCTTTACTGGATGAGGCAACAGCTGCTGCAGAAGCAATGGCCATGATTTTTCATCACGTGAATAAAACCGATGAAATCAGCCGCCCACGCCTTTTTGTTGATGAAAAAGTTTTCCATCAAACCAAAGATGTGCTGGCTACCCGTGCCGAACCCATTGGCATTGAAATTGTCGTGGGTGATTATACCACTGCTAATATTAATGATACTTATTTCGGCGCACTGATTCAGTACCCCAACAGTCATGGTTCTGTTGAAGATCATCGTCAATTTATTGATCAGGTTCATACTGCAGGTGGCTTTGTGATTATGGCCACCGATTTGCTGGCTTTGACCCTGCTGACCACTCCCGGGGAACTGGGGGCGGATGTTGCATTGGGCAGTGCCCAGCGTCTGGGAGTACCCATGGGCTATGGCGGTCCCCACGCAGCTTTTTTTGCAACCAAGGATGAATTCAAGCGCAGCATTCCAGGCCGCCTGATTGGTGTTAGCATTGATGCCCAGGGTAACCGTGCACTGCGGATGGCTCTACAAACACGTGAGCAACATATCAAACGTGAAAAAGCCACTTCCAATATTTGTACCGCCCAGGCCCTGCTGGCCAATATGGCGGCGATGTATGCCGTATATCATGGTGCAGCCGGACTCAAACAAATCGCAACCCGTATCCATCAGTTAACCAGCACCCTCGCAGCCGGACTCAAAGCGCTGGGTATTCAGCAGAATAATACTGCCTATTTCGACACCTTGCATATTACTGCTACCGATACCGCGCAGGTAAGGAGTACTGCTGAAGCAGCTCATGCTAATTTCTATTACCAGGGTGAGTCCATCACCATCAGTCTGGATGAAACAACAGGTTTGGAGGATGTACAGGATATCCTGAACATTTTTGCAAAAGCTACCGGTAAAGCAGCGGTAATTGCCGATGCCACTGCTTTCCAGAACGGATACCGGCTGCCCGAAGCATTGATTCGTCAATCGGCTTATCTCACCCATCCGGTATTCAATACACATCGCAGTGAAAGCCAGATGATGCGTTACATCAAGCAATTGGAAAATAAGGACCTGTCGCTCAATACCAGTATGATCAGTTTGGGCAGTTGCACTATGAAATTAAATGCTGCTACTGAAATGATCCCGGTAAGCTGGCCCGAATTTGCCGGTCTGCACCCATTTGCGCCTGCAAAACAGGCCGGTGGTTACCAGCAGATTGTAGATGAATTATCTGATTACCTGTGCAAGATTACCGGGTTTACCGCCTGTAGCTTACAACCCAATAGCGGCGCACAAGGCGAATACGCTGGTCTGTTAGCCATTCGTGGTTATCACCAGGCGCATCAAAATACCCATCGTGATGTGGTATTGATTCCGATCAGCGCCCACGGAACCAACCCTGCCAGTGCTGTTATGGCCGGGTTTAAAGTTGTGGTGGTTAAATGTGATGATGCCGGTAATATTGATGTTGCCGACCTGAAAGCCAAAGCAGAACAGCATAAAGACAAGTTGGGTGCGCTCATGGTGACTTACCCTTCAACACATGGTGTGTTCGAAGAAACGATCCGCGATATCTGTCAGATTGTACATGATAACGGTGGTCTGGTTTATATGGATGGTGCGAATATGAATGCGCAGGTTGGCTTAACCAGTCCGGGCATGATCGGTGCCGATGTATGTCACCTCAACCTCCACAAAACATTCTCTATTCCGCATGGTGGTGGTGGTCCGGGCATGGGCCCCATTTGTGTGAACGATAAACTGGCCCCCTATCTGCCTGGTCATACTGTATTGGGCAATGGTTCACTGGCCGTTAGTGCGGCGCAATATGGATCTGCCAGTATCCTGCTGATCAGTTATGCCTACATAAAGATGCTGGGAGAAACCGGTATCCGCAAAGCCACTGAATATGCCATCCTGAACGCCAACTATATGAAGGCAAGGCTGGAACAATACTATAAAATTCTGTATACCGGCAAGAACGGAACCTGTGCGCATGAGTTCATCGTTGATCTGCGTCCTTTCAAACAATCGGCTGGTATTGAAGCGGAAGATGTTGCCAAGCGTTTGATTGATTATGGTTTCCATGCGCCTACTTTAAGCTTCCCGGTACCCGGTACCATTATGGTGGAACCAACTGAAAGCGAAGACAAAGCAGAGCTGGATCGTTTCTGTGATGCTATGATTGCCATATATGAAGAAATCAAAGCTGTAGAAGCCGGTAAATTTGACAAGGCCGATAACCCGCTTAAGAATGCCCCGCATACACAGGCAGTGGTTTGTGCCAATGAGTGGAATCATGGGTATAGCCGCCAGGAAGCCGCGTTCCCCTTATATTATGTAACACAAAATAAATTCTGGCCCAGTGTAGCGCGTGTAAACAATACCTACGGTGACCGGAACCTCATCTGTACCTGTGAACCGGTTTCTTCATACATGGAAGAATAAGGCTGTGATGGGCTGTCATAAAAAAGCATGGCGATTTTCGCCATGCTTTTTTATTGGAGATCAGGCAGGCTTTGAGTCTGTGTTGCAGCGGACGCGAGTTTATGTTCCAATAACCCAATCAATTTTTGTTTATCCTGCAGGGCTGTCTCGAGGTGGTGCAATTGGCTACGGAGAAGCCTTATGATTTCATCTTTAGAATGTAAATAGTATTCCAGCTCTTCCCGTATTTCCTGATCCACTTCTGCCGCATGGTATGTGAAATCTATCAGCATGGGTCCCTTTCCGGTGATCAGCCACAGCAGATTCAGCTCAGGATAAGTCTGTTTGATTTTTTCCAATGTATCTGAGCCGATGTTGCCCTTGCCTTTGCGTTGCTGGGTCATATAACTTTTAGATACACCACAGCTTTCAGAGAAAGCGTAAGTAGTAATGCTGCGATGTTGCAGATAAATATGTAACCGATCTATGACGCGCATACTGGAAAAAGAGTTAACAACTATTAACTAAAAAATTTAGCAACCACTCAGTGTTTTGTATTTTTGTGATTCATCGTGGTTTTACGAAAAAACACAATTAGCATAAATACTGCAATACGTATTTATACACGATCTGTCACCGCATTATTACGTGGGCCATACGCTTTATAGTGCAGATCAAATCCAAAAAACACCAGGTCGTAAACCAGCTTCCCACCGGCCGCTTTCCCGTCAGAAAGCAATTAAATCCACTTTTATGGAACGCATAGATTTTCCAGCCTGGGAATATCGTTCCCAGCAATTAACTCCCGAAGAAGTGCAACAACCCACCCGGGTGCTGCATGAGTTGTTCGACTACGCTCACTTACCCGAGCTCAGAGCCGTTTTATGGGAATGGCTCAAGTGTACGGTAACAGGAGGATTCGTCGAAACCATGGATCTGCAGCAGCGTAACAGCATACTGTTCCTCTATGAACATATGCAAAAGCTCATTGAAGCTGCACATCTCATCCACTTGCAGCAGCAGGCCATCGAGGAGCAGCGGCAGGAATTAAAACGCCATGTTTTTTAGCCTTCCGCAAATCACATAAATATGTGATTAAATTTTTAACATGCTGAAAATCAAATGAAATCATTCCCATAATCGGTCATTCAGGGGGATGAGTGGCTTGGTTTTCGGCATGTTTCAGAATTAGTTTTGCACCGTTATCTGATACCTATAAAAAACAGAACATGAAGCAAAAACTATTCATCTTAGTCTGGGTCGCCTTTTTGGGACTGATCCATCAACCAGCCGGGGCTCAGGGCTTCCTGAAAAAACTCAAGGACAAGGTTGAAAAAAGAGCAGAAGAAGCCATTGATAAAAAACTGGCCGACAAAACCGGGGTTAGCAGCAGCAATACCAATAACAACAGTGTTAACGGCAATGGCTTACCGGGTCAAAAAGGAATAGGCAAACCCGCCAATAAAAATGGTGAGGGCCTGAAAAACACCACACCGCCCGATGTGGTACAACAACTGACTGATGCCGACCAGGCTTATCAGCGTAGTCAATATGGCGATGCGCGTTTTTCCATCCAACAGGCATTGCTGGGTGTGGAATTACAACTGGGCAAAAATCTTTTACAATCCCTGCCCCAGGAAATTAACGGTTTACCGCTCGACTCCGCAGATGACCGCGTGATGAGTACCCGTTATGGCTGGGCCAACCTCACCATCCAGCGTAATTATCAGAAAGAAGACAAACAATTATCCATACTGATAGGCAATAATTCCGTTTATGCGGGTATGCTTGATTTGTATTTTGGATTTGCGGCTACCCAATCCAATGGTGAAACGCAGGATGTAAAACAGATCCGCGTGAAAGGACATAAGGGCATTATCAAATTCGATCAGAATGATGGTTATACCGTATTGGTTCAGCTTGGCCAATCGGGTATGATTACCTGGCAAGGGATCAATTTCAGTACCGAACAGGAAATGATGGATGCGGTTAACAAATTCGATATCGAAAATATTCGCAAAACCATTGGAGAGTAACGCTTAAACCAACAAATCATGAAAAAGAATTTCTTCCTCATAGTGCTGCTGGTTTGTACCGGCGCCCAGGCACAGGATTTTAAAAACAACCTTGCCACAGCCAAAACCAGCTACCAGGCAGGCAAATTACAGGATACACATTTTGCTTTACAGCAAATCATGCAGGACCTCGATATTACCATTGGTAAGGAAGTATTGAAACTGTTACCCACCAGCATCGACACCATGCAATCCATTACCCGCGAAGAACAGGTGAACGGCAGCAGTAATTTTGCAGGAGTAACCATCCGGAAAATGTATGGCATGGGAGCCAAAAAAGCCGAATTGAATATCACCATCAATTCCCCACTGCTCACAACATTGAATGCCTATATCACTTCCCCACTCATGGGCTCATTTGGCGGAGACCCCAATAGTCGCATTTTAAAAGTGGGTGGCTATAAAGGCAAACTTTCACGTGAACAGGGTGTTACGGAAGCGGATACCCGTTATAAGCTGGAAATCCCCCTCAGTAATGCACTGCTCAGCTTTGAATTAAACAATACCACTGAATCAGAAATACTCAAATGGGCCAATAGCATCCCAATGGATAAAATAGCTACCATTATTCAGTAATAACCAGGCCTTTTATCTATAAAAAAGCAACCTGGAAGGTTGCTTTTTTATTGTCCAGCCTGCCCTGGCCCGCTGATGGAAACATTTTCCTTTTGGTACATTTTTGACCTATATTGAAGCAAATTCAACCAAAATGGACCAGCGTATCATCAAGCTCTACGACGAATACACCCACAAACCCTTACCCAGGGAGGTGTTCCTGAAAAGATTGGCCATCATCACCGGTAGTATTGGCGCTGCCATGGCCATACTGCCCATGTTAGAAAACAATTATGCGCATGCAGCTACCATATCATTGGATGATGACGAGCTGCATACCGAAGATATCACTTATGATGCCGATGGTGTTACCATGAAAGCATACCTGGCCAAACCTAAAAAAGATGGCCGCTATGGTGGTGTAGAGATCATTCATGAAAACCGTGGCCTGAATGAACACATCAAAGACGTTGCACGGCGGGCAGCCAAAGCCGGCTATATAGCCATCGCGCCAGATGCCCTGTCCGCTGCCGGTGGAACACCCACCAATGAAGATGAGGCCCGTAAACTCTTTGCACAGATCGATGCCAAACAGAACCTGATTAATTTTGCCAAAGGGTTTGATTACCTGAAATCCAGGAAAGATTGCAATGGCTTTACCGGATGTGTTGGCTTTTGCTGGGGTGGCGGCCTGGTGAATCAGCTGGCGGTTAATGTGCCTACCCTCAATGCTGCAGTGGCTTTCTACGGACGACAGGCAGATATAGCCGATGTACCTCGTATAAAAGCCGCTTTGCAATTACATTATGCCGGTCTGGATGAACGTATCAATGCGGGTATTCCTGCCTATGAAGAAGCACTGAAAAAAAATAATATCCGCTACGAGCTGTTTATGTACGAGGGTGTTAATCATGCTTTTCATAACGATACATCCGGGGCCCGGTACAATGAAGCCGCCGCTAAACTGGCCTGGAAAAGAACACTTGATTGCTGGGCTGCAAACATGAAATAGTTTCAAAACATTATTGCAAGGATGATCCGCTTTACCAAACACCCATTGGCGCTGCTGAGCAGTTTATTATTCTTTTGTTCGGCCCGGGCACAGGAAAAAACATCTGAATGGTTTCAGCAACTGCTGACCAGCAAAGCCGGACCCGGACTCTTACAGGTACTGAATCACCCCGATAGTTTCCAGTACCAGGTGATCTATACTGTGATTGATCGTGACAAGGAAAACAGACCTAGTTTTACCAACCACTACCTGCATGTGGATGCCAACCGGTATTTCAATCCGGCTTCTACCGTTAAATTGCCAACGGCCTTAATGGCGCTACAGAAAATAAACAGTTTGTATAACCTGCCCGTGAACAAGTACTCGTCGATGTTAACCGATAGTGCATTCAGTGGCCAGACCAAGGTGCTATCGGATACCAGCTCTATCAAAGGCTTCCCCTCGATTGCTCATTATATCAAAAAAATATTCCTGGTCAGCGATAATGATGCTTACAACCGTTTATATGAATTTACCGGCCAGCGATACCTGAACGAAAATTTATGGGCCAAAGGATTCCCCCAAGCCAGAATTGTTCGCCGTTTTACACCCATGAACGAGGAGGAGAACCGCCATACCAATCCCATCCGGTTTATGGATGGTAACCGGTTGCTGTACCGGCAAAGTCCGGTCCGCAGCGATCTTAGTTTCGACTACAGCAAACAGGTGTTCATCGGAAATGGCTACCTCGACCGCAATGATTCACTGATCCGCCAGCCAATGGATTTCACCAGACATAATAATCTGCCGCTGGAAACTTTACACGAGATGCTTCGGCGCGTCATTTTCCCGGAAACGGTGCCACCGGCCAATCGCTTTGACCTGACCCCGGATGATTACCGCTTCCTTTGGCAGTATATGTCGGAGTTGCCTTCCGAAAGCAAACACCCTGCTTACGATACCACTGAATTTTTTGACAGCTATACCAAATTTTTCTGGTTCAAAGCAGGGAAACAGAAAATTCCCGAACAGATTCGAAGCTTCAATAAAACGGGCTGGAGCTATGGATTCCTGACCGATGCCGCGTATATCGTTGATTTTAAAAACAAAGTAGAATTTCTGATCAGTGGCGTGATTTATGTAAACCGGGATGCCATCCTGAATGATAACAAATACGAATACACAGAAATTGGCTACCCGTTCTTCCGTGATGTGGGGAAAATTATATATGAGTATGAACTAAGCCGGAAAAGAAAATA
Source organism: Chitinophagaceae bacterium (assembly GCA_009996675.1). GTDB lineage: Bacteria > Bacteroidota > Bacteroidia > Chitinophagales > Chitinophagaceae > Sediminibacterium. The sequence goes on from JAACZQ010000061.1 coordinate 18,581, forward strand.
CAGTCCAGATCTGAGCCGGTATAAATTTGATTACAATAAACCTTGATTATTGCAGGAAGCTTCGTAACTTAACGGTAAGCGAAACGACCATGAGAAAAATGTTATTCATTTGCCTGCTAGCAGGTGTTTTGTTGTCTTGTAGCACCAAAAACAACCATGCCGAAACAGAGCAGCAGCTCAGGGAAACCATGACCCATTTTCTCTACGAAAAAAATCATTTCGATTCCAGCCATGTACGGTACCGGATAGATCAGGTTATCTTCTTTGAGGATCGCGACTTCTATGAGTGTGAGTTTACCGTACACATGCAACAAGCCGGGTTGGATACCATTGGGGTAATGAAAGCCCGGATTGCAAAAGATTTTTCAAAAGTATTGCGCAAATTATAATTTCGTATTGCGCGATTGTTTGCCATTTTCGCTTTGCCCCTTTGAACCAAAAGGGAGCTGAATTGTTATTACATTAAACAACCAACAAGATATGGCAGCAACCAACGCTTATGCAGCAATGGACCCTAAATCACCCCTGGGTCCTTTTACTTTGGAACGGAGAACTCCGGGTCCAAACGATGTTCAGATTGAAATTCTTTATTGTGGCGTTTGTCACTCCGACATTCACCAGGTAAGGGATGAATGGGGCGGCTCTATTTTCCCCATGGTGCCTGGTCATGAAATTGTGGGCCGGGTTACTGCCGTTGGAGCCCAGGTTACCCAATTCAAGCCGGGCGATCTTGCCGGTGTCGGATGTTTTGTGGATTCCTGCCGCACTTGTCCGAATTGCCAGGCAGGTATTGAGCAATACTGCGATGAAGGTATGGTGGGTACTTATAATGGTCGTGAGCGTCATACCCAGGCACCTACCTATGGCGGGTATTCCACACAGATTGTGGTGGATGAAAAATATACACTTCGTGTATCGGATAAACTGCCCCTGGCTGGTGTAGCCCCCCTGCTCTGTGCCGGCATCACCACCTATTCTCCTTTACGTCACGTAGGTGTGGGGAAGGGGCATAAAGTTGGGGTACTGGGATTGGGTGGACTGGGACATATGGCGGTAAAATTTGCCGCTTCATTTGGCGCTGAAGTAACCATGCTGAGTTCATCCCCCTCCAAAGAAGCAGATGCCCGTAAACTGGGCGCACATCATTTTGCCCTCACTTCAGATCCCGCTACTATGAAGCAATTGCGGAATCATTTTGATTTCATACTCAATACTGTTTCCGCACCACACGATTACAGTACTTATCTGAACCTGTTGCGTACCAATGGTACTATGATTGTGGTGGGTGTACCTCCATCGCCATCTGCAGTACCTGCTTTCGATCTCATCATGCAAAGACGCAGCATCATCGGATCGCTGATCGGTGGCATACGCGAAACACAGGAAATGCTGGATTATTGCGCAGAACACAATATTGTATCTGAGGTTGAAGTTATTCCCGTTCAACAGATTAACGAAGCTTATGAACGCATGATCAAAGGCGATGTTCGTTATCGTTTTGTAATTGATACCGCTTCGCTGCGATCTTAATAGGCATGTCATACAAAACAAAAGCCTGTTTCATTCGAAACAGGCTTTTGTTTATACGCCAAACTGACGAAGGTGGTGATCGGTGTGTTTCCAAATCAGTATACTCCATTCATCCCGGCTCATTTTACCAAAAAACGGATGCGGCTCCTGAACCAGTGATTCAGGCCCAGCAGCTGTTAGTCGTTGCAGCAATAATATGAGTTTCCCTTTCTCAGTATCAAAATCACAGATTTCCTTACGAATGAACAGCGGGTGTGTGGGCAGGTTTTGTGAAAAAGGCTTTGGGCCTACCATTTGCTTTTTGGCAAAAGAACCCACCAGATAACCAATCAGGGTTCGTTTAATTGTTACATCCCCCAAGGCCATAGCTATGCCCACCTGGGCATGGGACAGCATTTGCGCTACATTCATCTTACCCCATAAAGCCGGGGTGGCTGGTTGCAGTTTTTCGATCCGACTGATCAAATCATTGGTAACAGCCGGGTCAAAGACGTTGTACATGGGTTATTTTTTTGAAAATTACTCAAACATCATGAGCCCGCAAACTTTGGTATCTTTGCGAAAAAACATATGGGTGTAGCAGATCAATTGGCCAAGCTGAAGGCAGAAAAATCAGCAGCCAACTTACAGGCAGGCCAGGATTTTCTGGCAAACAATAAAAACAGGCCCGAAGTAACAGAGCTGGCCAGTGGTCTTCAGTATGAAATACTCCTGGCTGGAGAAGGACCCAAACCCGCAGCCCACCAGGAAGTGACCTGTCATTACCATGGTACCCTGATCGACGGAACCATTTTCGACAGTTCTGTGCAGCGTGGCCGTCCGGCTTCTTTTCCATTAAATATGGTGATTAAAGGCTGGACCGAGGGCTTACAGTTGATGCCAACCGGCAGCAAATGGCGCTTTTTCATTCCGCCGCACCTGGCCTATGGCGACCGCCAGGTAAGTGCCCAGATCGGTCCGAACAGCACCCTGATTTTTGATGTGGAACTGATTAGTTTCCGATAGACAAATAAACCAAAGCCGCCCCGAATGGGCGGTTTTGGTTTATTTATCAAGTAGTTTTTACTGTTTCAGGGCTTTAGCATATACATCCAAGGCCCTTTTCCTGGCCTGTTCATGCACAACAATCGGACGGGGATATTCGAAACTATCCAGTTCGGGTATCCATTTACGGATATAATCCAGCTTTTTGTCGAATTTCTCTGTTTGCAATGCAGGATTGAAAATCCTGAAATAGGGTGCTGCATCGCAACCGCTGCTGCTGGCCCATTGCCAGCCGCCATTATTGGCCGCCAGGTCATAATCCAGTAGTTTCTGTGCAAAATAAGCTTCGCCCCAGCGCCAGTCTATCAACAGGTGCTTTACCAGGAATGAGGCGGTAATCATGCGCACCCGGTTATGCATATAACCGGTTTCGTTCAGCTCACGCATCCCAGCATCAACAATGGGGTAACCAGTCTTGCCGGCACACCAGGCAGCAAATTCTGCTTCGTTATTACGCCAGAGCACACGATCGTATTCTGGTTTGAAAGAAGCCCCCTTGCCTACCTGTGGAAAATGCCAGAGAATGGCGTGGTAAAAATCCCGCCAGATCAATTCATTCAGATAAACATCACTTTTAGCTAAAGCGGTGGTTACCAATTGCCGTATACTCACCGTCCCAAAACGAAGGTGTATTCCCATTTTGGTGGTACCAGCCTCCAAACCGGGAAAATCCCTGGTGGCTGCATATTGCCGGATGATTTCATCCTTAGGAATGCGTGCAGGAAAACGGCAGGATACGGGTCTAAATCCAATCGATTCCAGGGAAGGAATCGGAATAGTTTGTTGTTTGATAAAATGTGAAAAATACTTTTCAGTTGGGTAGGCTCTATAGTAAAATGGTTGTAAAGTAGCGCGCCATTTTTTACTGTAAGGCGTATAAACCGTATAGGGTTTACCATCATCTTTCAGCACTTCTGCTTTTTCAAAAATTACCTGGTCTTTATACGTATGCAATACCGCTCCGTGACTGCGCAATAAAGCTGCTACCTGTGTTTCTCGTTCCAGGGCATAGGGATCATAATCGTGATTGGCATATACCGCTTGCACATCATACAGCTGCAATAATTCCCTGAATATTTCCAGCGGAAAGCCGTGGTATACCCGCAGACTGCTACCCATCACTGCCAACTGTTCCTGTAAGGTCTCTAATGCCTCGCGAATAAATACCAGTCTTTTATCTGCACGGTCTTCCAGTCGATCCAGGATATTACGGTCAAAGATGAAAACAGGAAGTACCGGCTTTCCGCTTCTCAATGCATGGTATAATGCCGCATTGTCTGTCAAACGCAGATCCCGGCGGAACCACATGATATGAACAGTTGGTTTCATGCAATGATTAAACAGTCAATTGTTTAAATGGTTCTGTCAGCGTTACAGCGACTGTACAAAATTTCGATAAAAGTCTGCAGCCAGTTCGCCTGTATAATTCGTTCCGCCTACCTGCTTCACCCACCTGATACCATGAATGGCATTGGTTATAAATATCTCGGAAGCTTCCAAGAGATTATCGGCGGGTATTTGTGTTTCAGTTACCGGAATACCTGCTTTGCGAAAACTTTGCAGTAAATGGCGACGCATAACACCGTTCACCGGCCCTTCTTCAAGCGAGGGCGTGAGGATCATACCATCTTTCACCAGAAACAGATTGGCGATGGTACAATCGGCCAGCCGGTCGTAAGGGTTGAGGAGGATGGCATCATTCAGCTTATTTTCTTTTGCCCATAAAGCAGCCATAAGGTAGGGCAGATAATTATTGCTTTTCAGCATGGAATACTGGTCGCATACTTTTCTGGCATCCCGGAAAACATCCATAACCAGACCGTTCTCATTCCATTGCTGTGTGGCCGGGTTGAGTTCCCATGACTCGATAAGATGATGCGGGTAATGGTTTTGCGGATCATATACCCCTCCAGGTCCCCGAAAAACCATCAAGCGGACCCTTGCCATCCGCTGGTGGCCGTTGGTACGAACCAGCTTGAGTACCTGTTCTTCCAGCCAATGGCTGTTGAAAAAAGCGGGCGGTTCAAACCGCAGGCGTTCAATAGACTGCAGCAATCGCTCAAAATGGTAATCCCGCAGGACCAGCCTGTCATCTATCACGCGCATGGTTTCAAAACAGCCATCCCCGTAACGGAAGGAACGGTTATCGGGGTCTATGGCTATCTGGCCGTTTCGGCGCAACTGCCCGTCGTAAAAAAGAAAATCGCTGGCTGCCATGGCATAAATTGAGGAATGAAGGTAAATTAGCCGCACGCAATCTACAAACATGCAAATCAAAGAGATCATACGTTTACTGGAGGCTGAAGCCCCGCCGGTACTGCAGGAGTCCTACGACAATACCGGTTTACTCACCGGGAACCCCGGTTGGGAATGCAAGGGTGTATTATGCAGCCTTGATGCCACGGAAGCGGTGATCCTGGAAGCCCTAAACAGGGGTTGTAACCTGGTAGTGGCCCATCACCCCATCTTATTCAGTGGTTTAAAAAAACTAAATGGCAAAAACTATGTGGAACAAGCCATTATTGCAGCCATCAAACATGATATAGCCATTTATGCCATTCATACCAATCTCGATAATATACTGACCGGCGTAAATGGCCGGATCGCAGACCAGTTGGGGCTTGTAAACAAACGCATCCTGTTACCCAAACCAGGAATGCTAATGAAGCTGCACACATTTGTCCCGGCTGCACAGGCCGCCACACTCCGGCAGGCTTTGTTTGAAGCAGGTGCCGGAGATATCGGCCGGTATAGCCATTGTAGTTTTAACACAGCCGGCACCGGAACCTTTCAGGCTGGTTCGGGCACCAATCCATTTGTGGGTGAAGAAGGTGTAATACACGAGGAACAGGAAATCCGGATTGAAGTAATTTTTCCGATCTATCTGCAGACAGCTGTGCTGGAAGCCTTATTCAAAGCCCATCCGTATGAAGAAGTGGCCTATGACCTGATCAGCTTATCAAATGATTATCAATCTGTTGGAAGTGGTTTACTGGGCGAATTACCCAATCCGGTGACCGAAAAGGCATTTTTCAACCAATTAATGGAAGTTTTTGGTCTGAAAGCGGTGCGGCATACGCCGTTTTTGGGCAAAACCCTGCAAAAAATAGCCATTTGCGGGGGTGCCGGAAGCTTTTTAACCGGAAAAGCCATTGCTGCCGGGGCCGATTGTTTCATTACCGCGGATGTAAAATATCATGAATTTTTTGATGCGAATGGCCGGCTGGTGATTGCGGATATTGGTCATTGGGAAAGTGAACAATTCACCGTTGATTTACTGCTTGATATTTTACGGGCTAAATTCCCTACCTTTGCCGTCCTCAAATCAGGTACCATCACCAATCCGGTGAACCATTTCCTGGGCTGAGCCGGACCGTACAACCAGGTGGTTGGGCCCGGAACTACAAACCTCAAACCATAAACAAATATGGCTTCCGTAAAAGATTTCTCTGTTGAAGAAAAACTGGTAAACCTGTTAAGGTTACAGAAAATTGACAGCAAACTGGATGAGATCCAGATTCTGAAAGGCGAACTTCCCATGGAGGTAAGTGACCTGGAAGATGAGATTCAGGGCTTGCTGAGCCGCCAGACCCGCATTGAAGAAGAAATCAATGGTATCAGTGAATTCATTGAAAGCAAGAAGGCTGCCATGAAGGAAAGTGAAGCGCTGATTGCCAAATATGAGAAGCAAAGTGAGAACGTAAAGAACAATCGCGAATTTGAAGCCATCAATAAAGAGATCGAAATGCAGCAGCTGGAGATCAAACTGGCTGAGAAGCATATCCGTGATGCCAATGAAGAACTGGGCGAAAAAGTGAAACAACTGGACGCTGCCAAAAAGCAAATCGGCCTGAAAGAAGGTGTTTTGAACCATAAGAAAGGCGAACTGGAAAAAATCATTGCTGATACTGAGAAAGAAGAAACGCATTTCAACAAACAAAGCAATGAAGCCCGGGGTCATATCGACGACCGCCTCCTGTACAGCTATGACCGTATCCGCAAAAGCTACCGCAATGGATTGGCTGTTGTACCGGTAGAACGTGACGCCTGTGGTGGTTGTTTCAACTCCATCCCCCCGCAGCGCCAAAGCGAAATCCGTCTGCACAAAAAAATCATCGTGTGCGAAAACTGCGGACGTATTCTGGTTGATTCCGACCTGAACGACAGCGTAGAAGCAAAATAAGCACAAGTAAAAATACCAGTAAAGGGTAGCCGATTGGCTACCCTTTCTTATTTTCGGTACAATGAAGCTGATATTGGTCGTCATATGCACATTCCTGTTTACCGTGGGTAAATCCCATGCGCAAAAACAGTATGACTTCAACGCTGTTTGTCAACAGGCCTACCAGGAAATCACCCGGTTACGTATCAGCAGTGGCGAAGCCTTGATTGCAAAAGCAAAGGCGGAGAATCCCAACAACCTGATACCGGTATTACTGGAGAGTTATGCCGATTTTCTGGTTTTGTTTCTGAACGAAGACCCTGCTTTTTTCAAAACAGCATATCCAGGTTTTCTTGACAAGATCAATCAGTTGGAAGAAGGTCCTTCCAATTCCCCTTTTTACCGGTTCTGCCTGGCAAATGTCCGCTTCCATCGTGCCGCTGTTGCCATTAAATTTGGTAAGACCTGGGATGCAGGCTGGGATTTCCGCAGGGCCTGGTTGTTCATCAAAGAGAACCAGAAAAAATTCCCGGGTTTTGTCCCGGATGATCTGCTCTATGGCGCATTGCAAGCTGCCGTAGGTACCATTCCCAAAGGATACAAATGGCTTGCCGGGTTATTAGGCATGCGTGCATCCATGACCGATGGGATTAAAACGGTCCGGAATTTTGTTTACAGCAATGACCCCTGGGTAAAAATTTTCGCAAACGAAGCCAATTTTATTTACCCTTACCTGCTCTTTTATCTGGAGAATAAAAAAGAGGAAGCCATTCAGTTTATACAGCAGAAAAAGCTGGATCTGGTGAATAACCATTTACATGGCTGGATGGCTGCCAACCTGGGACTGAACAACAAACAAAGTGTTTACGCCATCGGCATCATCAACAACCGGAATAAATCTTCCGAGTACCTGAATACACCCGTCTGGGATTTTGAAATGGGCTATGCACGGTTATTTCACCTCGAAATCCCAGAAGCCCTGCGTTATTTTACTGCTTTTACCACTGCATTTAAAGGGCGGTTCTACCTCAAAGATGTTTACCAGAAAATCAGCTGGTGTTATTACCTCCAGGGGAATATGACAGCAGCAGAACAGGCCCGGCAACTGGTACTTTCGAGGGGTAGCACCGACACCGATGCCGATAAACAGGCATTAAAAGATGCACGCTCCGGTAACTGGCCCAACCCCCTCCTGCTGCGTGCCCGTTTGCTGAGTGACGGAGGTTATCACCACGAGGCGCTGGCATTACTGCATGGAAAGTCTGATGCCGATTTTGAGCAGGAAGAAGAGCGACTGGAATTCGTTTACCGCGCAGCCAGGATATTTGACGACCTGGGACGCGATGAAGAAGCCATCAAAGCCTACCAGAATGCCATCCGGCTGGGAGAATTCCGGAAGGAATACTTCGCCGCACGCGCTGCGGTACAGCTGGGACAACTGTACGAAGCACGCGGACAGAAAGCGGAAGCCATCCGCTATTACCAGCAATGTCTGGATATGGGTGATCACGAATTTAAAAATTCCCTGGACCAGCGTGCCAAATCAGGTATACTGAGGTGTAAGGGGGAATAGTCTTTTCTTTAAATTGCAGCGGGATGATGTGAAAGGCGAAGACACGCTTTACTCACTCCCCCAATTATATACGCATGCTTACCAAGCTACACATACAGAACTACGCCATCATTGATGAGATTGAGATCGACTTTTCGGATCAGCTCAACATTATTACGGGTGAAACCGGCGCCGGAAAGAGTATCCTCATGGGCGCGTTGAGTTTGATACTGGGTGAAAGGGCAGATAGTTCTGTATTGGTAAACAAAGAAAAGAAATCCTGTATTGAAGGCTTTTTTGCGGTAGCAGATAAACCGACTGTACAGCAATGGCTGGAAGCAGCATCATTTGATGCAGGAACAGAACTACTGCTGCGAAGAGAGATTGCGGTAAACGGGAAATCCCGGGCTTTCATCAACGATACCCCGGCCACACTCTCACAACTCAAAGCATTGGCATCCCTGCTGGTAGATTTGCACCAGCAGTTTGATACACTGGAACTGGGCAACAGCGATTTTCAGTTGCAGGTATTGGATGCTTTGGCCGATCACCAGCCACTGCTTCAGGAATACCGTACACAATTTCAGCAATGGCAAACCGCCAGGGCTACCCTGGAAGAACTTAACACACAGAAAGCCGCTTTTTCCAAAGAGGCCGATTATCACCAGTTTTTATACGACGAACTGGAAACAGTTTCCCTGCAGGAAGGAGAGCTGGAACAGCTCGACCAGGAGTTGAAAATGCTCACCCATGCGGAAGGCATTAAAAATGCCCTGTCAGCAGCCTATTATGAACTGAAAGAGAGCCCCCAGCCACTTGTATCCTCACTCAAACAAATGATCCAGCAGTTACAGCCCTTTGCTGGTTATCATACTGGTATTCCGACCCTGCTGGAAAGGTTGCAGGGACTGCATGTTGAGCTGCAGGATATAGCCGGGGAAACAGACCATATCAACGATCAGGTCCAGTTTGATGAGAAAAGAATTGAATGGATCAATCAGCGATTGGCGGAAGGGTATAAACTATTAAAAAAACACGGTGTACAAACCACAGCAGACCTGCTGCGCATCCAGGAAGATCTGATGGAAAAATTGCAGCAGGTACTTAATATCGATGACGCGATCCGTTCCGCAGAAACAGCCGTAAAGAAATTAGAGCAATCGGCTACTGCGCTGGCTGAAAAAATATCTGCCGCCAGGGTAAAACAGGCAGCTCCGCTGGAAAAAGAAGTCAACCGTTTACTGAAGCAGGTAGGTATGCCCAATGCACGTATCCAGGTAAGCTGTAAACAAACTGGTTTACAGCAGCAAGGTATGGATGCGATTGAGTTTCTGTTCAACGCCAATATACCGGCCGGCGATAACAACCCCGACCGTTTTGAGCCCATCCGGAAAGTAGCCAGCGGCGGTGAATTGAGTCGCTTAATGCTTTGTATTAAGTCACTGGTAGCACGCTCCATTAACCTTCCTACCCTGATTTTCGATGAAATTGATACAGGCATCTCCGGGGAAGCCGCCCGCCAGGTAGGCATCATTATGAAGGAACTGGCTGCAAGTCTGCAAATCATTTGTATTACGCACCAGCCACAGATTGCCGGCAAGGCCGATGCTCATTTCTTTGTTTACAAGGAGGCAGCCGGAAATAGTATTAAAACAAATATCCGGTTACTGCCTGCCGAAGAACGTATCCAGGCCATCGCCCGGATGCTTAGCGGCGAGCACCCAACAGCTGCTGCGCTGGAAAATGCCCGGGAAATGATGATGCAGTAGTTGATTTCGGGGGATATTACATAATTTTACCTTTCTGTAACAAATTAAAACAAGCATTATGGCTTATAACCTGCTCAAAGGAAAACGTGGCATCATTACTGGTGCATTGGATGAAAACTCCATTGCCTGGAAAGTAGCTGAAAAAGCGCACGAAGAAGGTGCCAGTTTTGTGTTAACCAATGCCCCCATCGCCATGCGTATGGGAGAGATCAAAAAACTGGCAGAAAAAACCGGTTCACAGATCATCCCGGCCGATGCCACCAACGTAGAGGAACTCACAAATCTTTTTACTCAGTCCCAGGAAGTCCTCGGCGGTAAAATTGATTTCGTGCTGCACTCCATCGGTATGAGTGTGAATATTCGCAAGAATATTCCGTATACAGAATCCAACTATGACTATTTCATGAAGGGTATTGATGTATCCGCCCTTTCTTTTCATAAAATGCTGGCCGTTGCCCGAAAACTGGATGCCATTAATGAATGGGGCAGTGTGGTTGCCCTGACCTATATGGCTGCCCAGCGGACCTTCCCTTTTTATACAGACATGGCCGATATCAAAGCGATGCTGGAATCCATTGCCCGCAGCTTCGGTTATCATTACGGCGTGGAGAAAAAAATAAGAATTAATACCGTTTCACAATCTCCTACCAAAACAACCGCCGGTACAGGTATCAAAGGCTTTGGTGATTTTTATGACTATGCCAATGCCATCGCCCCGCTGGGTAACGCTTCGGCAGAAGATTGTGCCAACTACTGTATCACACTGTTCTCCGATCTTACCCGTATGGTTACAATGCAAAACCTCTTCCACGACGGAGGTTATTCCAATACCGGCGTAAGCATGGAAGTAATGCAGAAAGTAGGGATTGAATAACGAAGGCCTGTCAACCGGTCTGTAATTGAATTCACAACTATTCATGATCCTATAAAGCCAAGATCAAATGAACTGGATTGAACTCGTTGGATATATCGGCTCATTCCTCACTTCCATCACTTTTATTCCACAGGTATACAAATCCTGGCAGTCCAGAAGCGTTGGTGATCTGAGTGTATGGATGATTCTGATTGTTATTACCAGCACCGTTGTATGGCTGGTCTATGGTTTTGCCATTGGCAGTGGTCCGGTTATTTCAGCCAATCTGATTGTGCTGGCTTTATCCCTGCTGCTGCTGTATTTCAAATTCAGTTTCCCCAAAAATCAATCCTGAGATCCATTACTGAAAACATAAAAAAAGTCATCCGGCAAAACCGGATGACTTTTTTCTTTCACTATTATTTACTGGATAGAGAGTTGTAATTAATATTCATCTTCATTGAACATGAAGTCTTCCTGGCTTGGATAATCAGGCCAGATGTCTTCTATGCTCTCGTACACTTCACCCTCATCTTCCAGCTCCTGGAGATTTTCTACCACTTCAATAGGTGCACCACTTCGAATGGAATAATCAATCAATTCGTCCTTGGTGGCGGGCCAGGGGGCTTCTTCCAGGTAACTTGCCAATTCTAATGTCCAGAACATAATTTACCTTTTAATTTTTTGCAAATGTAACCGTATCCGCGAAACTACCAAATGCAGTTCCGGGCCTGTGCAAAGAAATGTTCAAAATTGGGGGAATATGGGCTAGGTTTGTAGGGAAACAAGGCCATTACATGCTCAAAGCCCATCAAATTACCCGGAAATTCGGTCAGCTGGAAGTCCTGAAAGGCGTAGATATAGCGATTCAGACCGGCGAAATTGTTAGTATTATCGGCTCATCCGGAGCCGGCAAAAGTACCCTTCTGCATATTTTGGGCACCCTCGACCGACCCGATCAGGGTGAGATTTGGTTGAATGGCCAGCGAACAGACCAACTGAGAGGTAACGAACTGGCCGATTTCAGAAATGCCCATATGGGTTTTGTTTTCCAGTTTCACCACCTCCTGCCGGAATTTTCGGCCGTTGAAAATGTTTGCATCCCTGGCTGGATTGCTGGTAAATCTAGAAAGGAGGTAGAAGCAAAAGCCATGGAACTCCTGGAACTCCTCGGATTATCCAGCCGTGCCTCCCATAAACCCCAGGAATTATCAGGCGGTGAACAACAGCGCGTAGCCGTGGCCAGAGCGCTGATCAACCAACCCGATATCGTTTTTGCAGACGAACCCACCGGCAATCTCGACAGTCAGAATGCCCGCGAACTACATGAGTTATTTTTGACCCTGCGTAATAATTTCAGGCAGACATTTCTCATTGTAACCCATAACCAGGAACTGGCTGGCATGAGTGACCGAGTACTACGCATGAAAGACGGATTGATATTACCCTGATACACGGGGTTTCCAGGCTATTTCGGCCACACCCAGCCGATGGGCGATCCAACGGCTTGCCACAAAAAGGTAATCGCTTAAACGATTCAGGTATTTAATAACCAGCGGATCTACAAATAATTCCATTTGCTGCATCTGAACGCAGGAACGCTCTGCCCTTCTGCAAACACAACGTGCAATATGGGCAGCAGATACGGCCATATGACCACCAGGCAGAATAAAAAACTTCATCGGCGCCAATACTTCATTCATCCGGTCAATTTCTTTTTCAAGAAAATGAACATCAGACTCTTTGAGATCGGGCATTTTCATCAGGGGTTCTTTGTCAGGATCACAGGCCAGTGATGAACCAATGGTAAAAAGACGATCCTGTATCTCCCGCAACACCGCAACCAGTTCCGCATCCGGCAAAAGATCTGATACCATACCAATATGGGAGTTCAGTTCATCTATCGTGCCATACGTTTCAATGCGAATATGACTTTTGGGCACTTTGGTGCCACCAATCAAAGAGGTCTTACCCAAATCGCCCGTTTTGGTGTATATCTTCATTGCCATAACATAATACTTCTTGTTGAAACAAAATTAACCGGCTTTGGTTGGCCGTTACGCATAAATTGGGGACTGGTAAGATGCAAACCAGCCCAATAACAGGATGCTACTTAATGAAAAGATACCGATGCTGTTGCGGGTTTGCTTTTATCCGTTTCAACCAATCCGTCCCGCAAACGCACCACGCGGCGGGCATAAGCAGCAATATCTTCTTCGTGTGTAACCAGGATTACCGTATTCCCGGCTTCCTGAATTTTACCGAATAATTCCATTACCTCAACGGAGGTTTTTGAATCCAGGTTACCAGTGGGTTCATCGGCCAGTAAAATAGATGGATTATTCACCAATGCCCGGGCAATCGCTACCCGCTGTATCTGACCACCACTGAGCTCATTTGATTTGTGGTGACTGCGTTCTGCCAATCCTACTTTCTGCAAAGCATCCAACGCCCGTTCGGTTCTTTCTTTTTTGTTTACACCGGCATAAATCAATGGCAGTGCAACGTTTTCCGCAGCACTCAAACGGGGCAGTAGGTTAAACTGCTGGAACACAAATCCAATTTCGGTATTCCGCACTTCTGCCAGTTCATCATCCGGCATCTTACTCACGTCCTTTCCGTTCAAAATATACTTGCCGCCGGTTGGAGAATCCAGGCATCCCAGGATATTCATCAGGGTACTTTTCCCGCTTCCCGACGGGCCCATCAAAGCCACATATTCGTTTTTAAAGATTTCCAGGGAAATACCTTTTAATACAGGGATAGCCTGGCTACCCATGAAATAACTTTTCTGAATATTTTCCAGCCTGATAATCGCTTCGCTCATAATGATTGAATGATGAGGTTGATGATGCCTATTGTTTAATGACTTTTGCCACCCGGAAAAAAACACCATTATTCTCTGGTGCATTGCGCAAAGCCGCTTCCCTGCTCACAGAACCCTCCACCCTGTCCTCCCTTAATACATTGGATACTTCCCCCATATGCAATAAGGGCTCAACGCCTGTCACATCCACTTCCTGCAATTGTTCCACAAAACGAACCATTTTGCGAATATCTTCAAGCATAACGCCCTTCCCCTCCTCACTCAATCGCAAACGGGATAAATGCGCCAGGTCTTCTATCATTGTAGGGTTGATCTCCATTATAACAAAAATAACTGAAACAATGGATTCCCGATCAGATAATGGTTAAAAGGCAAAGAAGTACTGAAGAACTGCCCCAAGCCCCCGCTCACAGGCCAACAGGAACTGCTCCATTGTTCGAACCTGGATGGATGACACGCTTTAACAAAAGATAAACCCCTAACTATCAGTGTTTTTTGAGGTTATATACATTCCGTGCATAAATCGGTTTTCGGGAAAGCCCCGGATCAACGGGTTTTTACTTATATTGTAATAACCAAATCCCCCCCTGTTATGTTAGTTTATGTCCTTTTAGTTGTCTACCTCGTATGCCTCTACCGGGCCTACAAAGGTGCTGCTACATCGGATCACTGATGGTTATTGAAAAACCAGAATCCATTATCCGCACCTTATGGAATATCAAACCCAAGTCAGGGTTTGATATTTTTTTGCCCCAGCCCCTGCGCGAAAAAATATTTCACTAATTTCGATAAATTAGTTGCATAACTAACTAATTTTACACAAAGCGACATCCATATGAAACGTTCCATCAAAAAAGTAGCCGTATTGGGAAGTGGGGTAATGGGCTCCCGCATTGCCTGTCATTTTGCAGGAATCGGGGTACAAACATTGCTGCTCGACATGGTACCCAAGGGCGCCGAGGATAGCACACGTGCTGCCGACAGGAATAAGCTGGTGAATGATGCTCTTACAGCCGCGGTAAAGAGTAATCCTTCGCCGGTATATACCAAAGATGTTGTAAAGCGTATCAGTACCGGAAACTTTACGGATAATATGAAAGATATAGCCGGGTGCGACTGGATTATTGAAGTAGTGGTGGAACGGCTGGATATTAAACAACAGATATATGAGCAGGTGGAAAAATTCAGGAAGCCTGGCACATTGGTATCTTCCAATACCTCGGGCATACCCATTCACCTGATGGCAGAGGGACGCAGTGATGATTTTAAAAAGCATTTCTGTGGCACCCACTTCTTCAACCCGCCTCGTTACCTCCGCCTGTTGGAAATCATTCCCACACCCTATACCGACCCGGAAATTGTGGATTTTCTGATGGAGTATGGCGATCTGTTCCTGGGCAAAACAACCGTACGTTGTAAAGACACACCCGCATTTATTGCCAACCGCATCGGCGTATTCAGCATCATGAGTATTTTCCATATCATGGAAAAGCAGGGCTTGGGTATTGACGAAATTGATTCGCTCACCGGCCCCATCATTGGCCGACCCAAATCTGCCACATTCAGGACCGCTGATGTGGTAGGGATTGATACCCTGGTGAAAGTAGCGAAAGGAGTAGCTGATAATTGTCCGGACGATGAGGCTAAACAAATATTTGGCATCCCCGCCTGGCTCGACAAAATGGTGCAGCAAAACTGGCTTGGTGATAAAACAGGACAGGGTTTCTTCAAAAAAATCAAGTCGGCAGAAGGCAAAGAAATCCAGACACTGAACCTGTCCACCATGGAATATGGGCCGCGTAACAAACCCAGGTTTACAGCCCTGGATGCAGCCAAGCCTGTTGAGGATCTGAAAC
>JAACZQ010000062.1 GCA_009996675.1 Chitinophagaceae bacterium
ACCTGTGCATTGTTCGGATTGATGGGCTTTGCCTGGCTTCCCCTGTATTGTTTGTGGGCATTGCCACTGATGCTGGTGGTACGCTGGTATGCGGGCAGGTATTTTTATAAATGGATCGGCGGTTATACCGGCGATTGTTTGGGTGCCACACAACAAGTCACTGAAATCTGTTTTTATGCAGGCATTCTCATTGCCAGCCGGTATATTTGATAAAATCAACAGCAATGGCTATTTACCTGATCAGGCACACAACTCCCGATATTCCCAAAGGCATTTGTTATGGACAGACTGATCTGGATGTTGTGCATAGTTTTGAGCAGGAAGTAGCGCTCACAAAAGCCCATTTACCCGAGGCCGTTACCCATGTTTTCAGCAGTCCGCTACAGCGTTGCCATAAACTGGCAAGAGCCCTGTATCCCCAGCAATCTATTGTACTGAAAGACGAGCTGAAAGAATTGCATTGCGGCAGCTGGGAAATGCAGGAATGGAACGCAATTCCCAAGGCAGAAATACAGCCCTGGATGGATGATTTTGTACATGTGCGGGTACCTGGCGGAGAAAGTTATGTTGACCTGCATACACGCGTGGTTCGTTGTTTTGAAAACATTGCTTCACTGGAAGGATCCAGTGTTATAGTAGCGCATGGCGGCCCGCTCAGAAGCATCCTGTCCCATATCACCCAAACCCCGCTGAAAGAATCTTTCGACGTATTTACCCTGCACTATGGATGTGTGGTGGAACTGCATGCAAATGGTAATGGCTTTGAGTATCAGCTACTATACAACCATTCGCAAACCGGTAAAGAATGGCATCGCCCGACCTTGTAAAGCGGGTTTGGCGTCCTCAGCAAAAAAACATATCTTAATAGTGGAAAAATCAGGCCCTGATTTTTCCAGGTAAGCTTTTTAACCCTAACAACCCATTTTCATGTCTTTTCATGTTGACCAATTGCTCACCATTACATTCACCTTATTCGCGGTTATTGATATTGTCGGGTCCATACCCCTGCTTATTTCTCTGAAAGAAAAAATGGGTGGCATACGCTCCACACAGGCAACCCTGATCTCAGGTATCCTGATGATCGCTTTCCTGTTTGTAGGGCAACCCTTCCTCAATATACTTGGTCTGGATATCCGCTCTTTTGCTGTGGGTGGTTCTGTGGTGATTTTTTTACTGGGTCTGGAAATGGTACTCGGACATGAGATTTTCAAAGGTGATCAGGATGCGAAGTCGGGCACAGTAGTCCCCATTGCCTTCCCCATTATTGCAGGAAGCGGAACCCTTACCACCATCATGTCTCTAAAAGCCAACTTCGACCAATGGTATATCCTGGCCGGCATTATCATAAACCTGGTTGTGGTATACATCGTTTTAAAATCACTGAAGTTGATTGAAAAAGTACTGGGTCAGGCCGGCCTGCTGGCGGTACGCAAATTCTTTGGTGTAATCCTGCTGGCCATAGCCGTGAAAATATTCAGTACCAATATCGCCGCATTCGGCAAATAATACTCATTTGAAAAAAGCAATCAAATACCTGTTGCAACATTCCGAACTCATTGTTTGGGTCAGCGGATTGGTATTATTGTACTATATGCCAGAAACCGGAGGAACCAGCTTATGTCCCTCGGTATGGCTGGGCTTTGGCAACTGTCCGGGTTGCGGTATTGGCCATGCTATCCGCAACACCCTGCATGGTCATATCAGTACCGGCTTCGGTCAGCATTTCATGGGGCCTTTTGCAGTTATAATTATCCTGCATCGTATCATACAATTAACAAAACCCTTTTATTTATCCCATCATGAAACCCAATCTCGTTAACCTGATTCCTGCCCTGGAAGGAGAAGAACTCGTATTCCTGCAACACTTAACAGGAGACCTGAGCCAGGAACAATTACAAAATTTTATTGCTTTATACAATGGCAAACGCAGAAAAGCCGACCAGATTTTACTGGGTTGTGTGCTGGGTTTTGTTTGTGTTGGCGGTATACAGCGTTTTATGGTTGGGCAAAATGGTATGGGTATTCTGTATCTGTTCACCGGCGGGCTTTGCCTGATAGGTACTATTGTGGATACCATCAATCACAAGAAGCTAACGTTTGAATACAACCAGCAAATGGCAAGGGAGAGTATGGCCATGCTGCATGCTTATGCCTGATCAATCCATATCATAATCCATTTTAAGCCGGGTTTCTTCCAGATCCAGCTCAAACTCAATTTTGCGTAATACTTCTTCATTAGCCGAACCGCTGCGGTGAAGTTGGTTGAGCGATTGCCGCTCTACTTCCAGCATATCCAGTTGCAGTTTGGTAAACTCTTTAAAAACCGTATCAGGCGATTTCACTTCACCCCCAAAATATCCGCTGGGTAAATCTGTTTTCTGCAGGCGAACATATTTAACCTCATACTTGCTTTTGATATTGTTCAGCAATTCATCATTTAGCAGGGCGAGATTTTCTTCGATATGCTGAATACTGGCATTTACCACTTCGGTGCGTATCCGGTACTCTTCCTCTGCCATGGAATAGGGATCAATCTTTAATTTCCGGATCAGCCAGGGCAGGCTCAGTCCGAGTACAACCAGGGTCGACAGAATCACACAGAAAGTGAGGTAGATAATCAGGTTACGGTGTTCGAATACACGGCCATCGGTGAGGGCAATTGGCATGGCCAGTGCTGCAGCCATAGATACCACACCGCGCATACCCGCCCAGCCAAAGATGGTCCAGTTACGCCCATCAAGTACCATTTTGCCGCAAAGCAGTTTCCCGAAAACCCTGGGCAAAATTATGGCGGGCAAGATCCATATAAAACGTACCAGTATCACAGCCAGGCTGATGATTGCACCATACAACAATAGCTCTTTAACACTGTATTCGCTGCTAATGCCCTGTACCACATGTCGCAATTGCAAACCAATCAGTACAAATACCAGTCCGTTCAGAATATAAATAACCACCCGCCACACTGCATAAGCCATGATCCTGCTTTGATGCGTGAATATATGTGCTGATTGGTACGACAGGTATAAACCGGTGCTCACTACTGCCAGTACTCCTGAAAAATGAAAAGATTCCGCCAGCAGGTAAGAAGCAAAAGGTGTGAGGAAAGTGAGGGTTGTATCCAGTACGGGATCGTTAACAAAGCGCCGGTGCACGACATACATGATATAACCAATAGCCAACCCAATGGCAATACCTGCAACAGCTATCACCACAAAATTCAGTCCTGCTTTCCATAAAATAAAATTACCGGCCGACACGGCAATCAATGCATATTTATAGGCCACGAGTCCACTGGCATCATTCACCAGGCTTTCCCCTTCGAGGATGGTAATCAGTCTGGGGTTCAACCCCAATCCCTTGGTAATAGAAGTGGCGGCCACGGCATCGGGTGGTGATACAATTGCACCGATGAGCAATGCTTCCGGCCATCCGATACCGGGGATACAATAATAAGCAGCCAGTGCCACCAGGAAAGTGGTTACCAGTACCAGCCCTATAGCGGCTAATCCGATCGGGCGCAGGTTGGCTTTGAAATCATGCCAGCTTGTATTCCAGGCGGAAGAATACAATAAAGGGGGGAGGAACATCAGGAATACTACTTCCGGGCTCAGTTCAATAAGTGGCAGCCGCGGAATAAAACTAATGAGTAGGCCACTCAGCACCCATACCACGGCCACGGGGAACCGGTATCGGTTACTGATCATGCCCATAAAGGCCACTCCAAATAATAATAATACAATGATGGCTACATTTTCCATACCAATTGCTTCAGGGGTAACCTGTGGGTACAGGCTGATAAATCTATGATACCGAAAATAAGGAAAAGGGAAGGATTTAAAGTGAAGCAGTGGCCAAGCCAGGAATCGAACCTGGATCTGGAGCTTCGTCCCCACAGTACTGTGGGGATTATACTATCCATTGTACGACAGGAGCACCAATACAGTTGATGCTGCAGCAAAAAATGAATGGAGATAGGCGGGATTTGGGGGGAGTGAAGCAGTGGCCTCGCCAGGAATCGAACCTGGATCTGGAGCTTCGGAAACTCTTATACTATCCATTGTACTACGAGGCCGGAGCGCAAAAATAATGGAATCAGGTGAATTTAACGGAATAAGTCGCGCAAAGCGGCAAGCCCGAAAATACCGGTTGGTACACTGTTCATAATCCTGATATCATCTGCCAGTCCGGTTTCATTATCGAGGAATCCCAAAACCCGGCCCACCGGGTTTCCCCGGAAAATCGCTTCGAAAACATCGGCACCGGTCATGCGTTCCCTGGTGAGTACCTGGAGCAATACCCGGTCGTAGAACCTGAACTTCCGCGTATTAAAACCGGCGGCACGGGGCGGTTCTTGTGCATTTGCCAATGCATCTGCAATGGCTTTGGTCCTTTTCTGTATAAATCGGAAAGCATACCCACTACTTGCTTTCACCTGTCCGCCTGCTACACCAATATGCCACACCCTGCCCTCCTGTTCAGGAAAGCGATGGCTGGTCATAGGAATTATGCCATCCTCTACGTGAATAATCCTGTATGCGGTAACCCCTAACGCATGGCCGATATATTCCTGCAAAGCAGCTTCATATGCTTTTGCTTCCAGCAAAGCTGGCGTGAATAAAGTATATTCTACCAGCGCACGGGTGGCAGTCAGGGGCATGACATACATAAATGCCATGCCATGTTCCTGGGAAACCCTGAAATCCATAAGAGTTGCCCGGTCTGCATCGAATACCGGCTCCTCGGTTTCAATTTCCCATCCCTTGAAATGCTGCCATAAAAAATAGGTCCCTGCCACTGGTGCAATGGGTGTAAATAGTATACTGTTAAAAATATAGGCGGCTGTGAATATTGCAGTTGCAGTTTCCAGCACAGCCTGGCTACCGGAACTGTGTACTGCTTTTACCGCTTCATAATGAAAATGAATATTGGGGAAATCCGTTGCCCGTTCATACACGTGTTGATAAAAATCAACCCCACGGATCATTTTATACTGATAAGGAGTGAGGTCCAGCACTGCTGAATAGCCTGACGTATGAAAAGACATCTTTCGCCAGCTTTTACAAACCACCGGCTCAAAAATGTCCGGCTCTTTTTCCCAGAAACACCAGGTACGGTCGTTTGCTTTTTTGGGGGCAATATCAACTACCAGAATCTGCTTTGTGTGAAAGAACGGATGCTCCATCATACGCATGAGCATACTCATCCCTGCGCATCCTGAACCTGCAATGATATAGTCGTATTGTTGTACCAGTCTGGAATAAATTATTGTTGCAGTTGTTCATCCTGCTTTACTTTCTGCCAGTACTTACGGGCCACGATCAGCATACCAAAACTTTCCCCGTTTTCCTTACCCAGGTGCTTGTGATGCATTTTATGTGCCCAGCGGATGGCTTTGATATAGCGGTTTTTACTGCGGGTAAACCACTTGATGCGTTGATGAATGATCACTTCATGGACCAGAAAATAAGCAAAACCGTACAAAGCTATACCCGCACCAATACTCACCACCCAATACACCTGATACATACTTCCCAGCATGATACAAAGCCAGCTGGGTATAGCAAAGATCACAAAAAATGCATCATTCTTTTCGAATACACCAGGCCCCGGCTTGTGATGGTCTTCATGCAGGTACCAGAGGAAGCCATGCATTACATACCGGTGGGTAAGCCAGGTAATGGCTTCCATGAGGCAGAAAGTTACCAGTGTTATCAGTACATACCACATATCAGAGATACCATCTTAAGGTTAGAAAAAATAATGACTGTATAACGAACAAATGTACCGCAAAATGGTTGGCCTTTTCAAAACGCAGTACCCGGAAAAGTCCCAGCAACAAAGCACTGATCAGGAACCAGCACAGGTAATTATAAAACGGAATCTGTCCGCCCTCCCAATGCCAGAAACCCAATTGCTCCGCTACAGGTTCCATTACCCAATCAAAACCCACAGCCAGCAAGGCCCCATCCACCACCAGGGATGCATTGATCAGCCGTTGAGATAAAGGCTTTCCGGCTTCCTCGTATCGCTGTTCAATCCAGATATGGATCGAATGCATGATGATTCCCGCCGTGTATACAATCACAAACCAGTTTAAGCCAATCAGCCAGGGAACACCATTCAATTGCGGACCCAGCACTGCACCATACTGGTAACAACCAAATAATTTACCCGTATTCACCCCAATCATTTCTGTACCCATCCCCACCATAAAGCAGAGTACGGCAAATAATCCGAATACCATACCCGGCTTGGCCTGGTTCCAGATCAGCAATACACCCATCAGCAATAAATTGAGCGGGGTGTTGGCAATAAACCAGTCGCGGTAAGGCGTAAACAATATTCCGATCGCACCACATACATGGAAAAGAATGGCCAGAAAAGTAGCTATCCCAAGTTTGTATTGATTGATCTTATGCATGTTTCCTCCTACCCTTTTGTTGAATGATCATGCCTGCTGCAATGGCAGCACTGCGCAAACACAAAGGTATTCCGCCGCCGGGATGTACGGTCCCCCCCACAAAATACAAACCAGGTATCTGTGCTGCAAAATTCGGGTGGCGCAGAAATGCGGCCAGTTTGGAATTGGAACTGGTGCCATACAACGCACCCCGGAAAGAACTGGTTTTGGCCGCAATCGCCAGCGGATCAAGTACGGCTTCTGTACGGATCAGCGGCTCAATAGATTGGCCCAATAACCTGCTCAGCTTAT
Source organism: Chitinophagaceae bacterium (assembly GCA_009996675.1). Classification (GTDB taxonomy): domain Bacteria; phylum Bacteroidota; class Bacteroidia; order Chitinophagales; family Chitinophagaceae; genus Sediminibacterium. The sequence continues at coordinate 6,716 of JAACZQ010000062.1, forward strand.
CCAGAATAGCTCTACGGTATATAGCGCGATAAGATTCCCAATCCTGGTTGGTTACTGCCGGTGCATTCACCATCACAAACCAGTTCTCCATACCAGCAGGCGCCTGTATGCCGGGCTCACATTTAGAAGTAATATTCACATATACCGTTGGATCCTGGTATATTTTTTTCAACCGGAACAAGTGATCAAATTCCGCCGCATAATCCTTCGCAAAAAATATATTGTGCAAATCCAGTTGCGGAAATTCTTTGCCAATACCCCAGTAAAAGACCATGGCACTGCTGCTTCTTTCCTGTCTGCCTATTTTCTGGGCTTTGCGTTCATCCTGCAGCAGGTGTTTATAAGTAAAATACGCATCGGCATTGCTGACAACTACATGAGCCGGTTGATTAACGCCATTCACTACTACACCTTCTACTCCATTACGGGTATGAATGATGCGGGACACAGGTTGATTGAAACAAAATTGCACCCCCTTCCTGATCGCAAGCTGGTACAAAGCCCTGGTTATACTGATCATACCACCATGCGGATAAAACACACCTTCATTGTGTTCCAGGTGGGGAATCAGGGTTAACATACCTGGCGCACGGTATGGCGTACTGCCATTATAGGTTGCAAAGCGATTGAATAGCTGTACAATTTTCTCACTACGGAACGAACGGGCATTCCGTTCATGCATGGTTCCGAACAAATGCGATCTGCGTAAAGTACCGGCCAGTTTTAACCAGGGGACTTTGGAAAAGGTTGCAGGCTTGTGTAATGAATGATCCAGGAATATAGTCCCGACTGTTTGGTACAGTTGAGCAGATTCTTTAAGGTAGCGCTGCACATGTTCAGGCGGTTCGCCGGTTTTGGCTTCCAGTTCCGCAGCCAGTAACACAGGATCGGCACTGGCCCGGATATCGGTTCCATCTTCATAAAAATAATGACAGGCATACGGAACCGAATCGTATTGCAGATAGTCCGACATGCGTTCACCTGCCAATACAAATAATTCTTCCAGGATATGGGGTTGGGTAAACAGACTGGGGCCGGCATCGAATTGAAAACCCTGCTGGGTGAAATGGGTGAGTTTACCGCCGGGCTCCGGGTTGCTTTCATATACAACCACATCAAACCCCGATACCGCCAAACGAATTGCTGCGGCCATACCACCAACCCCTGCCCCTATGACAATGGCCCGCTGCATTATGATTGTTTGGCATGATGCCGTTCCCACCATGAGCGGATCTGGGGAAAAGCAATATGAAACCATGCGGTAAAATCATCCGGAGCTGTCAGCAATTGTTCGCTAATGGTATCCATGGAACGGAAGTCTACCGAAGCCACTTCCAGCGGATCAGGCACTACGGCACCATTGTAATACCCAATAAAAACATGATCAAATTCATGTTCGGTGAGTCCGTTATCAAATGAAGCTTCATAGATAAAATCAAAAGCTTTGTAGAGTATTGTTTCAAAACCCATTTCCTCCTTCAGCCTGCGGGCTGCTGCTTGGCTGAGATCTTCTCCCGGCCGGGGGTGACTGCAGCAGGTATTCGTCCACAAACCCGGACTATGGTATTTATCCATAGCACGTTGTTGCAGAATGAGTTTACCGTCGTCGGTGAATACAAACACACTGAAAGCCCTGTGCAGCAAGGCTTTTTGATGGGCTTCCATCTTTTCCATCACACCAATGGCAGTATCCTGTTTGTCTACTAAGACTACCTGTTCCATACTTAAAAATACTGGTTAAATCCGGGCCCTTATAATAAATTCAAATGACTGCGTATACCTGCTTTGGCGAGGATAAACATTTTACCATAATCTGGTATCCGTACCCGTTGCTGCAGAATATTCTGCGGTCTCATTTTTCTGATCTTGCGGAACAGGGAGAGATAATATTTATATGCTACGTATACCCCGAAACGGGCTTTTACCGGCAATTGTTGAATACCCTCAAAAGCATGATCAAAATCTCTTTGTATGTCTTCTTCAATAGCAGCTTTATCGGCCCGGGAAAAATTCCTGAAATCACATCCCGGGAAATATACCCTTTCCAGTCCTTCATAATCCGCTTTCAGGTCGCGCAGGAAATTAACTTTCTGGAATGCGGCACCCAGACTCTGTGCATAAGGCTTCAGCTGATTGTATTGTTCCTTGTTTCCTTCACAAAAAACATATAAACACATGAGGCCCACCACTTCTGCACTACCATAAATATATTGCTCATACCCGGCCCGGTCGTAACAGCGCTTATCCAGATCCAGTTCCATACTGTATAAAAAGTCGCTGATCAGTTGCCGGTCAATGGCGTAACGGTTCACAGTCAGCTGAAAGCTGTGGAGAATAGGATTCAGGCTAATACCACGATCCAGCGCATCATAAGTGGCCGCTTTAAAATCATTCAATAAAACTGTTTTATCATGCTCATGAAAACTGTCTACAATCTCGTCGGCAAAGCGTACAAAGCCATAAATATTAAAAATGGGAGTACGCAGATCTTTGTGCAGCAGCCGTATGGAAGAGGAAAAGCTGGTGCTGTACCGCTCCGTGGTAATACGGCTGCATTCCTGGCTCACTTCATGAAAAAGATGTATCATGGTTGCTGTTTATTATCGTTATCGTGTATGGCTGATAATCCCATCCTCAGTTACCCCCCAAATGCTTTCAGTACTTCTCCGGCTACCACTTCTCCGCTGATCAGACTGGGAGGAACACCCGGACCCGGCACAGTCAGTTGCCCTGTATAAAACAGGTTCCTGATTTTTTTACTGCGACAAGCTGGTTTTAAAACAGCAGTTTGCAGTAAAGTGTTCGCCAAACCATAGGCATTTCCTTTAAAAGCATTGTATTCCGATACAAAATCGCTGTGTGCGAATGATTTTTTATAGACAACAGCATCGCGAACAGACTGGCCCAGCCATTTTTCCAGCCGATCCATGATCAGGTTAAAATAATATTCCCTTCTTTCTTCATTGTCACCTTCCAGGCCAGTGGCTACCGGTATCAGCAAAAACAGGTTTTCACAGCCGGGTGGCGCTACCGTATCATCGGTCACGGAAGTGGCACTCATATAAAACAGGGGATCTGACGGCCAGGCCGGATTTGAATAAATTTCAGCCCCATGTTTTGAAAAAGACGTATCAAAAAATAAACTGTGGTGGTGGATGCCCGGCAAGCGTTTATTCAAGCCTACATAATACAGGAGACAACTGGGAGCCATTACCCGTTTATCCCAATAGGTTTCCGAATAGGTTCTGGCGGACGGGGGCAGGAGGCTTGATTCAATATGGTGATAATCCGCTCCACCAATTACTACATCGGCATCAAAGCTGGCATCAGCCGTACGAACCTGGCGGGCCTGGTTTTGCCGGATGATGATTTCTTCCACATTCGCACCAAAAACAAACTGCACACCCAGTTCCAAAGCCAGCCGGTACATGCCATCTACAATACTATACATTCCTTTCTCCGGGTACCAGGTGCCGCCGGCAATATCCGCATAATTCATCAGGCTGTAGAGCGCCGGGGTTTTTTCCGGCAGGGCTCCCAGGAATAATACCGGAAACTCCATCAATTCACGAAGTCTGGGATTAGAGAAATATTTAGCTACATGTTTTTTCATGGAATTAAACACATCCAGTCGCAATACCCCACGGGCCAGGTCTGCATCCATAAATTCCGTCCAGGAACGGCCGGGTTTGAATACCAGTTTTTGAATTCCCACTTCATACTTGAAAGCAGCTTCCTTCATGAAGCGGTCGAGTTGTATTGCTGCACCCGGTTCGATGCTGTCGAATAAAGTGCGGAGTGCGTTGTAGTCGGCAGGAATATCCACCGGTCCTTCAGGCCAGTACACCCGGTAGGAAGGATCCAGTCTTTTAAGCTGATAGTAGTCAGCAACCGATTTCCCGAACTGGTTAAAAAAACGTTCAAACACATCGGGCATCCAGTACCAGCTCGGGCCCATATCAAACCGGAAACCGGCTTCACTGAACTGACGGGCCCGGCCACCAGGTATATCGTGTTTTTCCAATACGGTTACCTGCCAGCCTGCTTTGGCCATAAAACAGGCAGCAGAAAGCCCGGCAAAGCCGCTTCCGATAATAATAACAGATTTACTCACTTATTAGGAAATTAGACAAAATACTTAAAAACGCTGGATCTGATTTTTGAGCAGTTTGCGCGCAAAATGTATCCGGCTTTTGATGGTACCCAATGGCTCTTTCAGCATCGCAGCGATCTCATGGTATTTGTATCCGTCGAAATATAAAAGAAAGGGATTCCTGAAAATCTCAGGTAAAGCGTGAATGGCTGCCTGCACTTCTTTCATATTCAACCGGGTAATGGCATCATTCGTAACAGCCGTTTGGTGGGTATCCAGTAAAAAATCATTCGGCGTGCTGTCGAAGATGGTCTGCTGCTTGGCCTTGCGCCGGTAATTATTAATGAAAATATTGCGCATGATGGTGTACAACCAGGCTTTGATATTCGTACCAACATTGTATTTCTCCTGGTTGGCCAGCGCTCGGTAAATGGTCTCCTGCATCAAATCCTTGGCTGCTTCCGCATCGCGGGTAAGTGTGATGGCAAAGGGCTTCAGAAACTCCGTATTGGTAAGCAACATCTGCCTGAATTCTACAGTTGACATAAACAATGTGTTTAACTATTTATGCCATAAAATTAAACAAACATATTCGAATCAGGAAGGATTTTGTTTAATTTTTAACACATAAATGTAAAACAAAGTGATTCAGTCAGTTATAAATGTTCAAACACTGAACTGCGATGCCGGTGGGGCATTATTCCGGGTCTGGACCGGGGTTATCGGGCAACGGATTAACCAAAAGAGGCGATCTGATCCATGACTTCGGCAAGGGAATGGGCAAACTGGATATTCGGCGGAATGGTTTTGCGGTAATGGCGCGTGAAATTACCCGAGAGCAGTATGGGTATATCCGGCAATCGGTGGTGCAGGTTGAGCAGGAATTTTTCCGGATTGAAATGAGCCGCTACCGCCGTGAGATGGGCAAACAAAAAATCGGGGCGCTTTAACTTGGCAACATAGGCAAGATCTTTCAGCGGCACATTTGCCCCCAGGTACCAAACCTGGATACCGCGACTTTTCAAGAGATAATGCATGAACAGCAAACCCAGTTCATGGTATTCTCCCTCGGGAAGGAATAAGATGGCTTTTTTGTATTGCTGCAAAGGATGTGTGGCAGCTTCAATTCCGGCAATGAGTTTTTGCCGGATAATATTTGTAACCAGGTGCTCCTGGGCTGGGTTGATATGATTGGTCATCCATAATATACCAACCCGCTCCAGAAAGGGAAAAATCAGTTGTGGAATAACGCGGTCGATTCCCTTTTCCCGGATGGCTTCATTGAGCAAAGATTCAAAAGCTTCCATCCGCAGGTCCACCATACTATGGATCAGCTCATTAATGAGGCGCTCCTGACGTGCTTCCACTTGCGTGAGGGCCAGTATTTTCTCCTGGATCTCATCGGGCGTCATCCGGTCGATCTGCGATATCCTGTACCCATATTTGGTCAGCAGGGCAATATTCAGCACAGTCTTCAGCTCCTTGTTGCTGTACGACCGGATATTGGTTTCGGTACGCTGGGGATTCAGGAAGGAATAACGCTGCTCCCAAATACGAATGGTATGGGCTTTAATACCCGATAAGTTCTCAAGGTCTTTGATGGTAAATGCGTCCATGCCATTATTAACAGGAAGCCGGGATTTTTGTTTACTGCCGTCCGCCAATCGGTTCCCGGGCCGGCTCAGATAAGGTTTAATTATAATCGGATGCTTCGCAGGTATTCGCCATAACCACTTTTGGCATAAATGGCAGCCAGTTCCAGTAATTGATCGTGGTTGATATAGCCCATACGGTATGCCACTTCTTCAATACAGCCTATTTTCTGGCTTTGCCGCTTTTCTATAACCCGTACAAACTCCGATGCATCACTCAGGGATTCAAAAGTACCGGTATCCAGCCAGGCAGTGCCCCGGTTCATAATACCTACCTGCAATTGCCCGCGACGCAGGTATTCATTATTAACGGCCGTGATTTCATATTCCCCACGGGCAGATGGTTGTATTTGCTTGGCAATCGCTACCACCTGGTTGTCGTAGAAATAAAGTCCGGGTACCGCATAATTGGATTTGGGTACTGCCGGTTTTTCTTCAATAGAAAGTACCTGTCGCTGTTCATTGAATTCAACCACGCCATATCGCTCGGGATCATTCACTTCATAAGCAAAAACTGCCGCCCCGGTTACATCATTAAAAGACTGTACCAGTTTGCTGAAACCAGAACCATAAAATATATTATCACCCAGTATCAGGGATACTTTATCCTGCCCGATGAATGATTCACCAATGACAAATGCCTGCGCCAATCCGTTCGGCACTTCCTGTACCGCATAGTCAAATGAACAACCCAATGCCTTACCATCACCCAATAAACGCCTGAACTGTGCATTATCCTCCGGTGTTGTGATGATGAGGATCTCACGGATACCAGAGAGCATCAAAACCGATAAGGGATAATAAATCATCGGCTTATCATAAATAGGCATCAGTTGCTTACTGATGGCTTTGGTAATGGGATACAACCTTGTTCCCGAACCCCCTGCCAGTATGATTCCTTTCATAAGCTTAAAATAAGTATTTATCCGGTATCGTAGCTAAATAAGGCAGCTGTTGATCCTTGGGAGACAGTATGATATCCGTGTCGGGTATCTGCCAGTTGATGGCAAGTGCGGGATCATTGTATATAATTCCCTGTTCTGCTTCTCTGTGATAAAACGCATCACATTTATAAAAAAACTCCGCCTCCGCACTCAGCACCACAAAACCATGGGCAAAGCCACGGGGAACATATAACTGCTGCTGGTTCTCGTCGGTCAGTAACAAGGAGAGATGTTTCCCGAATGTAGCCGAATCCCGGCGCAGGTCAACAATCACATCCAGTACCGAGCCACGCAATACCCGCACCAGTTTGGCTTGTGCATGTTCACCCGCCTGCCAGTGTAAGCCACGCAATACGCCATACTGCGACTTCGACTGGTTGTCTTGTACAAAAGTCGTATCCAGTCCGGTTTGCTGCTGAAAATCGCGCTGGTTAAAACTTTCCAGGAAATAACCCCGCTGATCGCCATGTACATCGTTGTGCAGGATAAAAACATCTTTGAAAGCTGTTGATTCTACTCGCATGGATCTGTATAAATTTTATCGCTGCTGGTACATTGATTCGTAATAATGCTGGTATGCGCCGCTTGTTACCTGCTTCAGCCAGTGGCCGTTTGCCAGGTACCAGTCAATGGTCTCCGACAACCCCTCTTCAAACGTTACGCTGGGCTGCCAACCCAGTTCCTGTTTGATTTTGGAAGCATCAATGGCGTAGCGGCGGTCATGGCCGGGCCGGTCTTTCACATAAGTAATCAGTTGCTCGCTGGTGCCGGCCGGGCGATTCAGTTTTTCATCCATCAGTTTGCAAAGCAGTTTCACCAGGTCAATATTCTTCCATTCATTAAACCCGCCAATATTATAGGTACTGCCGGGTTTGCCCTGGTGGAATACAGTATCAATAGCACGGGCATGATCTTTTACATAGAGCCAGTCGCGCGTATACAAACCATCGCCATAAACCGGCAATGCTTTCTGCTCAATGATATTATTGATGAATAAAGGAATCAGTTTTTCAGGGAAATGAAAAGGGCCATAGTTGTTGGAGCAGTTCGACACTACCGTATTCAACCCATAGGTCTCATGATAGGCCCTTACAAAATGATCCGAGGATGCCTTACTGGCCGAATAGGGCGAACGGGGATCATACGCGGTTGTTTCTGTGAAAAACCCTTCAGCACCCAGGCTACCAAAAACCTCGTCGGTAGAGATATGATAAAAACGATGCTTTCCCGGATCAGCAGACCAGTATTGTCTGGCTGCATTCAACAGGTTTACCGTACCGATAATATTGGTATAAACAAAATCCAGGGGCGATACAATGGATCGGTCCACATGCGACTCTGCCGCCAGGTGTATGATATCTGTTACCTCATGGGTCTGAAATGCTTCTTCCAGGGCCGGTATATCCAGTATATTCACTTTGGCAAAGCGATAATTGGGTGCCTGCTCCACATCCCGCAGGTTCTCCAGGTTACCCGCATAAGTGAGTGCATCCAGGTTAATGATGGTATACTGCGGATACTGCTGTACAAACAACCGGACCACATGCGACCCGATAAAGCCTGCCCCACCCGTGATTAATATATTTCTCTGAGCCATAAATACCGGTTTCTACAGGTTGCAAAATACACAAATAAGGTCAACCCCAGGGGCGGCACCACAGGCTTAACAGAAAATTGCGGCGTACTGCTGCTGGCAATAATCGGGGCTATTCACTATCTTCCCGCTCCAAACTGCTTGCTATGAACCAGCGTTATTATTCGCTCGATGTATTCCGGGGCGCTACGGTTGCCTTGATGATCCTTGTAAACAATCCCGGAAGCTGGGGACATATTTATAGCCCGCTTGAACATGCCACCTGGCATGGTTGTACACCCACCGATCTGGTTTTCCCTTTTTTCCTGTTTGCCGTAGGTAATGCCATGGCATTTGTGATGCCCCGTTTTGAGCAGGCTGGCGCCGGTCTGTTCTGGAAAAAAATCCTGAAAAGAACAATCCTCATATTTGGTATCGGTCTGCTCCTGCACTGGAGTCCTTTTGTTCGCTGGGATGGCGATCAGCTCGTAGGCAAAAACCTCGATAACCTGCGCATTCTGGGTGTGCTGCAACGCATTGCCCTCTGTTATTTCTTTGCTTCCATCATTGTATTCTATGGAAAAACCCGCGGCGCTTTTGTCATCAGCGGCATACTCTTACTGGTATACTGGTTTATTACCGTATGGCTGGGCAAAGCCGGTGATCCCTTCAGTCTCCAGGGTTATTTCGGCACGGCCTGGGATAAAGCCATTCTCGGCGAAGCACATATGTACAAAGGAGAAGGGCTGCCCTTTGATCCCGAAGGCATCAGCAGTACCCTGCCCGCCATCGTACAGGTGGTCTTCGGCTTCCTGGTAGGACAATACATTCAGCAGAAAGGGAAAAGCTATGAAATGCTCAGTCACCTCATGATCAGCGGACTGGTACTGATTTTCGCCGGCTTCTGCTGGGATATGGTATTCCCCATCAACAAAAAAATATGGACCAGCAGTTATGTGTTGTATACAACCGGACTGGCCATGCTCACCATCAGCCTGCTCATTTACCTGATTGAATTCCGTGGTATAAAGGGTGGCTGGAGCCGCTTCTTTGACGTATTTGGCAAGAATCCCTTATTCATTTTTGTACTCAGCGGATTCCTGCCCCGGGTACTGGCATTGATCCGTTTCAAAGACGGCGACCAAACCACATCGGCCCTGCCCTGGTTCTGGAATCATATCTGCAAACCCATTTCAGAAGACCTCCGCAACGGATCACTCCTCTATGCCATCATCATGATTGCCTTTTACTGGCTCATTGTTTACTGGATGGATAAACGGAAAATCTATGTGAAAGTGTAAAGCAATGTCGGATCGCAGATGTTGGATGTTTGATTTTTTGATATTTGATTTTTGATTGATGGTCAGATACAAGACAACCATAAACCAAAAACCAAAACCTCAACCCACTCCCGGCAATTCATCCCACCTGGTTGTATAGCGTGGGCTGCGCAGCTCCTGGCGCATCTTCCAGTTACGGGTAGTACCGGTGGAGGCGAACTTGAGTATATCATCGCGCATGGCGAAGTTTACATTGTCCATCATACTCATCAGTAAACGATGCTGCGGTTGTTCCGGTCCCCTGAACAGGTTACCCTGAATGGCATCATCGGGTACAATACCACTGAGCATAACCCCTGCTTTTTTATAGGTACGTCCGGGTTCATACAACTGATCCACTATCGACAGCGCTGCTTTGATCAATTCCTGTGTGATGGAAGTAGCGGCGGGTAAACTGGTATACTGACTGATGGTTGGTCCGTGCCGGAAATAACTGTTGTGTGATGCTTCTTTGGGTACCACAAATACACTCACCACCCTGGCGGCGCCTTGCTGTCTTCGCAGCTTCTCCGCAGCACGTGAGGTATAGGTTGCAATGGCTTCGCGGATATCTTTCAGCGCGGTTACCGGGGAGCCAAACATACGGGTGGTGGCAATCATTTTCTTTTGTACCAGCTCATCCTTCATGTCCATACAAGGCTCCCCTTTCAGTTCACGCAATAACCGCACACCTGTAACGCCGCCCAGGTGTTTATGTCCCCATGCCGTATTCATCTGCTGCAGATCTCGGGCGGTTTGTATGCCCCATCGCTGTAATTTCTGTGCATATTGAAACCCTATTCCCCAGATATCGGCTACCGGTGTTTTTTCCAGCGCCTGCCGTATGCGATGTTCCGAATCCAGTACCAGCACGCACTGGGTGGCGGCTTTGTTTTTTTTGGCCAGCCGGTTGGCTACTTTACTCAGTACTTTGGTAGGTGCTACACCAATGGATACGGCAATGCCTGTCCATTGTTCCACGGTTTGCCGGATATGCATGGCCATCTCCCGCAACTGGGCGGGAGGCAGGTGCGACAGGTCCAGGAAAGCCTCATCAACCGAATACACTTCTACAGTGCCGGGAGGCATGAGCATTCGCAGGGTCTCCATCACCCGCCAGCTCAGATCGCCATAAAGATTGTAGTTGGAAGAAAAAGTAGCTACCCCATGGCGTTCAATCAGGGGTTTGGCTTTAAAATAAGGCCCGGCCATTTCCACTCCCAGGTCCTTGGCTTCATCGCTTCGGGAGATGATGCAACCATCGTTATTACTCAATACCACCACCGGTTTGTGCAGGAGATCGGGACGAAACAGGCGTTCACAGGAGCAGTAAAAACTATTGCAGTCAACAATCGCGCGCATGTTATTGGATTATATGGTTACACGGATTTAATACAATAAGTAACCACACCCCATACCAGGAATGCAGCATAAGGATCCACATCAATATGTGCGAATTTCTTATTCTCGGCCAGCAACAGCTTCCTGTTCAAATGGTCCTGCAAACGCCGAACCAGCAATTCCCCGTTGAGCATGCCCACAATGATCCGGTTATTCGCCTGTCGGATACTGCGGTCCACCACCAGAATATCGCCCGGACTGATCCCCGCTCCCTGCATGGCATCGCTGTTCATCCGGAAAAAGAAAGTAGCCGGCTTATTCCGGATCAGCTGCTCGTTCAGGTCAATGCCCCTTTCCATATAATCATCTGCCGCCGCGCCAAAGCCGGTGGCATTCGCCGTAGGCACATCCCACTGCGAAAATTGTTTGGAGCCTTTGTAGGCGCTCCCATACCACTGTTCCCCATCCATATAAATAAATTTGGTTTAGCTAAATATTTTAGTAAATTTATGCTAAATAATTACGATCAAACAAAATTGTTTTATGCATACTACCATCACAACGCCCCTTTCTGCCACAAGCATAACCCTATGTCCCATGTTTAACTACCAACTGGTTATCCGGCCCGATGCGGCCACTCTGCAAGGCATCCAACGTTTACAGGACCAACTCGCTACGGGCGCCATGCCGGCGGTGGACGGACTGGTACTGGCTTCTTTCCAGGCCCGGGAAGCCATGGAGCCTACCCTGTTGCGCTGGTTACAACGCATCATGAGCATGCACCGCAGTTTCCAGCTCAGTCTCCAGGGTTTTGGTGCACTTTCCTCCCGCATACTATACCTCCGTGTACCCGAACAGCAGGTATTACAACAACTGGGTGCTTCCTTACAGGTGATTGACCAGTATATCCGCAGCTGCGATTGCCCGCCATTGCAACGCAGCAGTCATAGTTACCTGCCGCTAACCGGACCATTACCGGAATCACTGTTCGAGCTGGCCACCACAAAAGGACTCGCCCAGTCTTTCCAGGCCCGGTTTGCCGTGAATGAACTGGTTCTGCTGCGCAGGCAATACGAGCAGGAAAAGGGTAAACAGGTACAGGTATTCGGACTGGCACCAGAACCTTATCACAATTAATCCGATGGTTATGATGGCAACCGATTATCCGCTGGCCGATTACCTGTTGGTGCTGGAACCACCACCCGCACTGGATCAAACCATACGCGCCGTGAAAAAACATTTTGCGGAAAAATATGAGTGCCCGCAAGCCGCTTACAGCAAAGCACATATCACGCTGTTGCGTTTTATGCAGTATGTACAAACCGAAGCGCGTTTATTGCACAGGATGGAGCAACTGATCAGAACATTTGCCGCTTTCCCCGTAGCATTATCCGGTTTTGGCAGCTTCCCCACCCATACAATTTTCATACAGGTACAAACCCGTAATGATATTGTGGCACTGGTCAAAGGATTACGCCCCATACAGTCCATGCTGAAGCTTGACCAGGAACACAAACCCCATTATATCACCGAACCACACCTGAGCATTGCCCGCAAATTGCTGCCCTGGCAGTATGAAAAAGGCTGGCTGGAACTCAGTCACACCGATTTCACTGGTCGGTTTATGGCTAAACAGGTATTGCTGCTGCGCAAAAAAACAGGAGATAGCCACTATGAAACCATCCGCCGTTTCCAGCTGGAGGGAATCCGGCAGCAGGTGGAACAGACAGCTTTATTTTAAATACCCGATGCTTGATTATGGACGATACACAGGATCAATATTTACACGGCCGTGGTGCCCAGTTCAATCCGCGCAACCGTTTCCTCAAACAGGAACGCATCCGTGAACATATAGAAGCAATTGACGACTGGACCGAACCCAATCCCGCTACCGTATACCTCGAAGACCAGTCCAAATCCATCGTAAATAAAGTGGAGAGTCCCGATGTAGGTATGTGGTACAGTATGAACCCCTACCAGGGTTGTGAGCATGGCTGTATTTATTGTTATGCCCGCAATGCACATGAATACTGGGGCTATAGTGCCGGACTGGATTTTGAACGAAAAATCATTGTGAAGAAAAATGCACCGGCTTTATTACGCAAGTTTCTGCTCAATAAAAACTGGGAACCCATGCCCATCAGTCTGAGTGGGAATACCGATTGCTACCAGCCTGCTGAAAAAAAATTCAGGTTAACGCGACAATTGCTGGAAGTATGCAATGAATTCAATCAGCCTGTGGGCATCATTACCAAAAATGCGGGCATCCTGCGTGACAAGGATTTACTACAGACCATGGCAGCTAAGAACCTCGTGAGTGTATTGGTGAGTATCACTTCTTTCCAGGAAGAACTGCGCCGGGTGATGGAACCCCGTACCACCACGGCCAGGCAACGATTACGGGTGATTGAGGAGCTCAGTGCCGCCGGAGTACGTATGGGTGTAATGCTGGGGCCGATGATACCCGGACTGAATGAACACGAGATGCAACGCATCATGAAAGCGGCCAGTGAAGCTGGTGCCCGCTTCAGTGCTTATACCTTTATACGGCTCAATGGAGCTATTAAACTACTGTTCCACGACTGGTTGTACAAGAACTTCCCCGACCGGGCCGATAAAGTGTGGCACCTGATCGAAAAAGGACATGGCGGACAGGTGAACGACAGCCGCTACGGACTCCGCATGCGGGGTGAAGGCCCCATATCGGACCTGGTGCGACAGCAATTCATCAAATACAACAAATTGTATCAGCTCAATGCCGAGCGCTGGGAACTGGACAATACCCGTTTTCAAAGACCGGGCGAACAGGGCCGTTTGTTTTAGGTAAAGGCTTAGCTTTAGGCCATGAAAACCATTGGCCTGATTGGCGGCACCACCTGGCATTCCACTACGGAATATTATAAACTGTTGAATGAACTGGTACAGGAAAAACTGGGAGGCGTAGCATCTGCAGAAATCCTGATCCGTTCAGTGAATTTTGCTGAGATCAAATCCCTCACCGAGTTGGGGCGCTGGGACCTGATTGCTGCCAAAATGAGTGGCATTGCGCAGCAACTTGAGCAGGCCGGTGCCGAATGCCTCTTACTGGGTGCCAATACCATGCACAAAATTGCCGATGAAGTACAGAGCGCCATCAATATTCCCCTTATACATATTGCAGCAGCTACTGCCAAAGTCATCCAAGAGCAACAGATCCATACCGTAGCCCTGCTGGGTACGCGTTATGTGATGCAAATGGATTTCTATAAAAACATGCTGGCATACCGGGGTATACAAACACTGATCCCCGATGCGGCGGCAATCGACTTCATCAACCGTTCCATTTATGAAGAAATGAGTTGCGGACAATTCCTGCCCGCCACAGCAGAAAAATACCTGCAGGTTATGGAGCAACTGAAAGCAAGGGGTGCGGAAGGCATGATCATGGGCTGCACAGAAATACCCATCCTGCTGAAAAACAGGGCGGTTGATTATCCATTATTCGACACGGCCCGTATTCATGTGGAAGCAGCGCTGGATTTTGCCTTAAATTAAACCATTACCACTGATGCAGGGGCCGGGATATTTGGTAATTTCCGGTATGACTACCCTGCAAAGAAGCCTCAACCGCAGAGCCGCCATCGCCATCGTAGTGGGAGGCATCATTGGGTCGGGTATTTTTATGAAACCCGCCTTAATGGCCGGTCAGTTGCAATCGCCCCTATTATTGTTGAGTGTATGGATCGTGGCAGGTATTGTTACCTTATTTGGCGCACTGTCCAATGCAGAAGCCGCCGCTCTCTTTCCGCAAACCGGTGGTCAGTATGTCTTCTTCGAAAAAATGTATGGTAAAGGCTTTGCTTTTGTGTATGGCTGGGCAGCTTTTGCCGTATTCAATACCGCCGGTAATGCTTCCATCGCATATATCTGTTCGCAGTATATACATTATTTCATTCCGCTACCGCAGTTACCGGTAAGCATAGAACAATCCGTTAGCTGGCATATTCCGGGTGTGGGTACATTATATCCGTTACAACAAATCGGACTTAAACTACTCACAGCAGCCATTGTGTTGTTGTTTACCTACATTAATTACCGCAGTGTGCGGCAAGGGAGCCGTATTCAGCAGGTGCTTACGGCCCTCAAAGCCATGGCGATACTGGCATTGATTGCGGGTATACTGGGTTCTGCAACCGGCAACAGCGCTCATTTCACAGAAACAATACCCCATGCACCCCAGGGATGGAATCTGTTACATGCATATATGGCTGCCATTGCCGGGGCATTCTGGGCTTATGATGGCTGGAACAATATCACATTCGTTGCCGGAGAAATCCGCGAACCACAACGCAATATCCCGGGCAGCTTATTAACCGGAATCTGCTTTTGCATACTGGTATATCTGTTATTGAACCTGGCATTCCTCTATGTACTGCCGGTTACAGCACTGGCGCAATCAGATTTTGTGGCTTCCGATGCCGCTACCATTGCCTGGGGAGCTGCAGGAGGTGATATCATCGCACTCACGGTGATCCTCTTTGTATTGGGCAGCTGCAATGCCAATATCCTGGCCACAGCCCGGGTTACCTATGCCATGGGAAAAGATAACCGCTGGTTTGCACCCGCTGCCAAAGTGCACCCAACCTATCAATCACCCGGCAATGCACTTTGGTTCAATGCAGCCTGGGCCATCGTACTGATTTTTTCCGGTTCATTTGATATGCTGACCGAGATGCTGATTTTTGTGAGCTGGTTTTTTTACGGCATGAGTGCCCTGGGTGTTTTTATCCTGCGCCACAAATTGCCTGAACTGAACAGACCATACCGCGTATGGGGTTATCCCTGGGTACCGGGACTCTTTGTACTGTTTACCGGGGTCTTCCTCGCATCTACACTCTATACCGATATTAATCAATACCTGCACGGACAAACCGCAGTAATCAATGCATTGCTGGGCAGTTTGATTACTGCATTGGGCATACCCATTTATTACTGGTCACGTAAGCCTGCTGCAGCCCGAAGAGCCGATGCATAGAATCTCCCTACTTAGTTCTATTTTCGTCCGAAACAAACCGCATACATGGAATCAGTGATTCAGGGCATACAGGATTTATTCGGCACACTGCAGAAAGGGAAAGCAGACCGTATTGAGAAATTACCGCAAAGCGGAAGCGATCGCATCTATTTCCGCATTTATGCAGGCAACCAAACCTATATTGCTACCCATAACCTGAATAAGCGGGAAACACAGACTTTCATTTATTTCAGTCGGCATTTCAAAAAAGCCGGATCACCGGTACCCGATATCCTGGCCGTGAACAGCGAAGACACTTTGTATATCCAGGAAGACCTGGGAACCGAATCTTTATTGAATCAGCTGGAACAATTCGGACACGGCGATAAAGTGTACCGGCTTTTCCAGAAAAGTTTATCGGCGCTCGCAAGCCTGCAGATCAATGGCGATCGGGGGTTGGATTATTCCTGGTGCCTCACCGCGAGAGAATTTGGCAAACAAGCCATCCTCAGCGACCTGCTCTATTTCAAATACTATTTCCTCGACACCCTGCAACTGCCTTACGACAAACAGGCCATGCTGGATGATTTTGATGCACTGAGTACCTATCTCACCCATACCCAGCACAAATACTTCATGTTCCGCGATTTTCAGAGCCGTAATATCATTGTCAACAAAGAGGAAGTAAGTTTCATCGACTTTCAGGGCGGTATGAAAGGTGCCCTGCAATACGATGTGGCTTCCATGCTCTGGCAGGCGAAGGCAGAACTGAGTGAGGACTGGAAAAACAGCCTGCTCGATTATTACATGGATCAGGTAGACCAGCTGCTGCCCAATGCCATCGACCGCACTTTGTTTGTGAGCCAGTACAACGGCTATGTACTCATACGCCTCTTACAGGTCATGGGTGCTTATGGCTTCCGTGGACTATTCGAAAGAAAAGCCCATTTCCTGGCCAGCATACCCCTGGCATTACGCAACCTGAAATTCTTCATTGAAAATAAACGCATCGGTATTGTTACACCCGAATTCGACCGGGTATTGAAGCTGGTGGTGGCAGATGAAATGATTGAACGATTTGAGCCTCCGCAAGCCAATGCAGATACGCCCCTGCTGATTACCATCAACAGTTTCAGTTACAAGAAAGGTATTCCGGCAGATGACAGCACAAATGGTGGTGGCTTTGTATTTGATATGCGTGGCATACTCAATCCGGGCCGTTTTGAGGAATACAAAAAACAATCCGGTTTGGATAAGCCCGTACAGGATTTTCTGGAACAGAGAACCAAGATGAATGAATTCCTGAACAGTGTCTGGGACCTGATTGATATCACCGTAGAGGAATATATCAGAAGAGGCTTTGATCACCTGATGATAAATTTTGGCTGTACAGGCGGACAGCACAGAAGTGTATATGCTGCCGAACAAACGGCCAGGCATTTACGCAACAAATACAAAGTAAAAACCCAATTAACCCATACCAATCGCGGGAACTGGGTAAAATAAGCGCGCAAGTTATGAAGGCAATGATATTAGCAGCAGGACTGGGCACCCGGTTAAAACCCTGGACCGATCATCACCCCAAAGCATTGGCTATGGTGAATGGTAAAAGCCTGTTGCAGCGTAATGTATTGTATCTGCAATCCTTCGGTATCCGGGAACTGCTGGTGAATGTGCATCATTTCGCAGATCAGATCGTGGAAGCTATTGAGTCCAACCGGGGATGGGGCAGTAAGATTACCATTTCCGATGAAACCGATGCCGTACTGGAAACCGGTGGTGGATTGAAAAAAGCAGCCTGGTATTTTGAACAGGCATCTGATTTTGTGCTGATGAATGCCGATATTCTTACAAAGCTGGATCTCGCCGCTATGCTGGAAGCACACCGGCAAACCCAGCCGTTGGCCACACTGGCAGTTACCGGGCGGGAATCATCCCGTTATTTTCTGTTTCAGGAAAACAGGCTCTGTGGCTGGCGCAATGTGAATACCGGCGAGGAAAAACCGGCAGGTATCAGTGCTACGCATCCTACTGCCATTCCCAAAGCTTTCAGTGGTATCCACATCATCAATCAACGGCTCCTGTCTTTGATGAACCGGGAGGGCAAGTTTTCCATGGTGGATGTGTATCTCGATCTCTGTGCTGCGGAAAATATTCAGGCCTATGACCATACAGGCACTTTATTGCTGGATGTGGGCAAACCCGAAAGCCTGCTGAAAGCCGAACAATATTTCAGCTAATCATGTCTAACAGCATCCGTTTTGTGTTGGTGGGCTGCGGCCGCATAGCCGCAAAACACGCCGCGCAGATACAGCACCAGGGCGTACTGGTGGCCGTTTGTGATACCGATGCCGAGAAAGCCATGCTTTTTGCCCACCAGCAGCAGGTGCCCTGGTTCACCAACTTCAACGCATTACTGGAGGCCAAACCATTGGCCGATGTAATAGTCATCTGCACACCCAACGGCTTACACGCGTCGCAAAGCATCGCGGCCATGCAAGCCGGTTACCATGTACTGGTAGAGAAACCCATGGCGCTGAACAGTGCAGATGCCCAAGCCATGTTGCATACCGCAAAGTCCACAGGTAAACAATTATTCACGGTACTACAGAATCGCTTCAACCAGCCGGTGCAGGAACTCAAAACTTTATTGCAGGCAGGCAGCCTGGGTAAAATATACAGCGTACAGCTCAACGGTTTCTGGCACAGGGATTCCGCCTATTATGCCGATGGCTGGCATGGCACCCACGAGCTGGATGGTGGTATACTCTTTACGCAGTTCAGTCATTTCATCGATCTCCTGCTCTGGCTGTTCGGCCCTGTAGCCCAATGCCATAGCTACCGCCAGAATATGGCACACCCTGGTATTGCTATCGAAGATGAGCTGTCACTGCTCTATCGTTTTGAAAACGGTATACTGGGCACCGCTCATTTTTCTACCAATGCCTACCAGCAAAACATAGAAGGCTCCATTACCCTGCTGTCCCAAAAAGCCAGCATTAAAATCGGCGGTACTTATCTCAACCAACTGAGCTACCAGTATGCCGGAGACACATTCATAACCGAGCCCGCACCCATACCCGCCAACCAATATGGCAGTTATGAAGGATCGGCCAGTCACCACGGTGCCGTATATACCTCCCTCATACAAACTTTACAACACCAGCGCCCTTACTATACCAGTCCGGAAGAAAGCCTGGCAGTCGTGCGCCTGATTGAACACATTTATTCCATCGCCACCTAAATAACCATACCATGGCCTATCAAATCCGGGAAGCCGCTATCCGCGATATTCAGACTGGTGAAGATGTTACCATCGTACAACCGGTTAACCTCTATGAATGTACCCTGGGCAATCATTGTTTTGTTGGTCCGTTTACCGAAATACAATCCGGCGTTCTTATTGGCGATCATTGCCGGATACAGTCGCACAGTTTTATCTGTACCGGCGTAACCATCGGCAACCACTGTTTTATTGGTCATGGGGTAATGTTCATCAACGACAGTTTCAGTACCGGCTCACCTGCCGGAGGCAATCATCATTTGTGGAAACCCACCCATATCGGCAACCATGTTTCTATTGGCAGCAATGCCACTATTTTACCTGTGCGCATCTGCGATCATGTAACCATTGGTGCAGGCGCCGTTGTTACCAAAGACATTACTGAACCCGGGGTATATGCCGGAAATCCGGCGAAGCGAATTTGAAAATTTGAGCATGGAGCCATATAAAAATGCGAATCCATCTCACTCCTTATAGCCACATTTACCCATTTTCAAATTGTCAAATTCCTTAAAAAAGCGTCTGCTGCCCGCCATAGAACCTGGGTTTAATGAGATCGAGTCCGTATGCGGCGTTGAGTTTATCAACCATATATACCGTTAATTCGGGCGAATAGGTTTCATCGTGCATGTGCATGAAAAAATAAAGCTCTTCCACCCCTTGTTCAATCCAGTAACCCATTCGCTGGATCCAGGCATCCACTCGGGTATAATCGGTGGGATGTAAACTATTGCCTACATAACGGATAAAGACTTTGGGAATGGTCAGGTGCATATGCGCACAATCGCGACGGCCACTGGTATCGGTAATAACAGCTCCCATTTGCAGCCCCCGCAAGGTTTCAAACAATTCCTGCCGGATGGCTGTTTGGGCAAACCAGTCGGGATGCCGCACTTCTACAAAAAAACAAAGATCACGGGGCAGGCGGCGCAGGAAATCAAACAATTCTTCTTTCCGCTTGGGCGAGAAACTTTCACTCACCTGAATGAATATGGGACCGAGCTGTTGTTTGAATGCCAGTATCCCCCGGAAAAATTCATTGGTAATAAAATCTTTACCTGTCAGGCTGCCCCGGTGGGTAACGCCCTGGTACATTTTGGGACAGAATTTAAAATCACGCCCCGCAGCTTTCTCTGCCCATTTGGCAATACCTGCCTCCCCATAGATTTTATAATGGGTGGCATTCAGCTCAATGCTGTTATAATGTTCCACATAATGATCGAGGTATTTTTTCTCCGGTGTCTTGGGCGGATAAATCTTACCCACCCATTCGGGTCTTCCCCATTTGGCGCAACCGAGGTATAGTTTCACTCCCGCATCTTTCTTACCTTTCAGCACGGGTTGATTAAATGTTGGCTCTTCTGGTAAGCGAAAATCTATTTGTGCTAACTCCGGTTCCGGTACTCGGCCAAACTCCATATCAATTGTTTTATCAGTTAAAGCTACATATTCAACTGCAACCCTTAACGCTGCTATATGAAAAAATGGATATTCTTAGTCTGCCTGCCCCTGGCTACAGTCGCCCAACAAAAACCCAATATCATTTATATCATGAGCGACGACCATGATGCCGGTGCTATTAGTGCCTATGGCTCGCGTTTGGTGCAAACACCACAGATCGACCGCATAGCCAAAGAAGGTATGCTATTCACCAATGCATTTGTGGGCAATTCCATCTGCGGTCCGGCAAGAGCCACTTTATTAACCGGTTTACATTCACACAAAAATGGCATGAAAGATAACCGTGTTCGCTTCGATGGGAGTCAGGTTACCATGCCCAAACTCCTGCAGCAGGCCGGTTACCAGACCGCTATCATTGGCAAATGGCACTTGCATACCTATCCTACGGGATTTGATTACTGGAAGATTCTGCCCGGACAGGGCCTGTACTACCAGCCCCGGCTGATTGATATGAAAGGAGATACCGCCACGTATAAAGGTTATGCAACGGAAGTGATTACCGATGAAGCCCTTCAATGGCTGCGGGAGAAAAGAGATACCGGCAAACCTTTTCTTTTATTGTTGCACCACAAAGCACCACATCGCTATTTCTTTGCTTCACCTGCCAATATTGAAAAATTTCA
The DNA here is from genome assembly GCA_009996675.1 of Chitinophagaceae bacterium. Taxonomy (GTDB): domain Bacteria; phylum Bacteroidota; class Bacteroidia; order Chitinophagales; family Chitinophagaceae; genus Sediminibacterium. Next base: position 27,998 of record JAACZQ010000062.1, read on the forward strand.
CAGCCTGCAGTTCCCCGAACCCGCCACCCTCTATGCCGATACCACGGGAAAAGGTACTGCCTGGAAATTGCAGACCATGAGTATCCTGCACGATATGAAACTGAGCAGCGACCTGAAAGTAGATCCTCAATACCTGATGGATATTCCCTGGCTCAAACCCGATTCTGCAGAAATTGCTTATTACAACAGTATTTTCAATCGCATACCCCTGGCCCACCGCACCCGCATCAAAGAAATTTATGCCGAACGCGGTAAAATCATCCAGCAAACCAGGCCCCAGGGCAAAGACCTGCTCAAACTCAAATACCAGTGGTATATGCAGGATTACCTGGCTACCGCAGCTTCGGTAGATGAGGGTGTGGGACGGGTACTCAACTACCTCGACAGCTCCGGCCTCAACAATAATACCCTGGTGATTTACACTTCCGACCAGGGTTTTTACCTGGGACAGAATGGCTGGTTCGACAAAAGATGGATGTATGATGTGTCTATGCGCACGCCGCTGATGATGCGCTGGCCCGGTCATATTAAACCGGGTTCGGTAAACACCAATATGGTACAGAATATTGATTATGCCCCCAGTTTCCTGGATATAGCCGGACTCACCGCACCCGCGGCTATGCACGGAATCAGCCTGAAACCATATATGGAAAAACCATCGGCCATCCTGCCGCGCAAGAGTCTGTACTATCATTTTTATGAATACCAGGCCGATCATACCGTATTGCAGCACCTGGGTGTACGAACGGAGCGGTACAAACTCATTTATTTTTATACCGTGAATGAGTGGCAGCTGTTTGACCTGAAGCTGGATCCCGGGGAACAGCAAAACCTCATCAACAACAAACAATACAGCGCCATACTGGCCGAACTGAAGCAGGAACTGAACCGCCTCCGTGATCTGTATGATGATCATGAGGCGGCCGGAGAACTGCACTGATCAAAAAAATAAATTGTCATACAATATTCCCATACCTGGTTCGTCTACCTAGAACAGACGGTATGGAAAAAGCATTGCAGATACGGGTACCCATGAGCGAAGCACGCAGCAGGCATATTACGGAGGTGATCAACACCTACAGCAAGCGGCTGATGGGCTTTATCCGCCGCCGGGTAAATAATGAAGCGGATGCGGAAGATATCCTGCAGGATGTCTTTTACCAGTTTATGGGTAATACCAAACCCATTGAACAACTAACCTCCTGGTTATTCACGGTTACCCGCAATAAAATAACCGACCGTCAGCGCAAGAAAAAACCAGAACTGCTGGATGATCTATATGGCGGCGGGGAGGAATCGGATTTCGACTGGCAAAACCTCTTCTACGACGATTCCGATAACCCCGAAACCCTGCACCTGCGCAACCTGTTCTGGGAAGCTTTGCAAGAAGCGCTGAATGAATTACCCGCCCCGCAACGGGAAGCATTTGTACTGAATGAAATAGAAGGTATTCCCTTCAAGGAAATCGCAGCCCATACCGGAGAAACCGTGAATACCCTCATCAGCCGTAAACGTTATGCCGTGCTGCACCTCCGCGACCGGCTCAATAGTTTACGCGAAGCATTACTCAACCGATAAAGACATTTTTATGAATAACAAATCATTCTGGATCCGCAAAATCATTGGTTTTATCCTGCTCTTCATCATCTGTATGCTGGCACTGGCCTGGGCTGTGATGGCTTTATGGAACCATGTGCTCGTAGCCGTTGTGAATGTACAGCCGGTAAGCTATGCACAGGCACTGGGCTTACTCATCCTCAGTAAAATACTCTTCGGCGGCTGGAAAGGCGGCGGCGGCTGGAGCGACAAGAAAAAACACTGGAAAGCTAAAATGGAAGAGAAATGGGGACACCTCAGTGAAGCAGAAAAACAAAAGATCAAAGAAGAATGGAGAGACCGGTGTAAAATGTGGGGGAAAGACAGAGAGGAGATTTGAGATGGCAGATAGCAGATAGCAGAAGTTTGAATTTTTGATCTTGGATTTTTTGATGGAAGATAGTGAGTAGGATTTCACTTCTCACCCCACCCCAAATATTATAACTATTCATCTTCATTCCTGATAATCAGCATTTCCCCGGTCATTGAGTCCCAAATCTGTGCAACAGTGGCTTATTTATGGCATGGCGGCACAGATAAACGAAAAAATAACCGCAAAAAAGATTCGATAGCCTTAATTTTGCGCAATTTGTCGCAAATGAGCTATCCAACCCTTCCCTCCAACGAATCGATCCCTTCTGGTAAAAAGAAAATTATTGTATTGGGCAGTGGCCCCAACCGCATCGGTCAGGGTATCGAATTCGATTATTGCTGTGTTCACGGTCTTTTAGCCATTAAGGAATGTGGCTATGAAGCCATTATGGTGAACTGTAACCCCGAAACCGTGTCCACCGACTTCGATATGGCCGATAAGCTGTACTTCGAGCCGGTTTTCTGGGAACACTTGTGGGAAATCATTGAACTGGAACAACCCTATGGTGTGATCGTTCAGCTGGGCGGACAAACAGCCCTGAAGCTGGCGAAGAAACTGCACCAGAAAGGTATCCGCATCATTGGTACTTCCTTCGACAATATGGATATCGCAGAAGACCGTGGCCGTTTCAGTGACCTGCTCAAAGACCTCAATATCCCCTATCCCGAATACGGAACCGCACATACCGCCGAAGAAGCCATTAATGTGGCCAATAAAGTAGGTTATCCGGTACTGGTCCGTCCCAGTTATGTGCTGGGTGGTCAGCGTATGCGGATCGTGATCAATGATGATGAGGTAGAGAAAGCTGTTGTTAGCCTGCTCAAACATATTCCCAACAATACCATCCTGATCGACCATTTCCTGGATCGTTGCCAGGAAGCGGAAGTAGATGCCATTTTCGATGGCGAGAACTTCCACATCATGGGTGTGATGGAACATATAGAACCCGCCGGTATCCATAGTGGCGATAGTAATGCAGTACTGCCTGCCTTCAACCTCTCTCCGCTCATCGTGGAAACCATGGAGTTCTACAGTGAAAAAATTGCCCGGGCACTAGATATCCGCGGTCTCATCAATATTCAGTTTGCCATCAAGAATGGTAAAGTATATGTGATTGAAGCCAACCCCCGCGCATCCCGTACCACCCCATTCATTGCCAAAGCCTACCAGATCCCCTACCTGAATATTGCTACCAAAGTCATGCTGGGTGCCGCCAAACTCACCGAGTTTACCATGGAAAAGCGACTGGAAGGTTATGCCATCAAAGAACCCGTATTCAGCTTCGAGAAATTCCCCGGCGTAAACAAGGAACTGGGACCTGAAATGAAAAGCACCGGCGAAGCCATCCGCTTCATCAAAGACCTGCGCGACCCTTATTTCAGAACCCTGTACAAGGAACGCAGCATGAATCTCTCCAAATAAGTATTTATACGAGAACCATTACCTGATTTATAAAGTCACGCTTCCGGGCGTGACTTTTTGTTTTAGGTTGGGTGATGAATGCCATACCCTTCTGGAAAAAAGCACCCTTATTAAGACTCTTACCGCCACTGGCTGCAGGTATATTGCTGCAATCGTATTGTCCGATTCCCATCCGGGTACTGTTGTTTGGTTTATGCATCGCTGTACTGATTTGTTTGCCGGGTGTTCACAAAGCGCTCTCCCCGGAAAAAAGAATCATCGCTGGTGGTTGCTGGCTGTTGGTATGGATGCTGATCGGCGCCTGGCGCATGCATCAACAGGATATCCGCAACGATCCGCAATGGTATGGTCATAGGTATACAAAGGAACTGCCGGTATGGCTATCCATCAGTCAGACAGCCGTTGCAGGTACTAAAAGTTTTCGAAGCATGGCTATGCTGAAAGCGATGTATATAGATGGCCGCTGGAAACGGGTAACAGGTGAACTGCTGATCTATGGCAGGAACGATTTACCGGCTGCGGGCACAGAACTGATTACCCGGCAATCCCTGCAACCAATTCGAACAACGGGAAAAACCGGTTCTTTTAATGTGCAAACCTATTATGCGCGGCAGGGCATTTTTCACCAGTTATGGTTGAACGATCCAAAGCAATACCAGCTGACCGGCACTGGCAGCAAGCCATTTTTCGATCAGATGCAGCAACAGTGTTTACAGGTATTACAAACTTCCATTCCCGGAAAACAGGAAGCAGGTGTAGCTGCTGCATTACTGATGGGTTACCGGGGCGGACTGGATACCGATATCAAAGAAGCATACCGTCGCACCGGTGTGATTCATGTAATTGCCATCAGCGGTTTACACCTGGGGATGATCTATGGATTGCTGAATTGGTTATTGGGCGCACTGAGAAAGTACAGGTGGACGAATGTGCTGCGGGTGATCATTATACTAACCCTCTTATGGGGGTTTGCTTTATTGGCCGGCGGTGGTCCTTCTGTAACCCGATCGGCCTGGATGTTTTCACTGATGGCATTCTCACAATTACTACAACGGCAAATGCATGCCTTGCACAGTCTCAGTTTTGCAGCGTTTATTCTTTTACTCATCAACCCCTATTACCTGTGGGACCTGGGTTTTCTCTTATCCTTTGCTGCCGTAGCAGGCATCCTCTTTTTTCAGAAACCTGTGGAGGGTTTGTGGCAGGTGAAGAATCGCATACTCAAAACGATCTGGCAGATGAGTACCATCACACTCAGTGCGCAAGTAACCACATTACCCATTATCCTCTACCAGTTTCAGCAGTTCCCCAATCTTTTTCTGGTTGCCAATATGGTGGTGATCCCGGTTTCAGGTTTGCTCTTATACTGCTGTATGGCATTGCTGCCACTCTATTGGCTAAATCATACCCTGGCAGCAGGTTTGGGCCACATCGCCAACTGGGGTATTCATCAGTTGAATAGACTAATTGAAGTTGCCGCAGCATTGCCCTATGCTGTTACTGAAAATATTCCCCTTTCTTTTACGGGTGCCTGTACCCTTTATGCCCTGATGGCACTACCCTTCTGTTATCAGCCCAAAAGAAAACAACGTTTGCTGATTGCGGCACTGGGAATAGTTGCGGCTGGTATGGCGGCTAGGTACATTCGCCCGTCCATTTGGCAGGATTATTCAGGATATAATTCGAAATGTTATTGTACGATTGCTCGTTCCGGATAATATGTTCATAATAATTGCGATGCCATACGGTTTCTATATCGGTGTTTTGCCGGAACCATTTGGTAACCCCGATTTTAAACCCCCGGACAATGGATCCAATGGTGCGCGATGTTCCACAGATCGGTTGGGATTCCCCCCGCAGTAGAGGCGAATAATTATTCGCCCCTACTGCGGGGTCGGTTTGCAATTCAATGATACCATGTACATGGTTGGGCATGATCACGTATTCGTGTAAAATTGCCAATGGAAAATGTGCCGGTATTTCCATCCAACAGGCATCTGCAATAATTCCCGCCTCATTCAATATCATCACACCGTTTTCAACCCTGCCGAATAGAGATCTTCGATCTGCACAACAAATTGTAATAAAATACAAACCCGCCCGGGTATAATCATACCCCTTTAAACGGATCGACCTGCGATGGTGTCTCTTTTTCTTTTGCATAGCTTTTTATTGGGCAGCAAGTACAAAACCGGTCAACCGGAAATTGTAATCACCACCGGGTAAATAATAAGCCCTGCTGTTACCGGGAAGGTATATACGTCGTGGGAAGTTATCAGACCATGGTTTCCTGCATGGAAAAGACCCACTCATAATACTAAAGTCTTTCCAGCAAAACAAGCAAATACCAGTCTGTTTTCTACCTACAGCATGAAACTTTACTCTGGGTGAAGTGTACTTCAATTTACCTGAAATGATCACCCGAAAACAGCTGGTGGGTCAAAATGGACTGTCTCGTCCTAAAAAAGCTTTACAGGGTATACGGATTAAACCTGTAAAGTTTTTTCAGTACGAGACAGGGGCTGTAACGGGCAAAACAGGGCTTTAAGCCCGTTGTAAGCCCGTTGTGAGCCCGTATATAGCCCGATATAAGCCCG
>JAACZQ010000063.1 GCA_009996675.1 Chitinophagaceae bacterium
AGGACTATGTGCAAGCCAGGTATTGGTTTCAGAAAGCGTCTGATAATGGAAATGTGAGTGCCATGGTCAGCCTGGCGTTGTTGTATGATGGCGGTAAAGGGGTGCCTCAGGATTATCCCAAAGCGGCGTATTGGTTCCGGAAGGCGGCTGATGGTGGCAGTTCTGCCGCTGCGTATAACCTGGCAATCATGTATGAAAATGGTCAAGGCATGGCGGTGGATTATGTGCAGGCCAAATACTGGTATCAAAAAGCGGCCGACAGAGGTGATACCGATGCTAAGGCGAAACTGGCGAATTGGAAGTATTGAGTGGCATAGCCAACTGCTTTTCCAATTCATAATTATCCCTCGGTCGATTATTCAATACCAACTGGCGAGGTAAATAATCAAGACTATTCAGTCCTTCTTAGGGTTTCATTACTATAATATATTAAATATATATGCACTGTTTTTGTGGGTCATTCTGACATGGTTTTCCTGGTTAGGTTTATTTTAAATCCTATAATTAATATTATGTTAAGTATCGAAGAACTAACATTCATCACCACCACCTCATATTATTGTTAACATAAGCTTTCTTATACATCGGCTCCCTCTTTTTTAAAAAGGAAATAATCTCGAGTAAGTCGGCTACCATTGTAATGCTATACGATATTATAATCAGTAATTCGGGAAAGATCATTCTTACAATTCTTGCGCTTTATTGTCTGGGATTCTTTTTAAGGACAAATACCACTGCCAGAGCTACCATAACTGTGCCAGCTACCCACGCAGCTTCTTCGGGAAAATCTTTCTTAACGAATTCCCAGCACAACCAGATCACACCAGCTACCACCAAAACACCTGTTATATAACCCAGGATATCTAGCATATAGCTTTTCCTGATTAAGGATTTTTCTTTTTGCCGTCGTGCCATACCTTCTTCTTCCGCCATTTTGAGCATTCTGTCCGGAAAGCTGGCGTTGATTCTGGCGAAATGCTCTAACATTTCCGGGGGTGGAACAACTCCCTGGTATACCTGGGTAAAAACCTGCGTGTGCTCAGTTACCCGTGTTTTTGGGAATCGATTACCTTGTTGCGGGACCTGAGCAGCCATTTTAAAACGTTTTAAGCGTCAGATGACATTGTTTACGGATGCTGCTGTTCTGCTGACGTCTCTTGTTCCCGGATGATAATGGTGCCGAAATCGTTTACGATGGCCTCAAAATCACGCTTAATGGCTTCGTAATCTGATCTATGCCGGATGGTGGCATAGTACTGGTCTATGCGTCTTTGCCCAGATCCGAAAAAAACAGACAAGAACCCATCCCAAAAAGAAAAATGCTTTTGTTGCTTTATTTGGTTCATGATGGTAAGTTTCCTGCAAGCTATTTCTTTTTACAGGCCTTACGCCGTTGATGGGCAGAATTGCGATCATTTCGCGTAGTTATACGGTGCTGTTTTGGGCTATTTTAACTTTTTGCTGTAAAGACTCCGCATCAACTGAATTTACAAACTCCCTACCCTTTTTAAAAAAGCTTCCCGATAAGTGGCGCTGATGGGAATTTCATGGGTGCCAATGTGCAGGCTTTCTTTTTCAATACTGTTGATGCGTGACAACGCTACCAGGTATGAGCGGTGTACACGGACAAATCCCAGTGGCGACAGTTTGGCTTCCAGGCTGGCCAGGTTCTGCAGGGTGAGGATTTTCTGTTGTCCGCATACAATGGATACATAATCCCGCTTGCTTTCTATATAGTCGATTTCCTGGAGGTTTACCCGGACGAGTTTGTGGGAGGATTTTACAAAAAAATACGGTTGTTGTCCGGCTTCGCTGATGAGTTGTACCTCATTACTGTTGTTGCCTTGTAACAGTTCTTCGGCCTTATTGACGGCGCGGCAAAAGCGATTAAAGGAAATGGGTTTGACCAGGTAATCCAATACTTTGTAGGCATAACTGTCCAGTGCGTAATCGGGATAGGCTGTGGTGAGGATGAAATGGGTGTGCGGGTTCAGCAGTTCCATGACCTGCATGCCATTCATGCCGGGCATTTGTATGTCGAGGAATACCAGGTCTATACCCCCGGATTTGACGGTCTGGATGGCCGCTGCGATATCGGTATAAGTCCCCTGCAATTGTAAACCCGGTAATTTACTACAATAGTCAGCCAGCAATTCCAGCAGCAGGGGTTCGTCGTCTATGGCTATTCAGTTGATGATTTTCATGCTGTTATGAGGGTTACATGAACTAAAAATATTCCATTTTCTGGCTCCTGTTCAATGCTGAACCGGTGTTTGCCCGGGTATAATAATTCCAATCGTCTACGGGTATTGGCCAGTCCAATGCCACCTTGTGTATCTTTTTCCTGCCTCGCTACCCGGTTCTGCACCCGGAGATGCAGCTCCTGTCCTGTTTGGTACAATGCTATTTGTACCGGGTACCTGGAATCACGGGTGATGCCATGTTTGCAGGCATTCTCTATAAAAGGAATGAACAACAAGGGTGGTATGCTGATCGACTGCAGTTCCGCTTCATTCAGCGCTATTTTCAATTCCACCTGCATGGGTTGTTCGGCCCTGGGTTCCTGTAATGCCAGGTAATTCTGAATATAGTCCAGCTCGGCGGCCAGGGGTACCATTTCTTTTTCCCCGTTGTACAGCATATACCGCAGCATATCGCTCAGGCGTACGATGGCATCGGCTGTTTGGGCTGATCCTTTGTGTGCAAGTGCATGTAAAGTGCCCAGTGTATTGAAGAGAAAATGCGGACTGGTTTGATTCTTCAGGAAGGATAGTTCTGTGTGCAGTTGTTCGGCCCTTAGTTGTTCTTTTTCTTTTTCGCCCATCACCCATTGCCAGGTGAGGTAATAAGCGGTAGCCAGGAACCCGAGTCGCATGGCATAGGTTACCGAATCACTGATCCAGAAGAGTTTGCTGGTATAATCCAGTCCGGTACCCCCTATCCATTTGTAGTAATAATCTTCAATACCATACCGCAGGGGCAGATAGCCAACAGCCAGCACCAGTATGACCACCAACACATAGCGGATGTATTGTTTGCGGCGGAAATAATGGGGTAAAAGCACCAGCAGGTTCAGGTAAAAAAAAGCGGCGTGTAAGAGTACCGTGGGTATATCGCTGATGAGTTTGAAAGCCAGTGAGGATATACCCAGGGGGTTGCCGGAATAATCGGTTTGAATGCCCCGCTGTGCGAAGAAATTGCTGATGTACACACTGTCGAACAGGGACAGGACCCAGAACAGGATGTGCAGCCATATAATCGTTTTAGATTTGAACACGGTGTATAAATATAGTTATTAGCCACAGATTCACCGATGGATTGACCTAATCCGTGCATCTGTGGCTGGATGATGCGTTTAATAATGAATCTTGTAATACTCGCGTTGTTTATCGCGAATGAGCATGCCATTGAAGGCGCTGTCGGTATAATAACCCGCTGGTGCTTCGCCGATGAAGATGTTTTTACGGGGTTTGTTTTGTCCGTATACCGACAAACCGCTATGTCCGTTTTCCAATACCGACAGGGCTACGGCTTCAGAGCCATTTTGGCCATCGAGTCCGAGTACCACCCGGTTTTTTCCGCCTACATTGATGACATTGTATCCGCTTCTTTCGAATCCGTTTTCATCGTTGATGATTAGTCCGGCTGCTGTTCCAATGCGTTGCCCGATATTGGGATCGGTGACTTTGCTGGCCAGTACAATACGGTCTACCCCATTTTCATCGAGTAATACAATGCCTTCTGCGCTGTTGTAATAGTGTTGGTACCATTGCATATACTGATCCGGGTTGGGGAATCGTCCGGCCCATTTGGTTCTTACGGCGGCGGTATCATCGCGCAGTCGGTTGGTGGATGCGGGTAAGGGTGCTCCCATGAGTATGCGTTCCCTTCCGGCTGCATCTACAATGATAAGACCCCGGGTACGGATCAGGTCTGCCACGGGTTGTTTTTTATTGGTGAATGAGAGGAGTAGTGCAAACAATATGCTTAGGGCTACAACGAGGTTGATTGCGAATAAGCGTCTGTACCTTTTCTTCTCCAGCTCCAGCGCTTGCTGGTATTGTTGTTGGGCGGTCATGGTGGTTTATTTTTTTCAAAACTATTCTCCGGTTGCTGGCTGGTGCCTGGTTTTAGACGAAATAGCTTTTTTGATCTGCGGATGCGTCAGTCGCTAACAGTAGGCGGCAGCTCAAATTCTGCTACCTTTGCCCGATGCATATCCTGCTTGTCAACAATACCCGCATTCCGGCTTTGCAATATGGTGGTACCGAGCGGGTGATCTGGTGGTTGGGCAAAGCTTTGGTTCAGGCCGGGCACCAGGTTTCGTATATGGTAGCACCGGGGTCACACTGTGATTTTGCGCCGGTGTATGTGTTTGAACCAGAGAAACCTTTTGCCGCACAAGTGCCCATGGATAAAGGGATTGACCTGATTCACCTCAACCATATGGTGAATGAAGCGCCGCCCCTGCCCTTTATCATGACCATGCATGGGAATACGAATATTCAGTTCCCGCTTTACCGCAATACTGTTTTTGTTTCCCGCAATCATGCCGCAAGATTTGGCAGTGATAGTTTTGTCTATAATGGGATTGATCCGGCCGATTATGGCGATCCTATGTTGGACCATCCGCGTCGTTATGTACATTTTCTGGGTGATGCGGCCTGGCGGGTGAAGAATGTGCGGGGTGCCATGCGTATTGCCAGACTGGCCGGGGTGCCTTTGCATGTGATTGGCGGGGTGCGTTTTAATGTTAACCAGGGTATCCGGCTCACATTCGATCCGCGGATTCATTTCCATGGTATGCAGGGCGGTGAAGCCAAAAACCGTTTATTACGCGATTCCGGGGGGATGATTTTCCCCGTTCGCTGGCATGAGCCATTCGGACTGGCCATTGTGGAAAGCCTGTATTTTGGCTGTCCGGTTTTTGCTACCCCCTATGGTTCCCTGCCCGAACTGGTTCCCCCAACGGTTGGCCTGCTTGCCACAGCAGCATCTACCCTGGCCGAAGCCGTCCGCAACCGCGACAGTTATTCCCGCCAGCTTTGTCACGATTGGGTGATGGATCAGTTTACTGCCCAGCACATGATGCGGGCTTATGTTAAAGCTTATGAAAAAGTATTGAACGGACATACTTTAAATGCCCGGGAGCCCGTTTTACAGGAAGTACCGGCAGAGAAGTTTCTGGCGTTTGATGCGGAAGAGTGAGGAGTGAGTAGTCAGTAGTCAGTAGTGAGTGTTTTTTGGGGTGTGCACTTCGAGCTTCTGGGGTCTTGTTATAAGCTGTAGATTATTGCCGGTAACTCACAACCTCCAACTTCAAACCAAAAACTAAAAACCATAAACTATAAACTAATCATAGCCTGTTTTTCCCTCCTTGCCTGTTCCCGCAAGATTACTGAACGGGGTGTGGCTTCTTTTTATGGGGTGAAAGATGGCTATCATGGAAAGAAGACGGCCAGTGGCGAAACCTTTAATACGTTTAAACTCACAGCTGCGCATAAAACCATTCCCTTTGGTACCAAGGTAAAAGTGGAAAACCTGGCCAATGGTAAAACCGTTAAAGTCCGCATCAATGACCGTGGGCCCTTTGTGAAAGGCCGTATCATTGATCTCAGCGAAAAAGCTGCCGATCGGTTGGATATGAAAAGATCAGGCGTGGCGGATGTGGTGATTAGGTATAAGAAAGTGAAAAGTCAAAAGTGAAAAGTCAAAAGTCAAAAGTCAAAAGTATAAGACGTTTTACTTTTTCTTATTGACTTTGGTAGCACTTAGCGCTGAGGCAGTTGCTCAACTATACTGTTTCCCATTGTTAGACCACGCAATACTTACGCCCGGCTATTCGTTGCTCACCCTGATAATTCTTCCTGGCCCTTCTACGGATACATAGAGATAGCCATCCGGACCTTCCTTGATATTGCGGACGCGGCCGATGTTTTCGAGTATTTTCTCGTTCTTCACTACTTTATCGCCCTGGAGAATACTGCGTTGCACATAATTGAATTTGAGTGAACCCGTTAAGAGATTGCCCTTCCAGGCTTTGAATCGGTTGCTGTTAACTACAGCCAATCCACAGGGTGCAATAGAAGGATCCCAATAATGGGCGGGGTCGGTGATGCCCGGGCCTGTGGGTGATGCAGATACCGCTACCCCATCGTAATTCTTGCCATAACAAACCAGGGGCCAGCCATAATTATGTGCTTTGCCAATCAGGTTGATCTCATCCCCTCCCATGGGACCATGTTCGTTTTCCCAAAGCCGATTGCTGACCGGATCAAATGCCAATCCCTGCGGATTGCGGTGTCCGTATGAGTAAATGGTACTGGCGGTGGTTTGTCCGGGTAGCACGGGATTATCTGCCGGTATTTTCCCATCATCGGTCATGCGGTGAATTTTTCCCCAGTCGCTATGCGTATCCTGCGCATTTTTATTGGGTGAATTGGCGCCGCCGTAACTGGTGGTTCCACCTTCTCCCACACTGAGGTATAAAAAGCCTTTATTGTCGAACACAATGCGGCTACCATAATGTCCGAACCAACTGTTGAGTGATCGGGTTGTAAAAATGGTTTGCAGGTTATTGATGCTGTTGCCGGTTAGTTTAAACCTCGACAGGTTGAGTGTGGCGCCGCCATTGGCTTGTGCGGCATAAGAGATATAAATCCATCCGTTGCTGCTGTAGGCGGGATGTACTTTGATATCGAGTAATCCGCCTTGTCCGTTCGTGAGTATATTATTGGGCAGTCCGCTTATTTCCTCTGTTTTACCCGCACTGGTGTAACGGAAGATTTTTCCTCTTTTTTCGGTGAAGAGCAGGTCGCCATTGGGCAGGAAGTCCATTCCCCAAATGATTTCATGGTTGGTGACCAGTACGGTTGTTTTGGGTGTGGGTTCCGGGGCCGGGCTTTCGGGGACCTGGTTATTGCTTTTGCAGGCAATGAACATAAAGATGGCCAGCATACAGCTTAGCAGGCGGGTATAGGGACTGGACGTCATGGGTAAGGATTTTGAATGGGTAAGTTACAACTATTGCCGGCAATGAAAAAAGAAGCCCCGTTCTTGGAACAGGGCTTCTGGTATTCAGTATGATAGGAGCTTTACTTAGAATTTTCCGTGCAGGGCATCGTATTCTTTGTATTTGGCTTCGTACATATCAAAAGCTTTGGGGTCTTTACCACGTGCTTTATCGCGTTTGTAGCCGTACATATTGGCCAGGTAATCAACTGTTTTACCCGCAATATTTTTCTCGGTATTGGTCATGGCTTTATTGTCTTTCAGCAGCGCAAAAGACTTTTCCAGCCACTCGGTAGCCTGGTCGATGTTTTCGTTAATTGGTTTTTCCAGTGCCGCATTGGCTTTGAGGATGGGCTCGGTTTGTTCTTTGAATTTGGCATCTGCGGCTGCTTTTTTCTTGGGGTCTTTTTCTACAGGGCGGTCTGCTTTTTCGGAATTCAGCTGCTGCAGTTTGCGGATATTATCGTTTACTTTTTCGTAGTATTCGCCAAACAGGTTATAGTAAATGATCCCGGTGTTAAAAGCTGCAATGAAATTCTTGTTGTTGATGTTGTAAGCCTGTTTGAATAATTCAACGGCTTTTTGAGAATAAGCTGCCTGTTGTGCGCTGTCTATTTTTTTATCTTTCGAGGCATTGAAAAAAATGTCACCGAAAAGCAGGGCTTTGTTTTCTGTAATGAGGCCGGCTGCCTTATCTTTTTCATACAATGCTACTTTTTCATCCAGTGTATAGTTTTTATTGATGTACTGGATTTCATAATCTTCCCAGATTTCTGGTTCGTCATTGGCTGTGTAAAGCTGACGGCCTAATTCATTGTATTTGGTGAATTTCTCCAGGTTCTTGGCTTTGATATAATGTTCTGCCAGGAAGCGATATACATCGATCATGGACTTATCTTTTACTTTATGGTCGGCCAGAACTTCATAGTATTTGGCAGCCAGATCCAGTTTTTGTGCATTCTGGTAGGCATAAGCGGCATAGAGTACGGATGTGGTATCGAATGTTACACCGGCATTGGCCCAATTGTTTTTGATGATTTCATCGATATAAGAGATGGCATTGGCGAATGCGTCGGCAGCCTGATCCCATTTTTCTTCTTTGAAAATTTTAACACCCTGCTGGAAATAAGCAGAGTACATATCGAAATATGGATCGGCACCCAGGGCTTTCACCTGTGCAAAACTGGGGTCCAGTTCGGCATATTTTTTCAAAGCTTCACTTGCTTCTTTACCTGCGTCGGGGTATTTGGCGCGCATATTGGCGTCTTTGAAGAAAGTGGAGAAGATTTTCGCTTTCCAGAAATATCCTTCCGGGCTGGACTGGGCTTTGGGATTGGCCATGGCTTTGTCCAATTCGGTTTTGGCTTCTTCTACCCTGCCGATCAGGAAGGCGTTTTGCACTTTTTTAAAGTCCTGTGCACGGATTCCCTGGATGGTGAGTGTAAGAACAGCAAGCAATAAGAGCTTCTTCATAATCGAGTTTTTATGATTGATTTTCGGATGAGGGGATATTGTTATCGTTTGTTGTTTCTGTTGTGTCTGTTGAATCTGTTGTTTCCGGGTTATTGTCGGTACTGGTTTCTTCTTCATCGTCTTCCAGTATCTGTGAGATGGCGGCAATCTCATCGCCATCGTCAATCCGGATGAGTTTTACGCCCTGGGTTGCCCGTCCTGCTTCCCGGATTTCTTCGATTCCGGTACGGATGGTGATACCCGATTTACAGGTGATGATCAGGTCTTCTGCTTCGGTAACATACAAAATTCCTACCAGGCTTCCTGTTTTTTCGGTTACGTTAATGGTTTTAACACCTTTACCACCCCGGTTGGTGATGCGGTATTCGTCGATCGCTGTGCGTTTGCCGAACCCTTTTTCACTCACTACCAATATGGTACGGGTACTGTCTTCCTTATTTACACAGATCATGCCAATCACTTCATCTTTCTCGTCGTCCACTTCTATACCGGTTACACCAATGGCACCACGACCGGTTGGGCGTACTTTTTCTTCTTCAAAGCGAATGGCGCGGCCACTTTTCAGGGCCATCATGATCTCGGAATGTCCGTCGGTCATGCGGGCTTCCAGCAGTTCGTCGCCTTCCACAATGGTAATAGCATTTACGCCATTGGCACGTGGGCGGCTGAAGTCTTCCAATGAGGTTTTTTTGATGATGCCTTTCTTGGTACAGAGAACGATGTAGTGGTTTTGTACGAATTCCTTATCCTCAATATTTTTTACATTGATGATGGCTTTTACTTTATCGTCCTGCGGCAGTTGGATGAGGTTTTGTATGGCTCTTCCTTTGCTTTGTTTTTCACCTTCGGGAATCTCATATACCCGCATCCAGTAGCAACGTCCTTTTTCGGTAAAGAACATCATGGTATCGTGTGTGGATGCCACGAACAGGTGATCTACATAATCTTCTTCCCTGGTTTTGGAACCTACGGCACCACGACCACCGCGTTTTTGCTGGCGGTATTCCGATGCGGAAGTACGTTTGATATAACCCAGGTGTGAAATGGTGATCACCACATTTTCATCTTCAATCAGGTCTTCAATCCGCATTTCATTGGCGAGGTACTGGATCTCACTCTTGCGGGGATCGCCGAATTTCTCTTTCACTTCCAGTAATTCGCTACGGATCAGTGCATAACGCAGGTCTTCGCTGGCCAGCAGGGCTTTCAGTTCCTTGATGGTATTGATGAGTCCGCTGAATTCTTCGAGGATCTTATCGCGCTCCATGCCGGTTAAACGCTGTAAACGTAGTTCCAGAATGGCTTTGGCCTGTGCTTCCGACAAACCTTCTTCCTGACGGTATAATTCCTGTGTTTGCGCATCGAACAGATCCTGGCGTAATAACCAGCGTTCTTCGCGGCTTTTTTGCATCAGGTTATCCTTGGCTTCCTCGGGAGTTCTGCTGGAACGAATCAAGCGAATTACTTCATCCAGATGATCCAATGCTTTCAGATACCCTTCGAGGATATGGGCTTTTTCTTCGGCTTTGCGTAATTCAAATTTGGCGCGTCGGATCACCACTTCCATCCGGAAATCTATAAACTCCACAATCAGGTCGCGGAGGTTCATGATCTTGGGTTTGCCCTTCGACAAAGCCACATTGTTGATACCATAACTGGTCTGCAGTTCTGTGTACTTGTAGAGCTGGTTGATGACTACCTGCGCTACTGCATCGCGTTTCAGGTCCAGTACGATACGGGTTCCTTCGCGTTTATTACTTTCATTGTTGACATGCGCAATGCCTTCAATGGTTTTATCATTAACGAGCTGACCAATACGATCGGTGAGGTTATCGCGGTTGACCTGGTAGGGTACTTCCGTAATCACAATCTGTTCCCGGCCACTGGGTTTGGTATCTACCTGACATTTACCCCGTACGACTACACGACCGCGACCGGTTAAGAGGCCCTGGCGCACACCATCCATTCCGTAAATGGTTCCACCCGTAGGGAAATCGGGAGCTTTTACGTAATTGATCAGTTCTTCTACTGTGATATCCCGGTTGTCGATATAAGCCACACAGCCGTCCACCGATTCACCCAGGTTATGGGGCATCATATTGGTGGCCATACCTACGGCAATACCGGAAGAACCGTTCACCAGCAATTGCGGGATTCGGGTGGGCAGTACCGTTGGTTCTTTCAGTGAATCATCGAAGTTCAGCTGAAAATCAACGGTTTCTTTTTCAATATCATCCAGCATGGCTTCCGCTACCCGCTGCAAAC
>JAACZQ010000064.1 GCA_009996675.1 Chitinophagaceae bacterium
TTCGGTATAACGCATGGCCGCCGGGGGATCACCATCCTGGTTACCAAAGTTACCCTGTCCGTCTACCAGGGTATACCGCATGGTCCAGTCCTGCGCCATACGTACCAGGGTATCGTAAATGGAGGAATCACCATGGGGGTGATACTTACCCATTACTTCCCCCACAATACGGGCAGATTTTTTATAGGGTTTATTGCTGTTATTACCCAGTTCATTCATCCCGAACAGCACCCGGCGATGTACCGGTTTGAGGCCGTCGCGGGCATCAGGCAGGGCACGGCCTACAATTACCGACATGGAGTAGTCGATATAAGCCGTTTTCATTTGTTCTTCGATATTGACCTGGACGATCCGATCGTTGTCGTTCGTTTGTTCAGGCACCAGATTATTCTCTTCCATATTCGCTGAATCCTACGGATTTTAGTTCTCAAATACCCCGTTAGAAGGGTACCCGCGCAAGGGTTGGCGAAGATAGCTTTTTTACCCCGCAAATGACCGGTTTCAGGGCCTTTTTTGGGGTACAGTTTTCCACAAAAAGGGGGATTTGGATGTCAGATCTTGGATGTTTGATTTTTTGATGTTTAATTTTTTGATTTGAGGGCGGATTTGATATCTCAGAAGTCAGATCTCAGAGGTCGGATGTTTGAATTTTTGATCTTTGATTTCTTGATTTAAGGGAATTAGCCAACGGCCAACAACTTGCCAACCTCAATCCTTATGCACTGCTCACTACTGACTACTCATTATTTTAGATGCTGCACAGTTGTTCTACCATAAACTCCCGACGATAAACCACAAACCATTTATCTTGCACTTATGTCAACTACTCCGCATATAGTGCTTTTTGGTGCTGGTAAATCGGCCACGGTGCTGATTGATTTTTTACTGGATATTACCGCCCGTGAAGGCTGGCAGTGTACGGTTGCTGATCACGATAAAGGGCTTGTGGAACGAAAACTGGCCGCTGCCCCGCATGCCCATGCAGTGGGACTGGATATCCGTGATGCTGCCGCCAGGATGGCATTGGTTGCTGCTGCCGATGTGGTGATTTCGCTCATGCCCCCTGCCCTGCATTTCCTGCTGGCACAGGATTGCCTGAAAGCCGGTAAACACCTGCTGACCGCTTCGTATGTGGATGAACAGATACGGGCGATGAAAAAAGATGTGGAAGCTGCCGGGCTCTTGTTTCTCTGCGAAATGGGACTGGACCCGGGTATCGATCACATGAGTGCCATGCAATTGGTACATCGCATCCGGCGTACAGGTGGGATCATTACCGGTTTCCGCTCTCATTGCGGCGGTTTGGTGGCTCCGGAAAGTGATACCAATCCCTGGCACTATAAAATCAGCTGGAACCCGCGTAATGTGGTTTTAGCGGGCAAGCAAGGGGCTGTTTACCGCGAGCGCGGGCAGACCCAAAAAACAGCTTACACAAAACTATTTGCGGAAGCGGGGCAGGTTTATATACCCCAACTCGGACAATTGGCTTTTTATCCCAACCGCGATTCCCTGGCGTATATCCCCGTGTATGATATGGCGGATGCGGATACGTTTGTTCGCACCACTTTGCGTTACCCCGATTTCTGCAGTGGCTGGAACCAGCTCGTGCAATGGCAACTCACCGATGAAACGATCCGTTACCAAACCGATGGATTAACGGGTGAATCCTTCCTGAAAAAACATTTGGCCCATCACCAGATACCTTTTCCCGCAATCAACGAGCTTTTGCAAAAGCAGTTACTGAGCCTGGGTTTACTGGGTGATTGCCCGCTGCCCGATGGCGAACACAGTGCAGCAGATATTCTTCAATACCTGCTGGAAACAAGACTCCCCTTACAAGCTACCGACCAGGATATGGTGGTCATGCTGCACGAAATTGATTATACGCTGGAAGACCAGCAACACAGCATCAATAGTTCCCTGGTGGTTAAGGGCAGGGATGCTTTGCATACGGCCATGGCACAAACAGTAGGGTTACCCCTGGGTATTGCTGCCGTACTATTGCTGCGCAACCAATTACCGGTTCGCGGCTTACATATTCCCATTCTGCCGGAAATCTATGCGCCGGTGTTGCAATGGTTGGAGAATGTGGGGATTCGATTTGAAGAGTATGGCGATTTGTGAAAATGTAAAAGTGAAAAGTAAAAATTCAAAAGTAAAAAGTCAAAAAGTGAGATGGGTATCTGAATTTTTACTTTTGATTTTTGACTTTATACCGACTCATTTTTTCTTACGCTTTTCCGTTTTTGTTTCCGGTGCGAGCACCCATTCGTAATCGAGTTGTCTTTTTTCGAGATTGGCCGCGATGACACGGATCTGGACTTTATCGCCCATGCGGAAGGTTCTGCCACTGCGGCGGCCTACAAGACTGTAATCGTTTTCGATGTGGCGGAAATCGTCGTAATCAGACAGTGATAATAAGCTTACCAATCCCTCACATTTATGTTCAATGGTTTCTACCCAGAAGCCAAAGCTGGCTACACCACTCACTACCCCTTCAAATACTTCTCCAAGGTAGTCACGCATATATTCTACCTGTTTGTACTTGTTGCCGGCTCTTTCACATTCCATAGCTGCACGTTCCCTTTCGCTGCTGTGTTTACACTTTTCCTCCATTTTCTTATCGATCATGGGTTTTTGCTCCAGCACAGAAGCCAGTACGCGGTGTACCAATACATCGGGATAGCGGCGGATGGGTGAGGTGAAATGACAATAGTGCTCAAATGCCAGTCCGTAGTGACCAATATTTTCGGTTGTATAAATGGCTTTGGCCATGGTGCGGATACCGAGTTGTTCCAGTACATGCTGCTCGGGTTTGCCTTTGGCTGCTTCCAGCATTTCGTTGAAGCTTTTGGCGATGTTCTCCGGACTGCTGATATTGAATTTATGTCCGTATTTACGGGCAAATTCCATAAAGGGTTGCAGCTTTTGTTCATCCGGCTGATCGTGTACGCGGTAGGGAAACGGGATGGCTTTTTTATTGACCTGTATCTTGGAAATATTCTCTGCAACGGTGCGGTTGGCCAGCAGCATAAACTCTTCGATCAGTTGGTGGGCTTCCTTGCTTTCTTTCACCACAATACCCACCGGTTTTCCTTTTTCATCCAGTTTGAACCGTACTTCCTGGGAGGAGAAATTGATGGCTCCTTTGCTGAATCTTTTTTTACGCAGTTTCTGTGCAATATTGTTCAGCAGTAAGATTTCATCACTGTACTTGCCTTCCTGTGTTTCTATGATGGCTTGTGCGTCTTCGTAGGTAAAACGGTGGTCGGAGTGAATAACAGTTCTGCCCAGCCAGTATTGTTTTACTTCTCCCTTGTTATTCATCTGGAATATGGCAGAGAAGGTAAACTTGTCTTCATTGGGCCGGAGAGAACAGAGCATATTGGAGATATGTTCCGGCAGCATGGGATTCACCCGATCCGGCAGGTATACGGATGTGGCGCGTTTGTACGCTTCTTCATCCAGTTCGGTTCCGGGGTGTACATAATAACTCACATCCGCAATGTGTACGCCTATTTCATACTGACCGTTGGGCAGGGATCTGATGGAGAGGGCATCATCAAAATCTTTGGCATCTACGGGGTCGATGGTGAAAGTGAGGATGTCGCGGCAATCACGCCTTTTGCTGATCTCTGTGCTGTCGAGTACATCGGGTAAGCGTGCGGCTTCTTCCTGTACTTCTTGGGGCCAGCTGAGGGGGAATCCTGCCTGTGCCAGTAGTTCTTTCATGGCAGCATCGTTCTCATCTTCTGGCTGCATCACCGATACCACTTCCCCTACCGGTTTTTTATCGTCCCGGTCCCATTTGACCAATCGTGCTACTACCCTGTCTTTGTGTTTGGCGCCGTTGATGGCAGTGAGCGGGATATAGATATCGGGCATGGGTTTATCTGTATCCGGCACAAAAAATGCGTAGTTGGTAGAGAGCTGCAGGTGTCCGATGAATTCGGTCTGTTTGCGTACCACCACTTCGGTGATCTTACCTTCTTTTTTTCCGCTGCGTGGATTTTCCCGGATCACTTTCACCCGAACGGTATCACCGTTCAGTGCTGTATTAAAATCACCTGGCCGTACCAGTACATCACCGCCCGATTCCATCACAACATATCCCATGCCGGAGCGGGTTACTTCCAGTTTGCCCTTGAGGGTACTGGCGGGTGCGGTTTTAGCCTTCTGTTTTTGTTTACTCTTTTTTTTACTCATGATGCCGGTTTGAACTTAAAGTTCCTGATAAAATCCATAACCAAACGATTAAATTCATCTGCCTCATTAAAAAGGAATACATGCCGGATGGGCAGTACAAACATGGGCAGTTCTGCCAGCTCTTCTTTGAATTTGAGTAAACGGACCGCATCTTTTTCGGTGGTGAGGATCAGTTTATCTTTTGCCTGGATATGGTTGAATTTTGTTTTGATGTCGTTCAGGTCGTCGATACTGAATATATGGTGATCTGAATAGTCTTGTTGGTAATAGGTATGGGTATGTTCGTGCAAATAATCTTTCAGGGGTTTGGGGTTGGCGATACCGCATACCAGTAATGCTTCATCGCGGGGTGTGAGCACCCATTCATTGTCGTAGTTGCAGATATGGTAAGGGATACCATACGCAATCCGCGTAAAAAAAACTTTCTGGTGAGCAGCCGGTTTGAGACTGCGGATGATTTTCTGTTTTTTCTCGAAGGAAAGATCTATCGGGCATTTGGTGACCACAATCACATCTGCTCTTTTTGCCGAAGCCCATTCATCGCGCAGGTCGCCCGTGGGCAGGAAGAAATCGTATGCGTATATATTGCTGTACTCTGTTAGTAAGATGTTGAAGCCTGCTTTTACCGAGCGGTGCTGGAATGCATCATCCAGCACGATAGCCTGTAAATCGGGTATATCCTGGAGCATTTGCGGGATGGCTACCAGTCTTTCCTCCCCTACGGCTACGGGTAAGCCCGGAAATTTCTGGTGGAATAACATGGGTTCATCGCCAATATCAATGGCTGTGCTGTTGGCATTGGCCAGCACATATCCTTTGGTTCTTCGCTTATATCCCCTGCTCAGGGTGCCTACACGGTAATGCGGCTGCAGCAAACGTATCAGGTATTCCACCATGGGTGATTTACCGGTTCCGCCAACGGCCAGGTTTCCGATGCAGATCAGGGGAAAATTGAATTCTGCAGCTGTGAGGTATCCTTTATCAAACATCCAGTTCCTGATGCGTATAACGAGCCCATAAACAACCGCAATAGGCAATAGTAAAACGCGAAATGATTTGAGGAAAATGGTGTTAAAATTCATAGATATGCTGCGGGGTGATGCAGTAGTTCAAAGGTACGTCAAATTCATGGGTGTCACTGATCTGTTCTACGGGTTCAAAATAGCAGCATCCCATTTTAACAACATCTTTCCGGCATTGTTGCAGAAAGCGATCATAAAAGCCTTTTCCATACCCCACCCGGTATCCCCGCTGGTCGCATACCAGCATGGGCACCAGTACCAGGTCTATTCGTGCAGGATCGATGGGTTGGGTATTCACCGGTTCTGTAATGCCCCAGGCATTGGTGCGGTATACCGTATCCTCGTCAATCGCATGTGCCGTAAAGGAATGCTGCTGGAGATCGCTTACCGGATAGGCGATACGCAAATCATAGACCATGTGACGGAGGTATCCGGTTAATATATGTGTATTGGGCTCTGCCTGTCCGCTCATCGGCCAATAACTGAGTACGGTACGGATATCGTTATAATTGAATTGCTGGAACTGCAATAACAGCAGGTCATCCAAACGCAGGCGGTCTTTTCCGTGTAATGCCTGACGTTTATCGCGGTATATTTTTCGTAGTTCCTGCTTGGTCATAGTTTATTGCAGTGCTTTTTCCAGTGCCGGCCGCATGGTATTGGCCAGTGATTGTATGACGCTTGCATTGATGTTTTCCAGGTGCGGGATGCTCCCGAGTGAGGGGTACCCGGTCCATTGAACAATCTGCGATTCATAATCCAGGTATTGGTCACTGAATACCCAGCCCAGTACCGGTATGGCATGTTGCCGGCAATAATACGCAGTTAACAGTGAGTGGTTGATACTACCGAGGTAATTCCTGCTCACCATTATCAGGCCTGCCCCCAACCATTGTACCATATCTGCTACGGTTCTGCCCTGGTCATCTATCGGGACCAGTAATCCGCCCGCGCCTTCAATGACCAGTGTTTTCTGTTCCGGACCCGACCGGATATGGCGATAACAGGATTGAATATACGATTCTTCGATGGTAATACCTTCGGCTGCCGCTGCGATATGTGGTGAGGCGGGCATGGCTAGGCGGTAAGCTTCGGGGTGGATCACCGTATGAGCATTGCTTACCAGGGAAGCAATGGTTTGCGGATCGGTGCCGGTACTGATACCAGCCTGTATGGGTTTCCAGTAATCGGCGCCCAATGCTTCTGTAACCACAGCGGCTACCAGGGTCTTGCCTACATCGGTACCTATGCCGGATATGAAAACGGGTTTGTGCATAGAGGTTTTTAGTTTTTGGTTTTTGGTTTTTAGTTTTTGGTTGGATGGAGTTGCGCGTTGTTGGTTACAAGGAAACCTGTAACCCCAAACTAAAAACTATACACCAAACTACTCATGTTGCTGCAAAGAACGAGAATAAAGTACTGCCATAGTTTCGTACAAACTGAAAACCGGGATAGGTTTCGTAGGCATTGCGTGGGGTATGTTCCAGTACAAAGAAGCCACCGGGACGAATCAACTGTTTGGATACAATGATTTTGGGTATTTCGTCGATGGTGCCCAGGGCATAGGGCGGGCCGGCGAAAATAAAATCATACTGATCGCTGCAGCTGTTGAGGAAGGCAAATACTTCCATTTTGAGTACACGGTAATTTTCCATCCCCAGCATATCGGCATTCTTTTTTATGAATGCATGCATGATGGGATCTTTTTCCACAATGGTAAGGTCTGCTGCACCACGGGAGGCCAGTTCATAACTGATGGCGCCGGTTCCGCCGAATAAATCCAGTGTATGAATTCCTTCCAGATCCATCCGGTTCTGTACAATATTGAAGAGTCCTTCTTTGGCGATATCGGTGGTAGGCCTGGTATGCGGCATCTGTGCCGGCGGTTGTATACGCCTTCCTCCCCACTTGCCTGATATGATTCTCATGTCAAATGCCTGAAAAATGGTGTGAAATAATAAGCCGGATATTCCTGCAGCATTTCCGGTAAGAGACTGGCTTCGGGCAGGTTGATAAAGCTCCTGTTCCGTAGTATTTGTTTGATGCGGCGATGCAGTTCGGTATGGGGCAGGACAAAGCCACTGATACGGGCTGCTATCTCATTGGCATCCTGTCCATATTGTTTCAACAGGTTCAGGATATGGTAACAGGCATCTGCAGCATTACGGAAGCTGAACGACTGTATCACCTGTAACCCGCTGGGTTGTATGAGTGTGGCGATAACATGTGCGGGATAAAATTGCAGATCCAACAGGTTGGCTTTGGGTGTTTCCTGCAGGAACTGGTTCACCAGCTGGGTATAGCTATGCTGTACCTGATAAAACGGAAAATGTCTGGCTGATTGTTCATTCACGGTTTTGCGGATGCGGTATACGGTGAGTGTATCGGGCAATACCTGCAATTTATCGTGTTTAACGATATGCCTGGCAGAAGGTCCGAATAAAAGTGCGAGATAATCCTCCGCAGCGGCAATACTCAGTTTTTCTGCCGGAGCCAGTATGGCTTCCCCAACATTGTACGTGATTTGTATGGCCGTAAAATTCCGATCCAGTACGGCAGAGTGTTGTTTGATCTCAAAAAACACATCACTCCAATCGTTCAGGTCGTCTTTCAATGCATAAAATTCAAAAGCCAGCGGTTGTTTGGCCGCGTCGGTTACCGAGCAGGCAACATGATTATCCCCTATTTCCAACAGGAGGTATTGTTCTCCTTCTATGGGAGCCTGGGTGTAGAATGCGATTGTTTTTGTAGCCATGCCAGCAGATTGCACTGCAATGATATAAAAAAAGCCGGGGATACGATGCCGATGAAAATAGTAGTTTTGCGCCCACCATGGCCCAGGCTAAAAAAGATATGCAGTTACAGGTGAATATCAGCAACCGGCAGATACTGTCGATTGCCCTGCCTATTTCGGCTTCCATCATTGTTCCCCAGATCAATTTTATTACCAATAATATTTTCCTGGGCGGACTTGGACAGCAAGCACTGGGGCTGGCCGGTATTACCGGGGTGTATTACCTCATTTTTGCTGTGATTGGTCAGGGTTTGAATAATGGTTTGCAGGCTTTGATATCCCGTCGTGCCGGTGAAAATAAGATTGACGAGATTGGTAACCTGTTTTCCCAGGGGGTAAGGATATCCCTTTTGTTTGCTGCCATTGGTATGGTACTCACCTGGCTGCTGGCACCGGTCATTTTCCGGTTTGCACTGCACGATGTGCAGGGCGTGGAAATGGCGGTTGATTTTCTGCGGATCCGTATTCTGGGCCTGCCCTTTTTATATGTATACCAGATGCGTAATGCCTTATTGGTTGGCACCAACCAAAGCAGGTTTCTCATCATCGGCACCGCTACGGAAGCCATTGTTAACGTAGTATTCGATTATGGACTGATCTATGGCAAATGGGGTTTGCCCAACCTGGGTTTTAATGGGGCTGCCTGGGCTTCCATTATTGCTGAATTTGCGGGCCTGGCCATCATTTTTGTGGTGATTCATTTGCAGGGCATCAGCAAACAGTTGCAGTTGTTTAAGCATTGGGGGACCGATATGGGCAATGTCCGTAAGATTTTACGCGTATCTGCTCCCATGATCCTGCAATTTGCCATCAGCATCATCAGCTGGGAGTTTTTTTATATCCTCATTGAACACCATGGACCGCGCGACCTGGCAGTGTCTAATACCATGCGGAATATCTTCGGCTTCTTTGGCTGTTTTACCTGGGCTTTTGGCGCTACCGCCAATAGTATGGTGAGCAATATCATTGGCCAGGGACTGCAACACCGGGTGACCGAACTGGTGGTGAAGATTATGGGCTGGAGCCTGGGGTTTTCCCTGGTGGTTTGCCTGATCTTAAACCTCTTCCCCGTAGCTTTCCTCTCCATTTACGGACAGGGCGATGATTTTATTCAGGCCGCCATTCCCGTGCTGCGCATTGTGTCTTCGGCATTGGTACTGATGTCGGTCTCCGTGGTATGGCTGAATGCAGTAACTGGTACCGGTAATACCCGGATTAATTTGTACAGCGAAATTGCCGCCATCCTGGTTTATTGCAGCTATGTATACATCGTTCTCGAGCAATTATACCTGCCCATTGAATGGGGCTGGGCCAGTGAATTGTTGTACTGGTCGGTATTGCTGCTCCCCTCCTTCTTCTACATGCGCAGTGGCCGATGGAAACAATCGAATCGCCTGTAATCGTCTGACCTGAATTATAACCTTTACATTTTATCCTTTCAGCTTATTCACCAGATCAATATACTGCTGCATGGCGGTGGCTTTATCCAAACCCTTTAATTTGGCCCATGCTTCGTGTTTGAATTTGGCCACAAAATCAAAGGGGTTGGCCGGGCCAGATTCCTGGTTATCGCCTTCGGTTGCCTGCTTGTACAGCGAATACAGCTGCAGCAGTATTTCGTTATCAGGCTTTTCACTGAGTGTCTTGCTATTGGCTACGGCCTGTTCAAATAATTGTTGGATATCCATGTAGGTATGTTTGAAGTAGTATTGATCATTGCAGTGTTTCCAGCAATTTGGCACCCTCCGCTTTCAGGGCAGGGTCTTCACTGGTTCGGGTGGGTAACTTAACCATTCTGGTTAATACTTCTATGGCTTTGGCCGGCTCCCGGTTTTCTTTGTAGGCTTTGGCCAGGTCGAGGTATGCCACTACAAAATAGGGATCAAGGCTACGGGCTTTTTCCAGGTAAGTAATGGCTTGCGGCAGTTCACTGGCCGGCAGTCCGCCATAGAATATTTTCACCGCAGCTTTCTTGAAGCCTGAAAGGGTTACCATTTCATAATGCCATTTGCCCATGGTATAATTGGCTTTGGCATGATTGGCGTCCAGGCTCAGCGCTTTGGATGCATATTGATAGATATCTCGTACATACGCCACTATCTTTTTATTCTCTGTTTCAATATCCGTCATGCGACCCGCTGTCATGGCCATGGCGTAGGCGGCGTCGGGCTGACTGCTATCGGCCTGCCAGGCTCTTTGAGCATAGGACAGCGCGGTTTCGTAATACATACGTTTACCGTTTTTATCGCTTTGTTTGCCTCCCATGAGTACATTTATTTCGGCAGCGCGAACCAGGGCTTTGAGGTTAACGGGATCCTGTAGCAGTATGTTTTTGTATTTATCCAGTGCTTCATTGTCTTTCTGCTGCCTGTCGAGGTTTTGCGCTTCTTTCAGCAAGACCGGTATGTCTTGTGCCTGTACCAGTTGCAGACAGCAAGCCATACACAGTAAACTCAGTATTTTTTTCATGTCGTGCTGTTTATCATGAACGTGTAACGCTGATGGAAATGCCCACGCTGCCCTGTATGGCTTCAATGGGAGGATTCTCTTTGCGGATACTAATCTCTATTGTTGCTGCCTGCGAAAAACGGGCCAGGATTTGCTGGGCCATATCCCAGGCCAGGGTTTCCAGCAAGGGAAGGGGTCGGGCCATGATTTCTTTCACCAACTCGTATACGCTTGCATAGTTAACGCTTTGCCCCAGATCGGTAACGGGTAAAATGGTGGTACATTGAATGGAGATATCCACCAGGAAATCGTTACCCAGTACCTGCTCTTCCGGGTATAACCCATGAAATGCATGAAACCGGAGCTGATGGAGGTGTATGTTGAGCATTTGTTAATAGTGAGTAGTCAGTAGTGAGTGGTCAGTGGGTTGCCTGATTTTGAAGCTTCAGCTGCTTACCTCCGATCTCAAATTTTGATCCTTACACCAATCCTTTTGCTGTAAGGTAACGTTCTGCATCCAGTGCGGCCATACAGCCACTGCCGGCGGCGGTTACAGCCTGGCGGTAATGTTTGTCCTGCACATCTCCTGCTGCGAAGACCCCTTCGATATTGGTTTTGGAAGTACCGGGGATGGTTTGGATATAACCTGTTTCATCCATATCCAGCCAGCCTTTGAATATATCGCTGTTGGGTTGGTGTCCGATGGCTACGAAGAAACCACTCACGGGGATATCCTGTGTTTCGCCGGTTTGGTTGTTGCGTACCCGCATGGCTTCTACTTTTTTATCGCCCAGTATTTCTTCTGTATCGGTATTCCAGTAGATCTTGATATTGGGGGTTTTCAGTACCCTGTCCTGCATCACTTTACTGGCGCGCATCTGGTCGCGGCGGATGAGCATGTGTACGGTAGAACAGAGTTTGGACAGATAGAGTGCTTCTTCGGCAGCGGTATC
Source organism: Chitinophagaceae bacterium (assembly GCA_009996675.1). GTDB lineage: Bacteria > Bacteroidota > Bacteroidia > Chitinophagales > Chitinophagaceae > Sediminibacterium. The sequence continues at coordinate 11,424 of JAACZQ010000064.1, forward strand.
CCCTGCTCCTACAATCGCTACTTCTTTGCCCCGGAAAAAGAATCCGTCGCATACGGCACAGGCGCTTACACCATAACCGTTCAGGCGTTGCTCACTTTCCAGTCCCAGCCATTTGGCGGAAGCTCCGGTGGATATGATCACAGCATCGGCTTCAATCCATTTTTCCTCATCAATCTGTACCCGATAAGGCTGTTTGCTAAAGTCTACCTGGGTGGCCAGGCCAAAACGTATATCGGCACCCATACGGGCCGCTTGTTTTTCAAAATGTACCATCATTTCCGGACCCTGGATACCCTCGGGATAACCGGGATAGTTTTCCACTTCGGTGGTGATGGTGAGTTGTCCGCCTGGCTGTATGCCCTGGTATAATACGGGTTTCATATTGGCGCGGGCGGCGTAAATAGCGGCGGTATAACCGGCGGGGCCTGACCCGATGATCAGTACATGTACTTTTTCTGTTGCTTCACTTGCCATACTTTCTTTTTGAATTAGACGAACAAAAATATTGATCCCTTGCAGTTATTGGATTTGGTTTTTGCACACCCCGTTGTTATTTGGGGATAATCAGCCTTTTTTCGGCAGATGCATAGCCACAAAAAATACCAAGGGCGTTATTGGATATATTCCCGGTGATTTTTCCGGGGGATGAAAAGGGGTTACCTACCGACTGGAAATTGAATTCCCAGGTACGCCAGAAATCATAGGTGGCTTTATCGATATTGCTGAGTTTGATGAGTACCGTATCGCCCCGATGGAAGAAACCATAGGTTTCCCGGTCAACCTCAATATTCTTATTCAAGCCAGCATCAATCTGCACAATATAGCTGGTGCCGTCAATGATCTGATCATCGTTCACGCTATTATATCCCGGCCAATACGGTTCGCGGTTTACTTTGGTGAAATAACGCATATAATTACCCAATCCGGGCGGATCGGTTACTTTACCCATCACAACAACTTTGGTGCTGTCGGTACTGAAGGGCGCTTTTTTCCACCAGATGGAGTCCAGGGTTCTGCCCGGCAAAGCGGGAATACTGGTTTCGGCATTGTAAACCTGCCCGTCGGTTGTTATTTTCAACTGGTAACGGGTACCGGTTTTACCCACTAATGGTGTTGGGTTGAGCGGGTCGTTGGTATAATAGTAGGTAGACTGTCCGTTACCCAGCGGAACGGTTACCTCTTTCATGGGATAGGTGATGCCGTTCTCGGTAATGGTTACCTGTGCATTGTGTACAAAGGAATTGGTTAATTCAGTTGGACTGAGGGTATTGAAAAAAGCCAGGGAACGGCTGAGCACAATCAGGGGTGGCTGGTTATTTTCAATAGATGCATCCACCACCAGTTTGGGATTGGTGGTATCGGGACTGAATTGAATATCTTTTTCACAAGCGGAGAATCCCAGTGCCAGTACTAAAATACAGATCCATTGCCTCTTCATGGTGTAAAGATAAGTGGTTTTAAAAAAAATGCCCTCCGGTGAGGGAAGGCATTATACAGTTTAACAAGTTTGGTTTTAACCGAGATAAGCTTTCAGCGCGTTGCTGTAACGTGCTTTCTGCAAACGTTTAATGGCTCTTTCTTTGATCTGGCGGATACGTTCTTTGGTAAGATCGTATTTCATACCAATCTGTTCGATGGTAACCCCATTCTCGCCGTCGAGGCCAAAGTAAGCGTTTACAATTTCCGCTTCGCGTGGACTGAGTGATTTCAATACGCGGCGGATTTCTTCACGGAGGGAGTCTTTCATCACATCGTCGTCTGTGTCGTCGCTACCCTCGAGCAGGTCGCCCATGGCTACATCTTCTGCTTCGTGCACGGGTGCATCGAGGGAAGTGTGGCGGGTGTTGCTCTGGAAGATGTTGTTGATCTCGGTTTCGCTCATTTCCAGGATTTCAGCCAGCTCTTCGGTGGAAGGCTCGCGTTCGTGTTCCTGTTCAAAAGCCATGTAAGCCTTATTGGCTTTGTTATAGGTGCCAATTTTGTTTTGAGGCAGGCGGACAAGTCGTCCCTGCTCTGCCAACGCCTGTAAGATGGACTGGCGAATCCACCATACCGCGTATGAGATGAATTTAAAACCCTTGGTTTCATCGAAACGCTGGGCTGCTTTTATCAAACCGAGGTTGCCCTCGTTGATCAGATCGCTAAGTGAAAGGCCCTGGTGCTGGTACTGCTTAGCCACAGATACCACGAAACGTAAGTTGGCCTGCACCAATTTGTCGAGTGCTCGCTGATCACCCATTTTGATGCGCTGGGCCAGTGTGGTTTCCTCCTCGGGAGTGATCATCGGAATTTTGGAGATCTCCTGTAAGTACTTTTCTACTGCCTGCGAATCGCGATTGGTGATCTGTGTTGCAATTTTGAGCTGCCTCATGATGTGATATTAACTATTAGAATAAACGTCTAAAGACCACGAATGTTTTACAAACGCTGTTGGAGGAATCGTTAAAATTATTCACCCTACCCCTTAGAAGCGTGCAAAATTACGTTGCAACATTGGATTATACCAGTTTTTAGGCAAAAACTTGCCCCCAACTGCTGTTTTATCCACTTATTATTAAATTTTACCTTCTGCAATACTCTGATCAACAGCTTCTTGCAATTTATGCTCTTCCTGCAGGCGCTTGAGCTTGCGACCGTAGGCAATCCGGGTAATCAGCACAAACAGTACCGGCACCACAAATATAGCCAGGGTGGTTGCTGCCAGCATCCCGCCAAATACCGTCCAGCCAATGGTTCTTCTCGACTCTGCCGCCGCACCGCTGGCAAATACCAGGGGCAGTACCCCCAGGATGAATGCGAGGGAAGTCATAATGATGGGCCGCAGTCGAAGCTCTACTGCCTGCAGGGTTGCATGGATCACATCAATGCCCTTATCTACCCTTTCTTTGGCAAATTCCACGATCAGGATGGCATTTTTGGCCGCCAGTCCGATCAGCGTCACCAAACCGATCTGTGCATAGATATTATTTGTTACCGATGGCAGGAAGGTTAAGGTTAGAATGGATCCGAAAGCCCCGATGGGTACGGCAAAAAGTACCGAGAAGGGTATGGACCAGCTCTCATACAATGCCGCCAGGAACAGGAATACAAAAACAATGGATATGGCAAAAATGGTGGTACTGCTATTCCCAGCCTTGATCTCTTCCCGGCTCATGCCTGTGAACTCATAACTGTATCCCGCCGGTAATTCTTTGGCTGCCACTTCCCGGATGGCTTCAATAGCCTGTCCGCTGCTGTAGCCTGGTTTTGGGGTACCATTGATGTCCACCGAACGGTAGAGGTTGTAGTGCGTAATATTAGCCGGGTTTTCAATCACCCGGGCATTAACGAGGGTACTCACCGGTATCATATTACCCTGGTTATTGCGTACATAGTAATTCCCCAGTTGCTCAATTGACCCCCGGAAACTGCTGTCGGCCTGTGCCACTACCCTGAAATTGCGTCCGTATACGTTGAAATCATTCACATAACTACTGCCGAGTAAAGTGGATAGTGTTGTATAAACATCAGATACCAGCACTCCCATTTTTTTCACTTTCTCCTTGTCCACATCCACCTGGTATGCCGGTGTACGGGTGGAGAAGAAGGTATAGGCCATCCCTATTTCCGGCCGCTGGTTTACGGCTGCGAGGAATTTGCGGGCAACCACTTCAAACTGTTGAATATTATCGGTACTGGTGGTTTGTTGTAATACAAAACTGAAGCCAGATGTTTGCCCCAGTCCCGGTATCGCAGGCGGCGCAATGGGTATTACCCTGGCTTCGCGTACATTACCGGTGCGTTTCATGATCTCGGCAATCACACCCTGTACCTGTTCTTCCTTCGACTTGCGATCATCCCAGGGTTTCAGACTCACAAACATGGTTCCGGTATTGGATTTATTGGAGAAACTAATGAAGTTCAATCCCGCCAGTCCTCCCACTACTTTCACCGCCGGTATGCTTTGCACGCGGCTCATGAGGTCTTTCATCATGGCAATATTGCGACTGGTGGAAGTTCCTTCCGGCATTTCATAGGTCACAAACAAACGGCCTTCATCTTCCGTAGGGATAAAACCGCTGGGTTTGGTTTTGAAGAGGTATACGAGGCCTACAAACAAACAGACCATCAGTACCAGTACATAAGGTGTGGCGCGGATCCAGCGGGCTACACTTTTACCATAAGCTCCTGTTATGCGGCCGAAGCCCCGGTTGAAAGCATCGAAAAAGCGATCCAGCAGGTTATTGCGGGCTGCACCGGTAGCGGTGGGTTTGAGCATGATGCTGCACAGGGCCGGTGTTAAAGACAGGGCCACAAAGGCAGAAATGAGTACCGATACTGCAATGGTAATGGCAAACTGCTGGTACAAGCGTCCTACGATACCCGGGATAAATCCAACCGGCACAAATACCGCAGCCAGGATCAGGGCAATGGCGATAACCGGACCGGATATGTCGCCCATGGCTTTCTGTGTGGCTTCTTTGGGAGACATTTTACCATGATCAATATTATGTTGTACGGCTTCCACCACCACAATGGCATCATCCACTACAATACCAATGGCCAGCACAAAAGCAAACAGGGTTAATGTGTTGATGGTAAAACCGAAGGGTATGAAGAAGATGAATGTACCGATGAGGGAAACGGGAATGGCCAGTACGGGAATGAGTGTGGCGCGCCAGTTTTGCAGGAAGAGAAATACCACCAGCACTACCAGTACCAATGCTTCAATCAAAGTACTCAACACTTCATCAATGGATACTTTTACCACGGAAGCGGTTTCCAGTGGTATATGGAAGTCTACATCTTTGGGGAATGTCTTGCGTAGGTTTTCCAATGCCTGCATTACGCCGTTATACGTGTCCAGTGCATTGGCTCCGGGTGCCTGGTAGATCAGTACAAAGGCACAGGGTTTGCCATTCACAAAAGCATTGGTGCCATAATCAAACTTACCCAGTTCTATTCTGGCTACATCTTTGAGGTAAACAATATTGGCATCATTGGGTTTGGCTCGCACAATGATCTGTTCAAATTGTTCCTTGGTATTGATTCGGCTATTGGTTAATACACTGTATTCGAATGCCTGATTACCGGGCTGTGGATTACCACCCACTGTACCGGCTGCAATCTGCAGGTTTTGTTCTGCCAGTGCGGCGTTTACGTCTGCCGGTGTGATACCCAGGGCCGATAATTTTTGCGGATTAAGCCAGATGCGCATACTGAAGTCGTCGGCACGGGCAATGATATCCCCCACTCCTTTCACTCGCAGCAATGCGTCTTTCAGGTATATATTGGCAT
>JAACZQ010000065.1 GCA_009996675.1 Chitinophagaceae bacterium
ATGCATCGTGGGTACCATTGGGTGAGTACAATGCCAGGGCCATCATGATGCTGGGGTTCCTTTTCCGCGTGGTTAGTCCCAATCGTTTCACCGCATCAGGCAAACTGGGTTGTGCTACATTCACCCGGTTCTGTACATCCAGGGTGGCGATATCGATATTGGTTCCTACTTCAAAGTTCACGGTAATGCTGCTCTGGCCGCTACCGGTACTGTTGCTGGTAATAAAAGTCATGCCCGGTGTACCATTCACCTGCGATTCAATGGCGGTGGTAGTGGTTTGTTCCACCGTTTGGGCATCTGCTCCAATGAAATTACCCGATATGGCTACCGTTGGTGGTGTGATATCGGGGTATTGTGCTACTGGTAGTGTGGACAATGAAATCAGTCCCACCAATACAATCACCACCGAAATAACGATCGCGGTAACGGGTCTTTTAATAAATATATCTGCAATCATGCTTTGCTGCTTTAATAGAAAGGGTATTTCCTTATTGTTTATTGGCCGGTTGCTGTGGCGGTGCGTCGTTGATCTGTACGCCTTCCCGCAGGTTCTGTACGCCTTGTACCACAATTTTTTCGCCGGCTTGTAAGCCTGCTGAAATCACCACACCGGTTCCTATTTGTTTGCCAAGGGTTACTTTACGCTGGTTGACTTTGCTGCTGTCGCCCACCACGTACACAAAGAATTCACCCAACTGCTCCACAACAGCTTTGTAGGGAATCAATACGGCGTTATTACCTGTTTTATTGAGTACACGTACCAGGGTGCTCATGCCTGGTTTTAATAAACTTTTGTTGTTGGGGAATTGCAAGCGGGTTTTAATGGTACCGGTTTGCTGATCCACGGCCCGGTCGATGAGTGCTATACTGCCGGATTCAGGATAAATATCATTACCAAAGGCAATGGTGAATGTGGAATCACCCACTGTTCTTCCCTGCTGCTGCATTTGCGTAAAGCGATACAGTTCTTTCTGGTTCACCGCAAAATCAACGGCAATGGGATTGTCGGTCGACAATACATTCAGTATGGTTTGTCCTGCTACCACAGCAGTACCTTCTTTTACCTGTGAAATTCCGATAGTGCCACTGAAAGGCGCATAGATGGTGGCGAAGCTCAGGGTACTTTTCACACTGTTCAATGCTGCTTTGGATGCTTCTACCTGTTTTTTGGCTGCGGCCAGTGCAGCATCGGCATAATCTACCTGTTGTTTGGCAATGGCATCGTTTTTATCCAGTTCATGGTAACGGTCGGCATCCCGTTGTGCTTTCAGCAGGTTGGTTTCCTGTACCTGTAAATTGGCAATGGCCTGCTGGTAATTGGCATTGTATATCTGGGCATCGATGCTGTAGAGTTTCTGTCCCTTCTGCACTTTATCGCCGTCTTTGAAAAAAATACCGGTGATGTATCCGCTGACCTGTGCACGGATATCTACCTGATTCAATGCGACTACCGTACCCGGATATTCATCATGGTATACGGCATTCACCGGTTCTACGGTATCTGTAACTACCGGCACGGCTGCCGGTGCTGCTGCCTGTTGTGGCGCCGGTTGTTTGGTGCCGCAGGCAGTCAGGAGTATTCCCGCCGCTATTCCAAGCTTGTATGTAATTGAACGGATGGTTGACATGTTATCTGTTGTTTTACTGAATTAATAGGTGATCTCTCCCAATGCTTTCTGTACATCCACTTTACTGGCCAGTACCTGGTACAGGGCATTGTAATAATTGATTTGTGAAGTACGCAGATCGGTTTCGGCAGTGAGTACTTCCAGGTAGGTTTTCACCCCGGCCTTGTACTGCATTTCAATGATGCCGTATACTTCTTTGGCCAGTGCCAGGTTTTCCCGCAAGGCGAGGAAATTGGCGCGATTGGATTTGTAAGCTGCCATGGCCTGGGCATATTGACTGGATATATTGTTACGCAGTTTATTGATGTCTTCATCGTTGCGTTTCAGTTGCCATTCTGCCTGTTCGATATTGGCTTTTCGTTTACCTCCCTGGAATATGGGAAAGGAAAGACTGATGGCAGCAAATGAGTTGGGAAAATTATTGCTGTACAGTTTGCCGAACTGGTTGTTCTGGTAATTCATGTTATAGGCACCATTCAGGGAAACCGAGGGCAGGTAAGACCATTTCTCGTATTGCAGGTTGGCTGCCAGCAGACGCCGCTGTGTATTGAGCAAACGGAATTCGATGCGTTGGGTGATATCCGGACGCATGAGGGTATCCAATGTGGCTTCTTTCTCCAGTTGCAGGGTATCATATTCCAGTTGCAGTGTCAGGGAATCGGGATACCCGATCAGGGCTTTGAGGTATACCAGTTTGGCATCCAGCAAGGCGGTGTTGGCACTGCGGGTGGCGCGGGTATTGTTGAGCTGAATGGTGGCGCGTTTGTAATCGGTTTTATCTACGATGCCGGCATTGTACTGACTGCTGGCAATTTTGAGGCTGTTTTCGAGCCGGCTGATATTTTCATCCGTCACGCGAATTTGCTGCTGGGTAGCCAGTACATCATAAAAAGCCTTGGATACATTGCTCACCAGTTCAATTTTATTCACACCGGTATTTTGCCGGGCCTGGGTTCTCACATCCTCTTTACTGCGGTTCGCCAGCAGGGCATCGCGGTTGAAAATACTCTGCGATACGGTGAACTGGGCATTGGAAGTATTGTTAACCCCCAGGCGCACCGGGTTACCGCCAATAATATTGGTGGGTACCTGGAAATTGTGTTGCAGGTTATAATTCAGGTTGAGTTGTGGATACCAGGCCGATAATTTATTACGCAAACTGGTTTCTACCAGTTGTTCATCAATCAGGGATTGTTTGATGACCGGCTGGTTTTTGAGTGCATAGGCAATTACATTGGGCAAACTGGCATGGGATAAAACAGCACTGTCGGATGTTTGTGCGCTACCCATCAAAGGATAGAATAACAAACAATACAACCAGCTGGGGTTGAATCGGAACTTTGAAATCATACTTGTTTTTTTCGCTTTTGCTTGCGGCTGTCTTTTAACAGGGGTCGTGTTATGGTACCATCAGAGGGCATGTATAACATTGGTTGGCAGGGTTCAGGTGCTTATCCTTTGTTACCATTTCTACACAAATGTAAAAACGAAAATTTCATAGTTGGAACATTATTTTATCTTTCCGGCTGAATTTTGGATGAGTGGCGCGAACGGTTGTTCGTTTTTCGCTGCTGTATTTGGACTTATATTTGGACTATGATTGATTTCAGAAGCGATACCGTAACCCGGCCTACACCGGGTATGCAGGCAGCGATGGCTGCTGCCCCACTGGGGGATGATGTATTTGGTGAAGATCCTACCGTGAATGCGCTGGAACAATACAGTGCCCGTTTGTTTAACCAGGAAGCGGCTTTGTTTTGTCCGAGTGGCACCATGACCAACCAGATTGCCATCAAGTGTCATACACAGCCAGGGGATGAAGTGATTTGTGATCAGTTATCGCATATCTACCAGTATGAAGGTGGTGGTATTGCGTTTAATGCCGGTTGTTCGGTACGGTTGCTTCCCGGCGATCGGGGTCGCATTACCGCTGAGCAGGTACGGGCTGCTATTAATCCGGATGATATACACAAGCCGGTGAGCCGCTTGGTATCGCTGGAGAATACGGCCAACCGTGGTGGTGGCAGTTGTTACGATT
>JAACZQ010000066.1 GCA_009996675.1 Chitinophagaceae bacterium
AAATTGGTTTTTGGTTTTGATGGTGGGCTTGAAATATAATTACAACCAAAAACTAAAAACCATAAACCATAAACTAAACAAAAGGCTCCTGCTGGCTGAGGCAATGAAAGCTGCCGAGGCCCCAGATGATATCGGTGGAGTCGATGCCTACCACTTCGCGGGTGGGGAATGCGGTGGCGATGATTTGTAATGCTTTGTCGTCTTTCTCAGATCGGAAGGTGGGCACGATTACGTGTGCATTGCTGATGTAGAAATTGGCATAGGAGGCCGGCAGTCGCTGGTCTTCATACACCACGGCATCGGGCATGGGCAATTCGATGATGTTCAGCTGTTTGCCATTGAGCAAACGCATGGCCTTGAGTTGCTGCAGGTTGGTTTGTAATAAAGCATAGTTTTCATCCGCCTTATTTTCTTCCACAACGGTGATCACGGTATCGGCATTCACAAAACGAACCGTATCATCGATATGTCCGTCGGTATCATCACCCACGATCCCTTCATCCACCCATAATACCTGCTCCATACCGTAATAATCGCAGAGGTATTGTTCTATCTGTGCCTGGTTTAAATGCGGGTTGCGGTTGGGATTGAGTAAGCAGGCGGTGGAAGTGAGTACCGTACCCGCGCCATTGAATTCCACCGATCCCCCTTCCATCACAATACCCGGATGATAGACCGGCAGGTTGAAATGTTCCGCAATTCTGGTGGGGATCACATCATCGAGATCATAGGGCGGGTATTTATTGCCCCAGGCATTGTATCCCCAGTCAACCACTACTTTTTTGATATCGGCTTTTGGATTGATCAGAAAAGCCGGGCCATGATCGCGGCACCAGGCATCATTGGTGGGATGCATGAAAAACTGTACCCGGGAAAGGTCCACCCCGGCCTGCTGTAAATGTCCTACGGCGAATTGCTGCATGGCTTCATTGGCCACATTAATACGCACCAGCTCACTCAGGCTGAGGTATTTGATGAATTGGGCGTAGTTGGGAAAGATACTATCGATCTTACCGGGCCAGCTGGCTTCTTTGTGCGGCCAGCTGAGCCAGGTGGCTGAATGTTGGTCGAATTCGGCCGGGAAATAATACCCCAGCGCCTTGGGTGTTGGTTGCATGCAATAGGTTTCTACGGTTGCTGAATTATCCTGTGATTAAGCCTGCTCATCATCGATATACCGTTTGGTAATCGGCTGATAAGAATCAATCCTCCGGTCTCGCATAAAGGGCCAGTGTGTGCGGTAGCGGTCGGTTTTAGCCGTATCAATCTCTATCACCGCCACTTCTTCCTGGTCGTGCGAGGCTTTATAGAGCAGGCTGCCAAATGGATTGCTCACAAAAGAGCCACCCCAGAACTGCATGGCACCGTTCTGCTCCAGTCCTACCCGGTTCACACTCACTACGTGTACCCCATTGGCTACGGCGTGACTGCGTTGAATGGTTTGCCAGGCATTGTATTGTTCTTCATTGGTAGCGGCATCCTGACTGGTGGCCCAGCCGATGGCGGTTGGGTAGAACAGAATTTCAGCGCCCATCAGTGCCGTAATACGGGCTGCTTCGGGGTACCACTGATCCCAGCAGATGAGTACGCCGAGATTGGCGTATTTGGTTTTAAATATTTTATAGCCGAGATCACCGGGTGTGAAATAGAATTTCTCATAATAAGCCGGATCATCGGGAATATGCATTTTGCGGTACTTGCCCAGGTAACTACCATCCGCATCCAGTACGGCTGTGGTATTGTGGTAAATGCCCTGTGCGCGCTTTTCGAAAAGGGAAGCAATCACAACCACATTCAGTTCGGCAGCTATGGCCGACAGTGTTTCGGTAGCAGGGCCGGGAATGGGTTCGGCGAGTTTAAAGTTTTCATAGTCTTCCACATCGCAGAAATAGAGCGAAGTAAATAATTCCTGCAGGCATACAATCTGTGCGCCTTTGGCTGCGGCGTTCCGGATACCGGCAATGGCTTTGGCCATATTCTCTTCCCGGGATGCAGAGCAACTCATTTGTACAAGTCCCAGTTTTACAATTGACATAGCGTATGTTTTGAAGCGATGAATGAAGGTGGAATGAATCAGGTACTGTGTTTGATGATGGCATCAAAGCTATTGAAGCCGATGATTTTTTCGGTGATATATCCTTCGGCATAACCCACGCCAATGCGTTTACCCAGCAGCATGGCCCTTGCTTTTACCTGTTCCAGGAACTGGGGTGAGGATATATAGGTCTGGGGCTCACCATCATTCCCGCCGCTGTTGAACTGGGTGGTATAAGCCAGCACCGATTCCATTTTGCGTTCCATGAAGGGGGTAATATCCACCACAAAAGAGGGTTGTATGAAACGGTCCTGTATGTAATGGAATACATAGCTGGGGCGCCAGGCTTCCTGTGCCTGCCCATCCTGAACGGTTTCTATCTTGCGTAAGCCGGAGAGAAAAGCGGCATCGGAAACCAGCTTGGCGCTGCGGCCATGGTCGGGGTGACGGTCTTCCGGTGCATTGGCCAGTATGATATCGGGCTGGTATTTGCGGATGATGGCGATCACTTTACGCTGATGGGCTTCATCATTCTGAAAAAAACCATCGGCGATACCCAGGTTTTCGCGAACGGTTAAACCCATGATGGCTGCGGCACGTGCTGCTTCTGCTTTACGGGTTTCGGCCGTACCACGGGTACCCAGTTCTCCCCGGGTCAGGTCTACCACCCCTACTTTTTTTCCTTCGGCCAGTGCCGCCATAATGGTACCGGAGCAACCCAGTTCCACATCATCCGGATGCACACCAAAAGCCAGTATATCCAGTTTCATAGTCGTATTCATTTACAAGGTTGCAAAGGTACGATATGCACTGCACTTATCGGGACAGCCCCGGTTAGTAATAAAAATACCGGGCTTCGGCTTCTACCAGGTCGCCCTGGTCCATATAACTGATCTTGCGGTAAATAGGGTTATTGCTGTTATTGTACTGGAACTGAAACTGGTATTCCACCGTACGACCGCTGTGGTACAGGGTTACAATCCGGCGCCGGGCATTGTTCTGTGCCCGTACAATCTGGTAGAGATAGGGTTTCCCATAAAAAGTTTCATCGAGATTCCTGCCATTGTCGTATTCACTGTACACCACCCCTACTTTTTTGATGAACTGCAGGGTTGTCTGGTCTACATCATAACTGGCTTCGGATTTGAGGTTACCATCGGCATAGTATTCAAACTCCTGCTGCCCTTCAAACCGGAATTGCTGTCCCAGTCCGTCCGTATTCAGGTGTATACCAATCTTCACCAGCCGGCCTTGTTCGTAGTCGTATACCTTGTAATCGTTTTTGATACCGGCGGCATAATGACTCACCACAACCGGTTTACCATTGAGGTATTCATAGCGGTATTCATCGCCCCGGTTATCGTGGATGCGTTGCAATTGCTGCTGGGCATTGTATTCAAAAAAATAATCGGCCAGTAATCCTGTGGAACGATCGTATACACTGCGGATGCGGGCAATATTACCGGCATCATTGTAATAGATTGAATCGTAGGTATCGGGCTGGTATGCTATTTTGGCCAGCTTGCCACTGAGGCTGGGCTGACTGGGTTGCGGGGGTGTTGGTTTTTTACTGCAGGAAACGAGTATACCTGCGATCAGGAAGGTTAATAACCATAACCTGGGTTGACTGAAAAAGATCATGCTTCGGATATTTAGTGCCGCGAAACTATTCCGCCCGGGGCCTCGGTCAAACCGCACATTTATGTGAATGGGACAGGCGGAAAAAAGGGGCATAAAAAAACCCGCCTGGTTGTACAGGCGGGTTGCAGTATGTTATACCGAAGATTACTTCTTCTTCTCGTAACGCTTCTTGAACTTGTCGATACGACCAGCGGTATCTACCAGCATGTTCTTACCGGTATAGAAGGGGTGAGAAGTGTTGGAAATTTCCAGTTTGATTACGGGGTACTCATTACCATCTTCCCATACAATAGTTTCTTTGGAAGCGGCAGTAGAACGGCTCAGGAATGTATGACCGTTACTCATGTCTTTGAAGACAACAAAACGATAACTCTCGGGATGGATACCTTGTTTCATGGTATGTGTTTTAGGTTGTACGGATTTGGCCGTACGATTATTTAATTTTCAGGAGTGCAAAGGTAAGGTGTTTCTGTGGATTTCCAAAATGAAAACCCGGGAAAATATAAGGCCCCCACCCTGGGCTAATCGGCTGATTATCAGCTCTTCATATTGGTGAATTGCAGGGGGATGCCCAGGCTGGCTTCCCGGCATTTGGCGATAACATCCTGCAGATCATCAATTTTTTTACCGGTTACCCGTACAATATCATCCATAATGGCTGCCTGTACTTTGAGGCCACTGTCCTTGATGAGTTTAACGATTTTCTTGGCGTCTTCCTGGCGCAGGCCATTGCGTACGGGTACTTCTTTTTTAACCACTTTACCACTGGGATAAGCGTCTTTGCTGAAATCGAATGCATTGGCATCAATCCCCTGCTTCATGGAACGGCTGATGAGTACATCAATCAGCTGCTTCATTTTCATATCACTTTCCACTTCCAGGGAAATGGTAAAATCCTTTTTATTCAGCTCCACCACCACGGGCGAGTCTTTGAAATCGAAGCGTGTACTGATTTCTTTTTTCACCGTATTCACGGCATTGTCCAGTACCTGGACATCCACTTTGCTGGCAATATCAAAAGAAGGCATGTAGGAATATTTTGGTAAAGATAAACAAGAAGCCCGATTTCAGTAAAGGGCAAAAAAAAGCCCCGATAGACATCGGGGCCGCCTTCTATATAATGCACATGAGAAAAAAACTAAATTGATACAGCTAAAGTCACACTGTTTGGCTAATTCTAAGAGACAATTGGGATGAACGGAATATATCAGGTTCAAATGGAACGATCTGCTGATTCCGTCGATTACAGCCTCTTTTCGCTTAGTTTCCGCCACCCATATTCACACGGTTCTGCTCTTCATTGGCACCACCACGCTTGCGCTGTGCAGCGGTTTTTCCCTTGCTGAAACGATAGGTAAAGCTCAGGTTCACCACGCGACTGTCGCGCAGCTGACGAAGTGTTACATCTACGTTCTGGTATTTGCTGTATCCACGGAACTGTTGTGTGAGGAATACATCACGTACCACCAGTCGCAGTGTACCCTGGTTTTTCAGGATCTGTTTGCTGAAGCCAATGTTCACCGCCCCCATGGAGCGTGCTACCAGTACGCCTTCAATGCTTCTGCTGCGGTAGAAACCACTCAGTTCAGCACCCCAGCCCTTGCCCAGGGTAAACTGGTTATTCATATTACCCATGAACATAACACCATCCACTTCAATCTCGCCGCCATTCACAATGCCTTTGAATTTATTGTATACACCATTCAGGTATACATTGGCGCGCCACCATTTGGTTACCGGTGCACCGAGGCTGATGGATAAACCAAAATTATCCCGGCGTGCAATATTGCTCTTCTTGATGAATGTGGTATTGTTACTGTCCACCTGCTCCATCACATCCTGGATGATATTGTCGGTATGACTATAATTCAATGAGGTATTCAGGATTCCGCGGAAATTGTGGGTCAGTTCAATATTCTTACTGAACTGGGGTTGCAGGTATGGGTTACCCACCTGGTAAGTGTATTTATCCAGGAAATAATAGAAAGGATTCAGGTCCTGGTAATTGGGACGATCGATCCTGCGGCCAAAGCTCAGCGCAAACTGGTTTTTGTCGTTGGGAGCGAAACCAATGTATACCGTGGGGAATACCTGGGTATAGTTGCGTTCGAAAACCTGACCCGTCGTTAGCTGGTTGCCTTTGAGATTGGTATTCTCTGCACGCAGTCCTAACTGACCGCTCCATTTTTTGCTGAACTGTTTGTTCAGGTTCAGGTATGCGGCATTGATATTTTCTTTGTAGAGGAAGTGGTTGCTGCGGTTTATATCTGTTACAAACTGGGTACCGTTCCAGTTGGCATAACGTGCATCATTATCGGTATTCACATAACTGGTTTTTACACCGGCTTCAAAACGCATCTCCCCTTTCATTTTCTGCGAATAATCGGCTTTGAAACTGTAAATATTGATATTGGAGGGTAGTATACCACGCAGCATTTCATCGGGTGATTTTACGTTACCATTGTGGTCGTAGAACTTGTTACCCAGTAACTGGTTATTATCCTGCGTATAATTTACATAGTCGGCATCCATGGTTAACTCACGGCCGGTGCTGTCGAACACATGACGCAGGTTCAGGTTCACACCCACATTACCAAACTTCATGTGTGTTTCATTGGTAGCCTGTGTGCGGGTGGTTAATGCGCCATTTTTATCCTTGATAAATGTGGTATTATCGGTGTACTCATCGCCACGGAAACCAAATCCATTCACCACCATACCCAGCGTGGTTTTCTTATTCATGAAATAATCAAATCCCGCCTTATAACTGATATTGTTGTTCTTCCGGTTATTCAGTGCGTTCTGGTCAAATACCGACAACAGATCGCCGGATTGATTGCGGAAATTCCGCACAATATGCATGTTGCCGAAGTTTTCATTGTAACCCTGACTGGCATTACCAAAGAAATTCATTTTGCCCTGGCGGTAGTTGAGGTTGATGCTGTTGTTCAGCTTGGGATATACACCCTGACCATAGGTACTGGTAATGCTGGCATTATAACCCATGGTTTTGGTTTTCTTGGTTTTGATATTGATCACACCGGAATTACCAGAAGCATCGAAACGTGCCGGCGGATTGGTCATGATCTCAATCTGATCCAGTTGTGCGCTGGGCATATTCCGAAGCATATTGGCCAGGTCCTGTGCGCCGAGGTATGTGGGTTTACCATCTACCATCACCATCACACCCTGTTTGCCCTTGAGGCTGATATTACCATCTTTATCTACCGAGATACCCGGTGATTTCTCCAGCAGTTCCAGTACGTTGGTACCTGCATTGCTGGGAGATGCATCTACATTAATGACTGTACGGTCCAGCTTCTGCTCAATCATGGGGCGCTTGCTGGAAACCGTTACATCCTGTAAGTTTTTAGCAGCGGCCTGCAACTGGATGGCTTTTAGCGTATATGCCGGCTGTGCAGCAGTGATCTCAAACGCTTCACTGTAATATTTCTGAAAACCTACCGACTGCACCGCTACCAGGTAACGGCCGTTGTTGATGTTTTCAATACCAAAAGCGCCGTTTTTGTCGGTCACCGACATTTTTACCACAGCCGAATCCTTGGCACGTAATAAACCAACAGAAGCAGATTCCACGGGTCTGCCCACGCCTGCTACCTGTCCTTTTACCGTTCCTGATTGCGCCTGGCTGACAAATGAAAGGGAAACCAGTCCCATGGCCGTCAGCATTCCTTTCCAGTTCTTCATGTAGTAGTTATTGAGGTTTTATAATTTAGTTCTCGTTTTTGCTAATTACAGAACAAAACTATGTACTATGTTTTGCATAGTACATAGTTTCATCATGAACGGTGTATTACAATGATGAATGGCAGTAGGGGTAAAAACTTAGTGTTGAAACAACAAAAAGCCCGAAGCATTGAATTGATAATCAAACACTTCGGGCATTAAAGCAGGTAGTCCGGAACCGGATCAGGTGGTTGTTCCGGTGGGCTTGCCAAACCATTTTTTGGCATTCAGCAGCAGGATCAGGCCACCAATCACCAGCACAGATGAGATAATTTCGGCCTGTGTGGGCTGGAATGGCAGATCGGTATATTTGGTATTGACACGGATTTTTTCAATAAAAAAGCGCTCCAGTCCATTTAGAACCAGGTAAAGTCCGGCCAGCATACCCGGTGTTTTCCATTTTTTACGGAAATACCAGATCAGGCCGAAAAGCAGGAAACAGACAATGATTTCATACAATGGTGTAGGATATACCGGGGCGAGTAATTCGTTACAATAAGGTCCTTCGCAGCCGGGTATGGCAATCCCCTCCCCGATTACATTGTGCGGGTATTTATAGGCCCAGGCCCAGTCGGGTATCCAGCTGAAGGGTTTGGCGGAACGGTTGATGATACCCCAGTCGCCATCGCCACTCACCTGGCAGCCGATTCGTCCGAATGCATAAGCAAACATCATAACGGGCGCCATGGTATCGCAGAGGTGTATGATGCTGATGCGGTGTTTGCGTGCATAGATGATGATGGCTATGCCTGCACAAATCAGTCCGCCATAAAAAGTCAATCCGCTGAAAGAGACCAATGCGCCCCAGGGATCTTTTACAAACTCATTCCAGTTTTCGAGGTTGTGAAAAATCTTGGCTCCCAGGAAGCCGAATACGGCGGCATACAATACCACATCACCTACCCGGTCGTGCGGCCATATTCGTACCACCCGTATCTCCGGTTTATCCAATCGCTGGCGGTTGCGTTCACGCCATTTGAGGAAGGCAAAAACAAGTCCCACTACGATACCCATGGGTGCGTGTCCGCGGGCTGATAAAATAAATTCCTGCGGGTTATCCAGTGCATCGGGTATGAGAAAAGCGCCGATGATTTTGAATCCGAATAAAAAGCCCAGCAGAAAATTAATGACCAGTTCGCCCACAGAAGCGGGTGCACCCACCATCATTTTCTCCTCGGTATAACTGAATTGTCCGAGGTTCTGCTTGCGCTTTAATTCGAGGGTCAGTATCCATGCCGATGCCACAAAGGAAAGGGCGACAAAAAAACCAAAAGAGTTGATCAGCTTTAATCCATTCAGCTCAATGCCAAAAAGATCCTTGAAAGCATAATAGAGATTTGGATACATATGTGCGGAATAAA